>NZ_JAJPWR010000015.1:0-257064 GCF_046548995.1 Amycolatopsis sp. lyj-109
CCCCGCCCGCACCTGCTCCCAAAACCGCACCCGCACATCCCGCAACAACGGCACCCGACCTACCCGACCAGCCACAACACCCTCCAACCATCGGTGTTGCAACCACCCCATGAACCCAAGCCGCCTTCGGTGCGTCAGACGCACCGAAGGCCACATTGGGGCGCCCGGGGTCAGCGCAGGGTGACCGACAGCGCCTGCGCGATCTCCTTGCCGATCGCGTGCGTGGCCGCATCCGGCGGCGACCCCACCTTCACCACCATCGGCCCCCCGAACGGCTGCCGCTCCACGACCTCGATGCGTTCGCCCAGGTTGATCGCGTGTTCCGTCAGGTACCTCAGCAGCTCCGGGTCCGTGTCCCAGACCCGGACGATCTCGCCGACCGCGCCCGGCGGGAGGTCGTCCAGGATGCGGACCGGCAGCTCCTCCACGCTGCCGTCCGGGGCCGGGATCGGGTCGCCGTGCGGGTCGCGGACCGGGTTGCCCAGCTTGGCCGCGATGCGCTCGACAAGCCTGTCCGACACCGCGTGCTCCAGCGCGTCCGCCTCCGCGTGGACCTCGTCCCACGTGTAGCCGAGCTCCGACACCAGGTACGTCTCGATCAGCCGGTGCCGCCGGAGCACCGAACGCGCCAGCAGCCTGCCGTCGGCCGTGAGCTCGATGCCGCGGTACGGGGCGTGGGTGACCAGGCCGAGCTGGGACAGCTTCGTGACCATCCCCGACGCCGAGGACGGGCTGACCTCCAGCCGGCCGGCGAGCGACGCGTTGGTGACCGCCTCTCCCCGCTCGACCAGGCCGTAGATCACCCGGACGTAGTCCTCGACCGACGAGGACCTCCGGACCGAACCATCTCCCATACCGCATACGATACGGGGCCGGGTTCTTTCTCGTGAAAGTTCACGTTCGCCAGCGGTAGCGGATCCAGCCCGGGACCGGCTCGGCGCCGAGCTGGGCGTAGAACGCCTCCCCCTTTTCGTTGCCTTCCTGCATGTCCCACTCGACGCGGCCGGTCGTACGGGTGCGCAGCTCGTCGAGCAGTTCGCTGCCGAGCCCGTAGCGCCGGTGCGCGGGCCGGACGAACAGGTCGTCCAGCCAGATCCCCGGCCGCGCCTCCCAGGTGGAGAAGTTCCAGCTGCAGAACGCGAAGCCGGCGACCGTCCCCGGCTCGCCGGGTGGGGTCGCGATCAGCACCCAGGCCTTCGGGTCCGGCCCGAACAGGTGCCCGCTCATCTCGGCGCGGTCCAGCTTCAGGTCGTGGTTGTCCTCGTAGACGGCGTGCTCCTCGATGAGCGCGCAGATTTCCTCGATGTCTTCGAAGACGGCGTCGCGGACGGGCATCGCGGCTCCTTTTTGTCGGTGGTGGTCGTTACGGTCGCGGGTGGAGGTGGTCGATGTCACCAGAGGAGAAGTTCGAGGACCTGGTCGACGAGTTCACCGGACGTCCGGGCATCACGCCACCCGGCACGACCGGCGGGTTCGGGCGCTCGGCGCTGCGTGCGCACGGCCGGATCTTCGCGATGTTCGTCCGCGGGCGGCTGGTGCTCAAGCTGCCTCGCGCGCGAGTCGACGAGCTCGTGGAGGGCGGGCACGGGGTGCGTTTCGACGCCAACAAGGGCACCCCGATGAAGGAATGGCTGGCGCTGGCCCCGGGGTCGCCACACCCCTGGGCCGCGCTGGCCGAGGAAGCACTCGAACACGTGGGGAGGTGAGTCATCAGGCTTGGTAACGCAGTTCGCCGCCGACGGCGGTGCCTTGCACGCTGAGTTCTTCAAAAGCGTGGTCGTCCAAAGCGGACTCGTCCAGGGGCGAACCGGACAACACGGCGAAATCGGCGAGCTTCCCGGGCTCGAGCGTGCCCAGGTCACGCTCGGCGAAGGTCGCGTACGCCGAGCCGGACGTGTATGCGCGCAACGCCTGCTCCGGCGTCAGCGCCTCTTCGAGTCCGAAGGGAGCGCCTGACGCGGTGCGCCGACGCACCATGTCGGCCAGGGCGAGCAGCGGCGCGCCGTTCACGACGGGCCGGTCCGAGGACGCGGGCAGCACGCACCCCGCGTCGAGCACGCTTCGCAGCCGGTAGCACCACGGGACGCGGGCTTCACCGAGCGCGGCGCGCATGCCGTCGCCGAGCTCGTTGACGAACCTTCCCTGCGGCGATGGGATGAGCCCGAGCGAGGCGAGCCGGGTCAGCTCCGCGGGCTGGAGCACCGCGCAGTGCTCGATGCGGTGCCGGTGGTCCATGCGCGGCGAAGCGGCCAACGCGGCTTCGTAGGCGTCGAGGACGACGGTGATCGCACGGTCGCCGATCGCGTGCGTCGCGATCTGCCAGCCCGCTTCATGGGCGCGGCGGATCGTGCGGGCCAGCTCGTCCTCGGGCACCTGGAAGTAGCCGCGGTTGTCCAGCCCGCCGGCGTCTGAGGCAGTTTCAGCGCCGTCGAAGGGCTCGTGCATCGCGCAGGTGCGCCCGACCAGGGAGCCGTCGGCGAACAACTTCATCGGGCCGACGCGCAGCCACTCGTCGCCGAGGCCGGTGCGCAGGCCGAGGTCGAGGCCGAAGCCGGCGTTGTCGGGCAGGTCGTGCAGCACGCTCGCGGCGACCATCACCGTGCTGCGCACGCGCAGCACGCCGCGATCGCGCGCCTCCTGGTAAGCGGCCAATTCCGCGGGTGTCTCACCGACCAGGCCGCCGCCGATCCCGGCTTCCTGGACGCTGGTGATACCCTCGGCCAGGTACTGCTCGGACGCCCGGCCGAGGCCGCGCACGACCCGCTCGACGGGGGTCGGGTAGGTGAGCGGCCGCAGCAGCAGCTGCGCCTGCTCGCGCAGCAGGCCGGTCGGCGAGCCGTCGGCGGCAAGCACGATGTCGCCGCCGACCGGGACGTTCGCCAGGTCGAGCCGGTCGAGCACGGCCGAGTTGACCACGGTCATGTGCCCGGACATGTGCTTGAGCCGCACGAGCATGCCCGGCGCGGCGCGGTCGAGGCCGCGGGAGTCCGGGTGCCCGCCGGCGAGCTTGTTCTGGTCGTACCCGCTGCCGATCACCCAGCTCCCGGCCGGCAGCGTCGCGGCGCGCGCGGCGACGGCGTCGTAGACCTCCTCGACGCTGCGGCAGTCGCTGAGCGGCACGTCGTCGAGGCCCATGCCGAACCACGCCATGTGGTTGTGGGCGTCGTGGAAGCCGGGCACGACGAACCCGCCGGCGAGGTCGACGCGCGAGCGCGCCGAAAGCGAGAGAGCGTCGTCCCCCAGCGCGACCACCCGGCCGTGCAGCACGGCGAGAGCGCTGGTGACGCCTTCGCCCGTCCACACCGTGGCGTTCTCGTAGACCGCATCGACCCGCATGAGTCCAGAGGCTATCGATCGATCGATCGAACGTCTAGCATCGCCCTCATGCCCACCGTGGACTTCGCCGTCGAGGACGGCATCGCGCAGATCCGGCTGAACCGGCCCGAGCGGCTGAACGCGGTCGCGGCCGTGCTGGTCGACGACTTCCTCGCCGCCCTCGACGCCGCCGCCCGCAGCGACGCCCGCGTCGTGGTCCTGTCCGGGAACGGCCGGGCCTTCTGCGCCGGCCACGACCTCAAGGAACCCACCCCCGAGGGTGACTCGCGGACGCGGCTGGACCGGCTCCAGGACGTCACGCGGCGGCTGCGCGGGCTGCGCCAGCCGGTGATCGCGGCGGTGCACGGCTACGCGATCGGCGCCGGCGCGGAGTTCGCGCTCGGCTGCGACCTGATCCTGGCCGCCGAGGACGCCGTGTTCGCCTTCCCCGAGGTCTCGCTCGGGTTGAGCGTCACCGGCGCGGCGTCGCGGCTGCTCCCGCTGCTGGTCGGTCCGCTCAAGGCGAAGGAGCTCCTGCTGCTCGGTGAGCGCTTCGACGGGCGGAAGGCCGCCGAACTGGGCATGGTCAACGCGGCCGTGCCGGCGGAGCAGCTCCAGGCCGAAGCGCTGGGCTGGGCCCAGCGGATCGCCGAGCACCCGCCCGCCGCGGCGGCCATGGCGAAGCGCGTCCTCGACACTCCGATCGACGTCGAGCCCGCCCTCGAACTCGAGGTCAGCCACGCCCTGATCACCGAGCACTCGGCCGCCGTCGCCGCGTCCACCGAAGCCTTCCGGAGCCGGGCGTGACGCCGCTGTCCGACATCGGGACCCTCGCGCAGCTCGTCACCCGGGCCGCCGCGTTGTGGCCCGGGCGCACCGCCTGGCTGTTCGACGAAACCGGACAGCGCTTCACGTTCGCCGAGGTCGACCGGGAAAGCTCACGAATCGCCGCGGCGCTGGCGGAACGCGGGATCGGCCAGGGCGACCGGGTCGCCGTGATGCTGCGCAACCAGCCGGAGTTCCCGCTGATCTGGCTCGCGCTGGCGAAGATCGGCGCGCAGCTGGTGCCGGTCAACACGAACTACCAGGAGTTCGACGGCGCCCACGTCCTCCGCCACTCCGGTGCGAAGCTGGCCGTCGCCGCACCCGAATTCACCGCCCTCCTCACCCGCATCGCCCTCACCGAAGTCATCACCCCGGCGTCGCTTTCACGTGAAAGCGACCACCTGGGGGCGTCGCTTTCACGTGAAAGCGGCGCCTTCGCGCCGGTGCCGGAGACGCCGGTCAACATCCAGTACACCTCCGGGACCACTGGGGCACCCAAGGGCTGCGTCCTGCCGAACCGCTACTGGACCACCCTCGCGGTGAGCCTGGCCACCGACTTCCCGGCCGTCGGCGAGGACGACGTCATCCTGACCGCGCAGCCGTTCCACTACATCGATCCACAGTGGAACGTCGCGTTGGGACTCGCCGGGGGCGCCACCCTGGTCGTGCTGGACCGCTTCCACCCCAGCACGTTCTGGGCGAAGGTGCGCGAGCACGGCGTCACCTGGTTCTACTGCCTCGGCCTGATGCCGACGCTGCTGCTGCGCCAGGAACCCTCCGAAGCCGACCGCGACCACCGGGTCCGCGCGATCTGCGCGTCGGCGATCCCGCACGACCTGCACGCCGAACTGGAGGCCCGCTGGGGCGTGCCGTGGTACGAGGCGTTCGGGATGACCGAAACCGGCGGCGACATCCGGATGACCGCCGCCGACCACGACGAGACCGTCGGCACCGGCTGCATCGGGCGGCCCGGCCGCGACCGTGAGGTGCTGATCGCCGGCGACGACGGGAAGCCGGTGCCGCGCGGGGAAACCGGGCAGCTGCTGATCCGCGGCATCGGGCTGATGCACGGCTACCACGACGATCCGGACGCGACGGCGAAAGCGTTCGAAAACGGCTGGTTCCACACCGGCGACCTCGCCCGGATGGACGCCGCCGGCCGCGTCTACTACGTCGGCCGAACCAAGGACATGATCCGCCGCAGCGGCGAAAACGTCTCGGCCGACGAGGTCGAGCGCGCGCTGCTGCTGCACCCGGCGGTGCGGCTGGCGGCCGTCGTCGCGGTGCCCGACGAACTGCGCGGCGAGGAGATCAAGGCGTACGTCGTGTGCGACGGCGACCGGCCGGACCCCGCCGAGCTCGCCGCGTTCTGCGCCGGAAAGCTGGCCTACTTCAAGGTTCCGCGGTTCTGGGCGTTCGCCGGCGCGCTGCCGATGACGCCGTCGGAGCGGGTGGCCAAGGGCGAGCTGCGCAAGGTCGCGGACCCGCGGGCCGGCTCCTGGGACGCGAAGGCGGAAGCATGGCTGTGAGCACCCGGGAGCGGATACGCGCGGCGGCGGTGAAGCTGTTCGCCACCAAGGGCTTCCACGGCACCGGCATCCGGGATCTGGCGCAGGAGGCGGAACTGTCCTCGGCCAGCCTGTACCACTACATGGGCACCAAGGAGGATCTGCTCGCGGAGATCATGCGCACCGCGCTGAACCGGCTGCTCGACGCCGCCCGCGAGGCGACCGCGGGTGGCGGCGACCCGGTGCACCGGCTGCGCACGCTGGTCGCGCTGCACGTCCTCGCGCACGCCGTCGGACCGGCGGAAACCCGGGTGGTGGACAACGAAGTCGACGTGCTGTCCCCGGCCGCGCGCGAGCCGGTGGTGGCCCTGCGGGACACCTACGAACGGCTGTGGGCGGCCACGATCGACGAAGGTGTGGTGGCGGGGGTGTTCCGTGTGGAGCACCCGGCGGTGACCCGGCTCGCCCTGCTCGAGATGTGCAGCGGCGTCGCGAGGTGGTATTCCCCACGTGGCCCGCTGGCGCTGGACGAGCTGGCGGAGCACTACGCGGAACTGGCGTCGAGGGCGCTGGGCTGCACGTCCACGCCCGGCGTGACCGACTTGCGACGGTGCCGGGAAATCGTCGCGAAAGAGTGGGGCGTGTCCGTTTAGCGGCGCTTTTACCTGTGTACGCCTTGCCCAGACGGCGTGCGTGGGGGACGCTCGAAGGGTGACTGAGGAAACGATCCAACTGGAACTGGACGACTCGGGTCTCGCGCCGGGCCTCCCGGCGCCGGAAAGCCCCCGCGATCAGGTGCAGGATGTCCCCTATCGCCCCGTCGAGTTCCGCGATGACGATCTCCCCACCGCCCTGGCACGGTGCTCCGCATGGCTACGGCAGGCGCAGGAGTGGCTGGGCGAGCCGCTCGACGTCCTGGCCATCCACCTCGACTACGACGACCGTCAGGGTTCGCCGTACTACGACGTGAAGCTCCTGTGCAACGAAGAGGACCTCGCGGGCGTCCCGATCGCGATTCGCAACAAGAAGTAAGCAGACCCGAAGTGCCGTCAAGGCCGCCAGGACGGCGGTCTTGACGGCTTCTCGCGTTCCAGGGTCTCAGCCCAGAGTGCTGCCGACCTTCACGTGCCCCTTGAGCAGGTTGCGGGCGATCGTCCGGCGCTGGATCTCGTCGGTGCCCTCGTAGATGCGCAGCAGCCGCAGCTCGCGGTACCACCGCTCGACCGGCAGCTCGCGCGTGTAGCCCATGCCGCCGTGGATCTGCAGGACGCGGTCGACGATTTCGTTGGCCTTCTGGCCGCCGTACAGCTTCGCCATCGACTGCGCATGCCGCGAATCCAGGCCCTGGTCGACCTGCCAGGCGGCGTGCAGCACCAGCCAGCGCAGCGCTTCCAGCTCGACGCCGGAGTCGGCGATCATCCACTGGATGGCCTGCCGCTCGGCGATCTTCTGCCCGAACGTCTCGCGGGTGTTGGCGTGCTCGATGGCCATCGAGATCAGCCGTTCACACGAGCCGATCGCGCGGGCGGGCAGCAGGTAGCGGCCCTGGCCGATCCACTGCATGGCGAGCTCGAAGCCGCGGCCCTCTTCGCCGAGGATCTGCGTTTCCGGGACGCGGACGTCCTGGAAGATCAGCGACGCCGGGCCCCATTCGCCCATGGTGTCGATGTACTCGGACTTCCAGCCGGCCTCGCGGTCGACGAGGAAGCAGGTGACGCCGCCGTTCGCGCCCTTCTCCGGGTCGGTGATGGCGAAGACCATGGTGAAGTCGGCCTCGTTGCCACCGGTGATGAAGGTCTTCTCGCCGTTGATGATCCAGTCGCTGCCGTCCTTGCGGGCGGTGGTCCGGATGGCCTTGGCGTCCGACCCGGCACCCGGCTCGGTGATCGCGAAGCAGGACTTGCGCTCGCCCGAGATCGTCGGCAGCAGGTAGGTCTGCTTCTGCTCTTCGTTGGCGTGGAACAGGATGTTGTCGGCGGCACCGCCGAAGCGGAACGGCACGAAGGTCCGGCCGAGCTCGGCCTCCAGCAGCGCGGCCATCACGGCGGACAGGCCCATGCCGCCGTACTCCTCCGGAGTCAGCACGCCCCAGAAGCCGGACTCCTTCGCCTTGAGCTGGAGGTCCTTGAGCTCCTCGCCGGTCAGGCCGGGCTGGTGGGCGCGCTCGCGCCGGAGGACTTCCTGCTCGAGCGGGATCAGCTCCCGCTGGACGAAGGTGCGGACCCAGTCGCGCACTTCCCGTTCTTCGGTGCTGAGTGAAAAGTCCATGACGTGGCTGCTCCTCCGACCAACACTGACACTGGCTAAGCGCTTGCTTACTCTCCATAGTGCGTCACCGGGCCCATCGACGCAAGAATCACTCCGCGTGCGTGGTGGCCAGTTTCACCAAGGTCCGCAGGTTCGCGTCCGGCAGGTACGCCCGGGTGAGCGCCATGCCGATCCGCGGAAGGTCGCCTTCGTCGCGGTAAGCCAGGTACATCGGCTCGTGGCGCGGGTTGAACTTCGCCTTGAACGCGTGCAGCGACCGGAACCCGTACACCGGTTCCAGCTCCCGGCCCAGCACGTCCAGCAGCCGCTCGACCGGCGCCGCTTCGGTGTCCGATCCGGACCGCGCCAGCGGCGCACCCGACAGCGACACGAACCGCATCCCGTCCGCTTTGAACGCCAGCAGGGCGGAGCCGATCAAGAACTCCATGGCGGGCCGGAACCCGTCGCCGCGGCGGCGCATGAGGTCGAGGGTCCAGCCGTGGACCTCGCCACCCGGGCCGTGCACCGGTAGCCACGACGTGACCCCGTGCACGCTGCCCTCGGCGTCGACGGCCAGCCCGACCCGGGTCGCCGGATCCAGCGCCTCCTCCATGCTGCCGAGCGTGAAGCCCATTTCCGGCATGCCTTTGTCGCCGACCCACTCGTCGCAGATGGCGCGGACCTGGCTGCGGACGCCCCACGGCTCGTCGGCCAGCACGACGTGGCGGTAGCTCATCCCTTCCTTCGTGGCCCGGTTGAGCGCCGAGCGCACGTTCTGCCACTTCCGGCCCCGCAGCTCGAGGCCCGCCAGGTCGACCAGGGTGTCCTCGGCGATCCGCACCCGGCTCCAGCCCAGCTCCGCGGCGGCGTCGGCGACCGGCCGGGTGACGGAGAACAGGCACGGCACGAGGCCGGCGTGCTCGCAGGCCGCGGCGAACGCGCGAACCGCGCCGGCCGCGGATCCGGCCGGTCCGATCGGGTCGCCGAGGCCGACGGCCACCCCGGCGTGGCGCCGGTAAGCGAGAACCGACTGCCCGTCCGGGGTGCGGAAGTGCGCATTGTCGGGCCAGGTGGCCATCCAGGACAGCGTGCCGCCGCCGTGCCGGCCGAGCAGCTCCCGGGCGGCGGCCGCGTCGGCCCCGCCGATCCCCGCGGCCACGCCGAAAACGCGGCGCACCGGGGCCCGGAACGCCCAGCGGGTCAGGACGAGCAGCGCCAGCTCGGCCGCCCACAGCACGGAGCCGGTCATCGTGAGCGCCTTCTCCGCCGTGGACTCCTGGCCGAACGCGAACCCGAGCACGGCCACCGCACCGGCGAGCACGTTGATCGAGGCGAGCGTCGTCGCACCCCACCACGCCACCCGCCGGCCATTGCGCAGCCCGTTCGCCAGGAGCGCGACGAGGGCGATGTTGACGGCGATGCCCCAGCCGGTGTCCTCGCCGCCGGTGGTGCCCAGCGGGCTCTCCGCCGGGAACAGCCAGAGCACCAGTTCGGCGACGGCGATCAGCGCGAGGCCGGTGGCGGCGAACAGGCGCCATTCGCGGCGCCCGGCCCGCACCCGGCCCGGCCGGCCGACGTGGTGGCCGCCGGCCAGGCGGCGGCTCAGGGGCAGGGCGATCGCGACGGCCCACAGGTGCTCGAGGTCGGCGAGCCCGCCGAGGAACAGGAAGGACACGCCGACGTAGACCCACAGCCCGGCGCGCAGCCGCAGCCGCCACGGCGAGCGCAGCGTCGCCGACACCGCCGCCGCGCACGCGAGCGCACCGGCGGAGAAACCCGCGTCGACGTGGGTGGCGAGGCTGTGCGCCCACGACCATCCGGTGTCCCGGAACACCAGGAGCGTCAGCGCGGCACCGAGCACGCCGGCCAGCTGGCCGAGCCCGCAGATCGCCGCGGTCCGCCCGGTGCCCAGCCGCCACTCCGCACTGCCGACGAAGACGGCGAACGAGAGCAGCACCGGCAGGTAGAAGATCGGCGTGAGGGCGAGGAACGAGCCGGTCACCGGAGTCCACCACCAGCCGTCGGCCAGCGCGGGCAGGCCGTAGCCGACGTGGCCGAACCACGTCCGGTCGCTCGCGGCGTCCCACAGCGTGCCGGTGGCGAGGCCGGCGACGACGATCGCGACCAGCACGCCGGTCGTGAACGGCAGCCGCCGGCCCAGCACCGTGGCCAGGGCTTGGACGCGCGCCGGCGTCGCCGACGGGGTCGTCGCGGACTCAGTGGTCGTGAGCGAGCTGCTCATCGCTGTCTCCTGGGAAGTCCTCCGCGGCACTTTCACGTGAAAGTGCCGGTTCTCGGAGTCGAGGATCCGCCGGATGGTCCGGGCCGGGCACCGGGCCAGCCCCTCCGGCGGCAGGGGTTAACCCTCGCCTACGCCGGCAGTTCCGCCCGGACGACGGTTCCGCCGCCGGCGGGGCTCACCACGGTCAAGTGGCCGCGGAGCGCCTCGACGCGGTCGGTGAGACCACGCAGCCCGGAGCCCGCGGCGGGGTCCACCCCGCCCACCCCGTCGTCGGCGATCTCGATGACCGCCATCGGACCGTCGCGCCGGACCCGCACGGTCACGACGCCGGCCCGCGCGTGCTTGGCCACATTGGCCAGTGCCTCGGACGCGACGAAGTACGCGGCGAACTCGATCGGCTGGGGCAGCCGCGGGCCGGCGGCGTACTCCACCGTCGCAGGCACCGCCGAGCGGGTGGCGAGCGCCTCGAGGGCGACGTCCAGCCCCTGGTCGAGGGCGGCCGGGTGGATGCCGCGGGCGAGCTCGCGCAGTTCGGCCAGTGAGCGGGCGAGCTGGTCGCTGGCCGACGTGACGAGCTGTTCGGCGTCCGTCGGGTCGCGCCGGATCTGCCGCTGAATCAGCGAAAGCTGCATCGCGAGCGTGACCAGGCCCTGCTGGGCGCCGTCGTGCAGGTTGCGCTCGATGCGACGGCGTTCGGCGTCACCGGCGGCGATGATCCGCTCGCGGGAGTGCTCGACCTCGGCGAGGCGCCGCCGGGCTTCGGTGTGCAGGTGCTGGTTCTCCAGCGCGATCGTCGCCGCGGCGGTGACCGCGTCGACCAGCTCGGGATCGTCGTCGAGGGACCGGTCGTAGACGAGCACGGCGACCCGGCTGCCGTCGCGCTCGACACCGGCCACCGACTGCGATGTTCCGGCGCCGGGCAGGGTGACCGGGCTGCCGTCCAGGTCAGTGTAGGCGCCCGAGGTGGTCGCGTAGCCGACCACCAGGTCCGGGTCGCCGAGTGCCTTGGCCAACGCGCCGCGCAGGTCGTCGGGCTGCAGGGTGCGCAGCCCGCGGAACAGGTCGGCCAGCCCGCCCCGGGCCAGCCGGGACCGCAGCAGCCCGGCCAGGAACGCGGTCGGCACCGTGAGCAGCGAGCACACCCCGATCCAGAGGAGCAGCATCGACTTCTCCCCGGTCAGGAACTGCGCCGCGAGCAGCCACCCGAACAGCAGCAGACAGGCGGCGCCCGCAACGCCCGGCACCAGCGCGCGCCGGCCGGGCGTCGACGCCGAGCGCCAGCGCAGTGCCACGACCGCGGCGGTGCCGGCCACGGCGGCCAGCAGGGTGGCGCGCTGGGCGACGTCGACGATCTCGGCGGTCCGCTCGTGGGGCCAGAGCGCGAGCGGGTTGCCCGGCACCCCGCCGAACAGCAGGAACAGCGGGGCCAGGACGGCCAGCTCCAGCAGGACCGCACCGGCCAGTACCCGGTCCGTCGTGGTGCGCACCCGCCCGCCGGTGAGGAAGGTCAGCACGAGCAGGACGAAGGGCAGGACCCAGAGGTCCGGCAGCCACAGGGCGACGACCTGTGCGGGCGGCCAATCGAGCTGGCTCAGCAGCGGGCTGACGAAGAAGGCGAAGCCGGTGATGGTCATCAGCAGCCCGCTGTGGTTGTCGGGCCGGCGGCGCCAGGCGATCAGCCCGCAGGCGGCGAAGGAGCCGCCGATCAGCCGGAACGCGACGTCGATCGCCTCGACGGGCGCGCCGTTCGAGAACAGCACCGGGAGGAGCGCGCCGAACTCGGCCGCGAGCGCCACGACCCAGAACAGGAGCCAGAAGACCGGCCCGTGCCCTACGCGGGCAAACCGGTGGGTGCCGTGGACCTGCCCGCCGGGAAACGCCGTATCCGAAGCCATGACCTGTCCTGCTGTGCTCGACCGCTCCCCCTGGCAGCCGCACGGTAGTGCAGGACCGGCCCGCCCGGTACCGCTGAACCGCCGCCGGTCGCAGGGTTGTCCCTGTAGCTGCCGGGGTGGCGGCGCTGCCACCATGGCGGGATGGTTCCCCGGGTGCTGATCGTGGACGACCACGCCGCGTTCCGGTCGTTCGCCCACCGTGTCCTGGTGGCCGACGGGCTGGTCGTGGTCGGCGAGGCGGCCGACGGCGTGGCGGCGATCGCGGCCGCGTCCCGGCTGCGGCCCGATGTGGTCCTGCTGGACGTCGGGCTGCCCGGCATGGACGGCTTCGCCGTCGCCGCGGCCCTGGACGCGCAGGACGAAGCGCCGGCCGTGGTCCTGGTGTCCAGCCGCTCCCGGACCGACTACGGGTCCCTCGTCGACACCAGCAGCGCCGTCGGGTTCATCCCGAAGTCCGCGCTGAGCGGCGACCTCGTCCGCCGGCTGCTGGAGCCCGGGACGTGACGACGCCCGAGCCGGACTGCGCCCGGATCGTCGACGCCGCCGACGAATTCCGGCGCCGGCTCGAACGGCAGCTGCACGACGGCGCCCAGCAGCGTCTCGGTTCCGCCGCGCTGGCCCTGGGCCTGGCCGGCCGGACACTCACCGGTGACGCGGCCGCGATCGTCGCCGAAGCGAGGGAAGAACTCGCCCTGGCCATGGCAGAGTTGCGGGAACTGGCCCGCGACATCTACCCGGTGCTGCTGGCCGAAGCCGGGTTGGCGCCGGCGCTCGCCTCGCTCACCGACCGGTGCCCGGTGCCTGCCGTGGTCTCGGCCGTGCCCGGCGGGCGGCTACCCGGGCCGGTGGAACGGACCTGCTACTTCGTGGTTTTCGAAGCGTTGAAGAACGTGGCCGGGCACGCGTCCGCCACCCGGGCCGAGGTCGTGGTCCGCGAGCAAGGAGGTCAGGTGAGCGTCGAAGTGAGCGACGACGGCGCCGGGGGCGCCGACCCGGCCGGGCCGGGACTGAGCGGGCTGGCCGACCGCGTGGCCGCCCACGGGGGCCGGCTGCGGGTCGAGAGCCCCCGCGGCCGTGGCACTCGAGTGCGGGCCGACGTGCCATGCGGGTGATGATCGCCGATGACGCCGTGCTCTTCCGCGAAGGCGTGGCACGGGTGCTCGCCGAAGCCGGGTTCGACGTCGTGGCCCAGGTCGGCGACGCCGTGTCGTTGCTCAACCGGGTGCGCGAGGATCCACCGGACGCCGTCGTCGTCGACATCCGGATGCCGCCGACGCACACCACCGAGGGCCTGGACGCGGCCAGGGACCTGCACGAGCGGCACCCGTCGGTCGGGGTGCTGGTGCTGTCGGCCCACGTCGAACCGCACTACGCGCTGCAGCTGATCGAATCCGGCGCGCGCGGTGCCGGTTACCTGCTCAAGGAACGCGTCGCCGACCTCGACGAGCTGACCGACGCCGTCCGCCGGGTCGCGGCCGGCGGACTGGTCATCGACCCGTCCGTGGTCGCGCAGCTGGTCGGGCGCCAACGCACCCGCAGCCCGCTCGACGAGCTGACCGACCGCGAGCGGGAGGTGCTCGAGGTGATGGCCGAAGGGCGCTCCAACCAGGCCATCTGCCAGCGGCTCTACCTGAGCCAGAAAACCGTGGAGGCCTACGTGCGTTCGGTGTTCACCAAGCTCGGGCTGCACCAGGGTGCCGACGACAACCGGCGGGTCCTCGCGGTGCTGACCTACCTGCGCGGCTGAGACGCACGCCGAAGTGGCCGGACCCGTTCCCGGATCCGGCCACCGACGCCCCGCCTCAGGCGTCCCGGCGCTTGGCCACCGCGACCGCGATCGCCAGCAGGACACCGCTGACCGCCGCGAAGTAGCCCATCGCCGCCCACGGCTGCTCGGTCAGCCCCGCGCCGTCCGCGGGCCGGCCGCCGAGCAGGAAGTTCTTGGCGGCCTGGAACGGCAGCCAGCGGGCCGCCGGCTCGAACCCGGGGATCATGGCGAGCAGCGACTCGACCATCATCGCCCAGGTCAGCACCAGCGCCACCGCGCCGGCGGTGTGCCGGACCAGGATGCCCACCGCGACGGCGAACACCGCGGCCACCAGGTAGACCAGGCCGACCCCGCCGACCTGACGCCATTCGGCGGGCCCGTGCAACGCGAGATCGCTGCCCGGCATCAGGACCAGGCCCAGCGCCCAGCTGCCGAACGCGGCGAGCAGGCCGACCAGCCCGGCGGCGAGCGCGACGACCAGCGTCTTGGCCAGCAGCACGGCACCGCGGGCCGGCGCGGCCAGGAACGTCGTCCTGATCATGCCGACGGAGTACTCCGTGGTCACCGCGAGGGTCGCCATCACCATGACCACGGCCATGCCGAGGCCGTAGCCGAGCTGGGTCGACGGGACCCCGGAGAACCCGGTTTCCTGGTTGCCCGCCATGGAAATCGAGCCCACGCCGATGGTGGCGACGACGCCGAACGCGGCGCTCCACCACGGCGACCTGATCGTCGTCAGCTTGATCCGTTCGGCTGCGATGAGGGACATGGTGGTCACCTTCCCGCCGCGGCGAGCACCGCGGAGTCGTTCCGGGCACCGGCGGATGCGCCGGCGCTGTACTCGACGTCGTGCCCCGTGATGTGCATGAACGCCTCTTCGAGCGAGCCGCGCTGCAGCGCCAGCTCGTGCAGCACCAGCCCGGCGCCCGCGGCCAGCTCGCCCACCCGGGCGATGTCGGTGCCGGTGACGACCAGCGACCGGTCGTCGCCGGCGTCGGCTCGCACGTCGATTCCTTGCTGCATCAGCACTTCCGCCAGATCGAGCAGCTGGGGGCTGCGCACCCGCACGGTCGAGGTGACGGCGCCGTCGACGAACTCGGCGGTCGAGCTCTCGGCGATCAGCCTGCCCCGCCCGATGACGACCAGGTCGGTCGCGGTGAGGGCCATCTCCGGGAGCAGGTGGCTGGACACCAGCACGCTGCGCCCTTCGGCGGCGAGGTCCCGCATGAACCGGCGGATCCACACGATGCCTTCCGGGTCCAGTCCGTTGACCGGCTCGTCGAACAGCAGGACCCCCGGGTCGCCCAGCAGCGCGCCGGCGATGCCGAGCCGCTGGGACATGCCGAGCGAGAAGGTGCCGGCGCGGCGGCCGGCGACCGCGGTCAGCCCGACCTGGTCGAGCACCTCGTCCACCCGGGCGGCCGGCAACCGGTTCGAGCGGGCGAGCCAGCGCAGGTGGGCACGGGCGGATCGGTTGGGGTGCACCCACTTCGCGTCGAGCAGCGCGCCGACCTCGCGCAGCGGGTGCCGCAGGTCCTCGTACGGTCTGCCCCCGATCAGGGCGTGCCCCGACGTCGGCCGGTCCAGCCCGAGGATCATCCGCATGGTCGTCGACTTGCCGGCGCCGTTCGGGCCGAGGAAGCCGGTGACGCGGCCCGGCTGGATGGTGAAGGACAGGTCGTCGACGGCGAGCGTCGGGCCGTAGCGCTTGGTGAGTCCGCGGGTTTCGATCATGAGTTCCTCCTCGTGGCGCTGTCGAGATGCCACTGTGCCCCCCGCACCCACCGCGTCGGCAGCGGGAAAACCCTGTCCACCACGGGGAAAACCCTCACCGGACGCCGGGGGCCGCCCGCTATCGGCGCGACTGCCCCTTGGCCCACTGTGGACCGGAACCCAGCCTCCGGGAGGAACCGATGTCAGCGATCACCGCGTGGACCCGCCGCCACCGCCTCACCGTGTTCTTCGGTCTCGCCTTCGCCGTTTCCTGGTGGGCCTGGCCGTTCTACGTCGCCGGCAGCTCGCCGACGCCCTTCTTCGCCTGTGGCCCCGTGGTCGCGGCGATCGTCGTCATCGCCGTCGCCGACGGCCGGGCCGGCTACCGCGACCTGTTCGCGCGGCTGACCCGCTGGCGGGTCGGCTGGACGTGGTGGGCGGTGGCCATCGGGATGCCGTTGGCCGTGCTGGCCGTCGCCTCGGTCGCGAACGTGACGCTCTGGGGTGCGCCCGCCCCCGACCTCGGCCGCCTCGCCTGGGCCGACATCGGGCTGGTCGTCGCGTTCCGGTTCGTCGACCCGCTCGACGGGCCGTTCGGCGAGGAGCCGGGCTGGCGGGCCTACGCCCTGCCGCGGCTGCAGGAGAAGTGGTCCCCGCTCCGCGCCGCCACCACCCTCGGCGTGGTGGCGGCCCTGTGGCACCTGCCGCTGGTCACCTCGGGCATGCTCGCCCCGATCGGCCTCGTCGTGACCTTCGCGATCACCCTGGTCTACGTGTGGCTGGTCAACCACACCGGCGGGAGCGCGTTGATGGCGCTGGTCTTCCACGTCGCCCAGGGCGCGATCAGCTACGCCGCGCTCGGCTTCACCGGAGCCGACGCCGACCGGATGGACTGGCTCACCGGCGCGCTGTGGTGCCTGATCGCCGCCGGCTTGGTGCTGGCCGACCGCCCGGCGTGGCGCACCACGCCGGCCGCCCACGCTGGACCGTCGTCGACGAGCACGGCTGCCCTGTCCGGATAACCCCAGACCTCGCCCGGAATCCGTGACAACGGCTTCCGGGCCCGGAAGGATCGGGGGTGTGATGGAGATCGAGGTCCGCTGGTCGTCGCCGTTGCCCGTCGAAGAACGTTTCATGCGCCTGCTCGACGACGTCGAGCAAGGGCGGTTCGAGGCGTACCGGCAGGAGGCGGACAAGCGGCGCTTCCTCACCGGCCGCGTCCTGGCGAAAACGGTCGCGGCCGAGCGGCTCGGCCTGGCCGTCGAGACGGTGAAGTTCGACGCGACCTGCGAAGACTGCGGCAAACCCCACGGGCGGCCGCGCATCCCGGGCGCGGACCTGACGCTCTCGATCTCGCATTCGGGCGACCTGATCGGCATCGCGGCGACGCCGTCGGTGCCGGTCGGCCTCGACGTCGAGACGGCCACCCGCCGCGCGGACGACGGCCTGATCGAGTACGCGCTGAGCCCGGTGGAGGCGGCGCACCTGGCGGGCCTGGACCCGGCGGAGAAGGCCGCGGCGTTCTTCGTCTACTGGACCCGCAAGGAGGCGGTGATGAAGGCCACCGGCAAGGGCCTGCGCATCCCGCTGCAGAGCATCACGTTCTCCCGCTACGACGAACCGGCCCGCCTGGCCGCCTCTGGCGACCCGGCCCTGGACCCGGCGACGACCCGCCTGGCGGACCTGAAGGCCGCGGACGGGTATCGCGCGGCCATCGCGGTGCTGACCACCGAGGAACTGTCGGTCACCGAGGAACACTGGCTACCGCGGCTATAGTTACCGGCATGTCCACACCGGCGACCACAGGTGAGCCGAGGTATCCCGCGGGCACGTCGCCGGCGGCGATCCGGGCTGCGCTGCTCCCCGAAGATGTACCCCGGTTCGACCAGGACTACCGGCGCGCTCTCGACGTCGCGCGAGAAGCACTGAGCCTCACCGACCTGGTGGAGACTCTGGAATCCTGGCGGCGGATCGCGTGGAGCACCGAAGCCGACCCGGCGGCGCACCGCCGGATGGTCGAAGCGGCCAAGCTGGCTCAGCACACCGGCGAGGCCCCCACCGGCACCCGGTCGTGGGACTCGCTCAAGACGGAGCTCGGCCTGTAGCAGTGGCTTACGACATTGAGGTGTACCCCGAGGTCCAGGACCAGATCCGCGGATTGCCGAAGTCGGCGCTCCACGCGCTGGCCGAGGCCGTCAGCGTTCTCGAATTGGTTCCCGGCAAGGGCGACCCGTACCACCGGTCGAACCCGGAGGGGGCCATGCGCAACCTCGCATTCGGTCCTCGCAGCGAAGGACTGATCACGTACCTGATCCGGGAAGACCAGAACCGGGTCGATCTGCTTCGCGTCCTCTGGGCCGACTAAGCGACGTCCTCCAGACCCATCGCGCTCAGCAACGTGCGGAACTTCGCCGTCGTCTCGTCCAGTTCCGCCTTCGGTTCCGACGCCGCCACGATGCCACCGCCCGCGTACAGCCGCATCGACGTCGACGCGATCTCCGCGCAGCGGATCGCCACCGCCCACTCGCCGTCGCCCGCCGCGTCGACCCAGCCCACCGCGCCCGCGTAGTAGTCGCGGTCGAACGGCTCCAGCTCCTGCACCAGGTCGCGGGCGCCCTCGGTCGGGGTGCCGCAGACCGCCGGGGTCGGGTGCAACGCCGCCGCCAGGTCCAGGGCCGTGATGTCCGGGTCCGCCAGCTCGCCCGTGATCGGCGTGCGCAGGTGCCAGATCGCCGGGGTGGTGACCAGCTCCGGGCCGGCCGGGACGTCCAGGGTCCGGCAGAACGGCCGCAGGGCCTCGACCAGGTAGTCGATCACCACCGCGTGCTCGAGCTGGTCCTTGCGGGACGTCCGCAGCGCCTCGCCGTTGGCCCGGTCGGCCACCGGGTCCGCCGAGCGCGGCATCGACCCCGCGTGCGGGGACGAGAACACCGTCCGGCCCGTGCGGCGCAGCAGCAGCTCGGGCGTCGCACCGACCAGTGACCGGCCGCCCGGCAGCTCGGCCGCGTACGTGAAGTGCCGGGGATTGCCGACGGCCAGGTTCCGCACGATGCTCTCGGCGGGTACCGGCGCGGCGAACTCGAGGTCCAGAGCGCGGGCCAACACGGCTTTGCGCAGGTCACGGGAAGCCAACGCCGCAACTGCAGATCGCACGGCCGCCATGTGCAGCGCGGGCGACGGCACCGCACGCACGCGTACGGGCGACGGGAGGACCTCCCGCGGCAGCGAGGGCGTTCCCGAGGAGCGGTGGACGGTCCGGGGCACCACGAGATGGCCCGGCACCTTCGTGTCGGGCCCGGTGTCGAACGGCAGGATGCCGACGGCCAGCGGGGCACCGGTCTCGGCCAGGACACCGGGGATCGCCGAGGCTAGCCGCAGCGGGTCCGTCTCGGTGACGGTCCGGATCGTGCCCTGAGCGAGGAGTGCGCGCTCGGCCGTCGTGAAGAGAAAGTCGCCTCGCTGGTAGCGGGCGGCGAGGTCTACCGGGGTCGCCGGATCATGTGAACTCACGATGTCCAGCGTCCCAGGCTTCGGGAGATCCGCGAGGGGAGTGTCACGAGCGACACTCCCCTCGCGGTCAGCTCCTGGTGACGGGCTACTTGAGCGCGTCGATGAGCGCCTCGCGCTGGCGCTCGCCCAGGCCGGCCGCACGCCGGTCCGGGTCGATGCCGGCCTGCTCGAGCAGGGCGGCGACCTTCACCGCGCCGAGGCCGGGGACGGCCTTCAGCAACTGGGTGACCTTCGTCTTCCCGATGGTCTTGTTCTCCTTGGCCTTCATGAGCACCTTGTCGATGCTCTCCTGGCCGGACTTGATCGACGCGAGCAGCTCCGAACGCGCCTTGCGAGCCTCGGCGGCCTTGGCCAAGGCGTCAGCGCGCTGCTCCGGAGTCAACGTAGGCAGAGCCAACGTAGTGTCCTTTCCTCTCAGGTCTCCGCTTTCGCGGCCGACAGCTTTTACGAGCGCTTGCTCCTGCAAGCGCTGCTCAGCCGTCTCTTGCCACGGGCCCAGTAAACGCCACCCGCTTCGCGGCCGTGCAACCGACACGCACTTATTACCCCCGGAGGTGATACCGGGCAACCCGCCCCGGCCTGCGGAAACGCTCCCAAGAACTGGCGCGCGTGTCCTCTCTCACCCGGAAGTGGAACCTCCGTTACGCACTGTTCTCGTGCACATTTCCTTGCACATAAGGAAAAGCCGAAAAACTGACGACCTTGATCATCGTCCGGTCGTCGCCCGATCGCGCGACGACCGTGACCGAACGGAGCCGCAGTTGACCATGCCCGCTTCACCCGATCCGCACTAGAGTCGGCGCAACCCCAGTTCACCGGCGAGCGACCCCCGGGAGCGACCATGTTGAGCACCATGCAGGACGGCCAGCTGTCGCTGGCGAACCTGCTCCGCCACGGCACATCGGTGCACTCGGCGAGCGAAGTCATCACCTGGACCGGTTCAGAAGCCCGGCGCGAGAGCTACGGCGACCTCGGCCGGCACGCCGCCCGGCTCGCGAACGCCCTCAAGAGCCTCGGCGTGACAGGAGACCAGCGCGTCGGCACGTTCATGTGGAACAACGCCGAGCACATGGCCGCCTACCTGGCCGTTCCGGCCATGGGCGCGGTGCTGCACACGCTGAACATCCGGCTGTTCCCGGAGCAGCTCGTGTTCGTCGCCAACCACGCCGAGGACCACGTCGTCATCGTCGACGGCACCCTCGTCCCCCTCCTGGCGAAGCAGCTGCCGCAGTTCAAGACGGTCCGGCACGTCATCGTCGCCAACGGCGACGCCGCGGCCCTCGAGGCACCCGACGGCGTCGAGGTGCACTCCTACGCCGAGCTGCTGGCCGCCCAGCCCGACACCTTCGACTGGCCGGACGTCGACGAACGCTCCGCCGCCGCGATGTGTTACACCTCGGGCACGACCGGTGACCCCAAGGGTGTCGCCTATTCACACCGGTCGATCTGGCTGCACTCGATGCAGGTCTGCATGACCGACAGCATGAAACTCGCCCAGCACGACAAGGCCCTCGCCATCGTGCCGATGTTCCACGCGATGGCGTGGGGCCTGCCGTACGCGTCGCTGATGGTCGGCGCGTCGCTGCTGATGCCGGACCGGTTCCTCCAGCCGGCGCCGGTTTCGGCGATGCTGGCCGCCGAGAAGCCGACGTTCGCCGGCGCGGTGCCGACCGTCTGGCAGGGCCTGCTCGCCCACCTCGAAGCGCACCCGCAGGACATCTCGCACCTGCGCGAGGTCGTCGTCGGCGGGTCCGCGGTGCCGCCGTCGCTGATGCACGCCTTCCAGGAGCGGCACGACGTCCCGATCCTGCACGCCTGGGGCATGACCGAGACGTCGCCGCTGGGCAGCGTCGCCCGCCCACCGGCGTCGGCGACCGGCGACGACGTGTGGAAGTACCGCTACACGCAGGGCCGCTTCCCGGCGTCCGTGCGCGCGCGGCTGATCGACGACGACGGCGCGGTGCTGCCCTGGGACAACGAGGCCGTCGGCGAGCTCGAGGTCCAGGGTCCGTGGATCGCGGCGTCGTACTACGGCGGAGCCGAAATCGATCCGGAGAAGTTCCACGACGGCTGGCTGCGCACCGGCGACGTCGGCAAGATCAGCCCGGACGGCTTCCTCACGCTGACCGACCGCGCCAAGGACGTCATCAAGTCCGGCGGCGAGTGGATCTCCTCGGTCGACCTGGAGAACCAGGTGATGGGCCACCCGGCGGTGGCCGAGGCCGCGGTCGTCGGGATCCCGGACGAGAAGTGGGACGAGCGGCCGCTGGTCGCCGTCGTGCTCAAGGAAGGCCAGAGCGTCACGCCGGAGGAGCTGCGGGACTACCTCAGCGACAAGGTCGCCAAGTGGCAGCTGCCGGAGAACTGGACGTTCGTCGACGAGGTGCCGAAGACCAGCGTCGGCAAGTTCGACAAGAAGCGGATCCGCGCGTCCTACTCCGAGGGAAAGCTCGACATCGCCCAGCTCTAACGGGTAAATCTCCGGCGAGTCTTCACGCCTTTGGTGGTCACCATGGGGGAACCTAACGCCCCTATGGTGGCCTTCGGAGCACGTCGGAGAGGTTCTGGGGATGCAGCGAAACAGGCGGAGCTTTCTGGCTCTCGCAGGCATGGGCGCGCTGGCGACGGCGTGCGGGTCGAACACCGGTCGGCAGGGTGACCCGCCGCCCTCGACCGCGTACTCGGCCGGGCCACCGCCGTCGGACGCCCCGAAGGTCGCGCTCCAGCAGTGGTACCACGCGTACGGCGAGGAAGGCGTCCAGGACGCCGTCAAGCGGTACGCCGCGAGCTACCCCGGCGCGGCCGTGACCGTGCAGTGGAACCCGGGCGACTACGACTCGAAGATCGTCACCGCGCTGCAGAACAGCAAGGTGCCCGACGTCTTCGAGGCACAGGTCAAGATCGACTGGGTGCGGCAGAAGCAGGTCGTCCCGCTCGACGACGTCATCGGGCAGGCGAAGAGCGACTTCAGCCCGGCCGTGCTGGCCGCGCAGACCGTCGAGGGCCGGGTCTACGGCGTCCCGCAGGCCACCGACACGCAGCTGCTCTTCTACCGCAAGAGCCTGCTGCAGGCCGCCGGCGTGCAGCCGCCGCAGACTGTCGACGAGCTCATCGACGCGGCCGCGAAGCTCACCAAGGACGGCGTCAAGGGCTTCTTCGCGGGCAACGACGGCGGCGTCGGCGTGCTCACCGGCCCGCTGCTGTGGTCGGCGGGACTCGACTACCTGAAGAACGGCAACCGCGAGGTCGGCTTCGACGACCCGCGCGCGGCGACCGCACTGGCGAAGCTGCACACGCTGAACGCCAACGGTTCCCTGCTGCTCGGCGCGCCGGCGGACTGGTCGGACCCGGGCGCGTTCATCGACGGGCTGACCGCGATGCAGTGGACCGGGCTGTGGAACGTGCCGAAGATCCGCCAGGCGTTCGACGACGACTTCGGCGTCCTGCCCTTCCCGAAGCTGGACGGCAGCGGCGCGCCGTCGGTGCCGGTCGGCGCGTACGGCGCGATGGTGAACGCCAAGAGTGCGCACGTCACCGAAGCCAAGGCGTTCGTGAAGTGGCTGTGGGTCGACCAGACGCAGAACCAGCTGGAGTTCGCGACGAAGTTCGGCTTCCACGTCCCGGCCCGGCAGAGCCTGATCGGCCGCGCGGACAGCCTCAAGTCCGGCCCCGCCGCCGACGCGGCCCGGTTCGTCCAGGAGAACAGCCACCTCGTCGGCGGTCCGGTGTGGACGCAGCCGTCGAACACGGCGCTGTCCGACGCGGTCGCGAAGATCGCCAAGGAGGGCGCGGACCCGGCGGCACAGGTCAAGACCGCCGTCGAAGTGGCGAAGGCCGAGCTGAAGCGCCTGTTCGGATGAAGCGGCGCGATGCGCGCGCGTTCTGGCTGTTCGTCGGGCCGTTCCTGATCGGGCTGGCGATCTTCGCGTACCTGCCGATCGGCTGGAGCGCCTACCTGTCGTTCTTCGACGCGCGCAACACGGTGACGCCGACCGACTTCGTCGGGCTGGACAACTACGGGCACATGCTCACCGACGAGCCGTTCCTGTCGAGCCTGGGGACGTTCAGCGTGTTCGCGGTGTTCATCGTGCCGCTGACGTTCGTGTTGTCGCTGGCGCTGGCGCTGGGCGTCAACCAGCTGCGGTTCGCGCGGACGTTCTTCCGGTCGGTGTTCTTCCTGCCGTTCGCGTGCTCGTACGTGGTGGCGTCGCTGATCTGGAAGACGTCCCTGTTCTCGGGTGTCCGATATGGACTGGCGAACACGGCGCTTTCGGTCTTCGGCATCGACCCGGTGGCCTGGACCGGGACGGTGGACCCGCCGCTGTACTGGGTGGTGCTGGTGACCGCGCGGCTGTGGCTGCAGCTGGGGTTCTACATGATCCTGTTCATCGCGGCCCTGCAGCGGATCCCGGCCCAGCTGTACGAAGCGGCGTGGCTGGACGGCGCCAAGCCGGGCTGGCAGGTGTTCCGGTACATCACGCTGCCGCAGCTGCGCGCGACGGCGGTGGCGGTGCTGCTGCTCAACCTGATCAACGCCTACCAGGCGTTCGACGAGTTCTACAACATCATGGGCGACGCGCGCGGCTACCCGCCGTTCGCGCGGCCGCCACTGGTCTACCTGTACTACACGTCGCTGGGATCGGGCGGCCAGGACCTCGGCCGCGGCAGTGCCGGCGCGGTGATCCTGGCGCTGATCATCGCGCTGGTGACGTTGCTGCAGGGCCGGGTGCTGCGGTTCGGGCGGGCGTGATGAGGGCGTTCGCGCGATGGACTTGCCTGTCGGTGGCCGCGATCCTGTTCCTGCTGCCGTTCTACCTGCTGGTGCGCAACGGGCTGGCGTCGCGCGCGGACCTCACCTCTCCACAGTGGACGTTCTTTCCGTCCACAGTGCACTGGGAGAACTTCTCGCGGCTGTTCTCGCTCTCGGACGTCCCGTTCGCCCGCAGCCTGCTGAACTCGCTGCTGGTCGCCACCCTGCAGACGGCCGGCCTGCTGGTGATCTGCTCCCTGGCGGGCTACGGCCTCGCCCGGATCCCGTACCGGCATTCCCGGATCGTGTTCTACGCGGTGCTGGCGACACTGATGATCCCGACGTCGGTGACGTTCGTGCCGAGCTTCGTGGTCGTCTCGTCGCTGGGCTGGCTGTCGGACTTCCGCGGCCTGGTGATCCCCGGGCTGTTCAGTGCGTTCAGCGTGTTCCTGTTCCGCCAGTACTTCCTGGACTTCCCGCACGAGCTGGAGGAGGCCGGCCGGGTGGACGGGCTCAGCCGCTGGGGCGTGTTCTGGCGGATCGTGGTGCCCAATTCGAAGGGCTTCTTCGCGGCGATCGCGGTGATCACCGTGATCGGCAGCTGGAACGCGTTCCTGTGGCCGCTGATCATCGCCCAGTCACCCGATTCGTGGACGGTCCAGGTGGCGCTGTCGGGGTTGCTGACGGCGCAGAACCCGCAGCTGAACCTGCTGTTCCTGGCGGCGGCGGTGTCGATCCTGCCGATCGTGCTGCTGTTCGCGTTCCTGCAGCGGTACCTGGTGCGCGGGGTGGCCGAGTCCGGTCTGAAGGGCTGAACCGGGTCATCTCGGATCGAAGCGTGCGGCCTGTTCCTGTGCGTAAGCTTCATCCCACTCGACGGCAGCGAAGACCCCCAGGTCATCCCATCCGGGAGGTTGCTCCTCGGCACGTTCCGAGAGACCGCGCCGCAGGAAAAGGGTGTCGCCCGTGATCCGGTACCACGACGGCAGGCACTCCCGGTAAAGAAGCTGGTCACCGCGGAGCTCATCGTCGACTTCGATCAGCTCCAGGTAGGGCTCGAAGCCGGACATCACCTGGTGCAGCGCCGGAATGTCGGCGCGGAGGAAGCCGGAAATCGCCATCGCGGCGACGTTCATCTTCGGATACCGGTCGGCACGCCCGCGCGGAATGCCGGCATTCTCCAACACGGAAGGCAGCTCGCTGCCGACGGCGATGATCAGATCGCGGCCGAACGTCCGCGTGGTCTTCACCAGCGCGCGGAACGTGACTCGCTCGATCTGGTCGGGCAGGACCGCGTCTTCGTCGAACCGAAGTGCGACCGTCAGGACGTCGTCACCCTTGTGTGCCACTGGGGTCGATACTCCTTCACGGTCGGCAAGCCACTTCGGTGGCCGGAAGCGATAGTCCGAGAGGGTGACCTCGTCTCGATCCCGCGCGGGGGTTCGAGACGAGGTCACCGCCCGGAACAGGGCGACTTCGTCCGTCATCGGCTTCCCGAACACCAACGCGGAGAGGCGCAGCCCCTGCTCGGCTGCGCCGACCACAATACCCAGGCCGCTGTAACGAACGTCCTCTTCGGTGGCGGTATCGATCTCGACCTGCGCCGTGCTCGTCGTCAGCCAACGGGGGTCGAACCGCACCACGACCTGTCTGCCACCCACGACGAATTGGAAGGCTTGCGGCAAGGCACCCCCTCGGGCCACCGCGCGCACGTCGGCTTCGAACGAAACCATGGAGCCCGCGACCACCTTCTCGACGGTCGCCGCGTCGAGCGGCACCGCGCGGGCGTCCACCGTCTCGAAAATCGGGCGAACGCGTCTCACGAAGGCGCCACTACGGGCGCCGTTTTCGGTGAACGACTTCGCATCGTCGAGCCCTAGTTCGCGGGCGACATCCCAAATGGATTCACCCCCGGGCAGGTCCAGCATCCTCGGCAAGTTGACGTAGTCGACGGACAGGAACCGAGCGTTCCAACTACTCCCGGCTTTGCGCAGCGACGCCGCCCAGCTCTCGTGGCGCGCCTTCAGATCGAGCAGGACTTCCTTGGTGAAGTGCTCGGGATTCCGGTCCACCTTGTCGTGGCAGTTGGGGCACAGCAACACGAGATTCGCGAGCGCGTTCACCACATCGGCCGGCGCCGACGACTCTGCGCGAGGCCCGAGCGCACCCAGCGGAACGACGTGAGCGACATTCGGGCCTGGCGCGTGATAACCGGTGCCCGTGGCGAGTTCCGTCTTGCACAGGGCGCACATGCCGATCGACTGGCGCCACAGGATGTTCCTCGTCGAGCGGGGTACTTCCGGCCCTCGCCCCCTTGACACCGATGTCACGCCGCTTCCTCCCCCGGTTCAGCGCGTCACACGATATCGGATCGGCTCCCGCAGCGGCCGAATTGCCCACAACCTTCGGCGGTACAGCACACCTCACGACCTGTGACAGGGTGAACTCAACTGTCACGGTGAATGTTTTTCACGTTCACCCCGTGTCCACCCACGTCCGGCACCGTGCTGGGCAACCGAGAAAGACTGGGGAGCGAACACATGGCCGAACTCACCCGGCGCACCCTCGCCACCGCGGGCGCCGCCGGTGTCGGGCTCCTGCTCTGCACGCCCACCGCGAACGCCCTCGACCGCGCCCTGCGGCTCACGAGCACCCGCTCGGTCACCACCGCCGGCACCACGCTCGAGCAGGTCGCGACGGGCGGCGGCACCAGCACCTACTCGAGCCTTTCCGCGGGCCCCGGGTGGCCGCTGGTCGTCCGGAGCGATCTCGCCACGCCGAAGAGCGGGCGCGACGACCGGCGCCGGGCGCTGTCCGCGTTCGTCCAGTTCACCGACCTGCACATCACCGACGCCGAAAGCCCCGCGCGCTTCGAGTACCTGCACCCCTACATCGGTTCCGCGCACCGGCCGCAGGAGGCGCTCGGCACCGTCGCCACCAGTGCGCTCGTCGAGCGGGTCAACAGCGTGCGGCAGGGCCCGTTCACCGGGCGGCCGTTCGACCTCATGGTCACCACCGGCGACAACACCGACAACCACGAGCTGATCGAGCTCGACTGGTTCCTCAAGGTGCTCAACGGCGGCACCGTCACCCCGAACTCCGGCGACGCGAACGCCTACGAAGGCGTCCAGAGCTCGGGCAACGACGAGTACTGGAACCCCTCGATCCCCGGTGTCGGCGACAAGTACTCGGCGAAGGGGTTCCCGCAGCTTCCCGGCCTGCTCGAAGCGGCCATGAAGACGTTCACCGCGCCCGGCCTCGACGTCCCGTGGTACTGCACCTTCGGCAACCACGACGACAGCATCGTCGGCTCGCTGCCGGCG
Organism: Amycolatopsis sp. lyj-109; assembly: GCF_046548995.1. Lineage (NCBI taxonomy): Bacteria > Bacillati > Actinomycetota > Actinomycetes > Pseudonocardiales > Pseudonocardiaceae > Amycolatopsis > Amycolatopsis sp. lyj-109. The sequence continues at coordinate 27,097 of NZ_JAJPWR010000015.1, forward strand.
CAGATCCCCGGGATCGACGCCTGGTACACCGGGAAGTACAAGGTCATCGGCAAGGACGAGGCCACCACGAAGAAGCTCGCCGACGCCATCAGGAAGCCCGGCTCCAGCGTCCCGGTCGGGGAACTGTTCGGCGGCAGCGGCACCATCCGCGAAATCACGCCGGACCCGCGGCGCCGCCCGTTCGGCACCGGCGAGTTCGTCCGCGCCCACCTCGACGCGGCCAACACCGGCCCCGGCCCGGTCGGCCACGGCTTCACCAGCGCCAACGCCGACGGCCGATGCGTCTACTACACCTTCCGGATCGCCCCGGGCGTCACCGGGATCAGCCTCGACACCACCACCGACGCCGGGTTCGCCGACGGCTCGATCGGGCTCGCGCAGTACTCCTGGGTCGAGTCGACGCTCAAGCGCAACAGCTCGACGTACTACGACTTCTTCGGCCGCAAGGTCACCCACGCCGTGACCGACGAGCTGTTCCTGCTCTTCAGCCACCACACCAGCGGCTCGATGGGCAACCTGCTGCCGGACTCGCGCCACCTGCTCGACCCGCGGCTGGACGGCAACGCCTTCGTCGCGCTGCTCAAGCGGTTCCCGAACGTGCTGGCCTGGGTCAACGGCCACACGCACCTCAACAAGATCACGCCGCACGCCGGGAACACGCCGCAGCAGGGCTTCTGGGAGATCAACACGGCGTCGCACGTCGACTTCCCGCAGCACGCGCGGATCGTCGAGGTCGCGGACAACGCCGACGGCACGTTGTCGCTGTTCACGACGCTGATCGAGGCCGAAGCGCCGTACGCCGCGGACTACGACGCCCGGACGCCACAAGCGCTTGCGTCGCTGTACCGCGAACTGTCCTACAACGACATCCACACCGACCTGGGCCGGGTCGGCGCGGCGGCGGACCACAACACCGAGCTGCTGTTGGTCAATCCGCTGAGCTGAGCGCGTTACCCGGGAGGTAATCGCCCTCGGGCCGGCCGTGCGGCACAGTGACCGCATGACCGATCCCGAGGGCACCCAGCTCTTCCACCGCTCCATGCCGTTTTCCGAGCGCCTCGGCGTCGAGGTGCTGGCGCACGGGCGCGAGCTCGTCCGCAGCCGGCTGAAGTGGGACGAGAGCCTCTGCACGCTCGGCGGCGCCCTGCACGGGGGCGCGCTGATGGCGCTGGCCGACTCGACCGGCGCCGTGTGCGCGTTCCTGAACCTGCCCGAGGGCGGCCAGGGCACGACGACCGTCGAGTCGAAGACGAACTTCCTGCGTGCGGTGCGTTCGGGCTACGCCGTTGCGTCGTCCAGACCACTGCACGCGGGCCGCAAGTTCGTCGTGGTGGAGACCGAAATCCACGACGACGACGGCAAGTTGGTCGCGAAAGTGACACAGACGCAAGCAGTGTTGTAGGTACCTGTTTACAGACCCGGCCGGAACAGCGAAAATCCCTGGCTACTGGGTGGGTCTATCAGGGAGCCGCGATGCGCGCACGCAAGTTGTTCACCTTATTGTCAGTGGTTGTGTTATCTGCTGCGACCACGCAGGTCGCCGAAGCCGGACCCGTCCGGCCCCGCGACGACGAGGCGATCGACTACCACGAGTGGACCGGCGGCCGCTTCCACGAAGGCGGCTTCGCCGGGGTGGCGCTCACCCGTGACGGCCTGCGCATCACGCACCCGGCCGGCACGGTCGAGCACACCGAGCCGGAGCTGGGCACGACCAGAACGTACGAGTACGGCCAGTGGACGTCGCCGGAGTACCGGCAGGGCTTCGGCGCGACGCAGCTGGTCGCGTCGTGGAACGCGAAGACGCCCGCGAAGACCTGGCTGCAGGTCGAGGCGCGGGGCCGGACGTCGGCGGGTGCCGAGACGGCGTGGTACGTCATGGGCCGCTGGGCCAGTGGCGACGCCGACGTCCTGCGCACCAGCGTCGACGGCCAGGACGACGCGAACGCGCTGGTCGACGTCGACACGCTGGTGATGAAGGCCGGCGTGACGCTGAAGTCGTACCACCTGCGGGTCAGCCTCTACCGCGAAGCCGGGTCGGGCGCGACGCCGTCGGTGAGCCTGCTGGGCGCGATGACTTCGGCCGTCCCGGACCGCTTCGAGGTCCAGCCGACGAAGCCCGGTCGCGCCACCGGGATCGAGCTGAAGGTGCCCGCGTACGCGCAGAACCTCCACAAGGGACAGTTCCCGGAGTACGGCGGGGGCGGCGAGGCCTGGTGCAGCCCGACGTCGACCGAGATGGTGGCCGAGTACTGGGGCAAGAAGCCGTCGGCGGCGGAACTGGCGTGGATCCCGGCGGACTACGTCGACCCGCAGATCGCCTTCGCGGCGCGCTACACCTACGACCACGCCTACGACGGCACCGGCAACTGGCCGTTCAACACCGCGTATGCGGCGTCGCGCGGGCTGCGCGGCCACATCACGCGGCTGCACTCGCTGAACGAGCTGGAGAACTACATCGCGCGCGGCATCCCGGTGATCACGTCGCAGTCGTTCCTGTCCTCGGAGCTCGACGGCGCCGGCTACGGGACGGCGGGCCACATCATGGTGGTCGTCGGCTTCACCAAGGACGGCGACGTGATCGCGAACGACCCGGCATCGAGCAGCAACGACCGGGTCCGCAACGTCTACCAGCGCGACCAGTTCGAGAAGATCTGGCAGCGGACGAAGCGCTACCGCGCGGACGGCACCGTGGCGGGCGGACCGGGCGGCATCGCGTACATCATCACCCCGGCTTAGTTCATGAGGGCACCTCATGGACTTCAAGTTCATGAGGTGCCCCTCATGAACTCTCACCAGGTCTTGCCGGCCTGCTCCCGGATCGCGCGGTTGATGCGGTTGAAGAAGCCGGTGAGCGCGATGTGCGTGACGAGCGCGGACAGCTGCGTCTCGTCGAAGTGCGCGGCGGCGGCCGCCCAGATCTCGTCGGTCACGCCGGGCTGGCCGTCCTGGATCCGCGTCGCGGCTTCGGTCAGCTCCAGCGCGGCCCGCTCCGGCTCGGTGAAGAACGGCGTCTCCCGCCAGGTGACGACGCTGTGCAGCCGGTCATCGGTTTCGCCCTGCTTCTTCGCCGCCTGGACACCCGCGTAGGTGCACGGCGCACAGCCGTTGATCTGGCTGGCCCGCAGGTGGACCAGCCCGAGCAGCAGCGGGTCGAGGCCGGCGGCGTACACCCCCTTGAACAGCTGCTGGATCGCTCCGGTCACCTCGGGCGTGCTCCGGGTCTTCAGCCGTGGTTCCATCGTTTCCTCCATCGGTTACCTGTGCCCCTCCGGGCCCGTCATGTCCACGACGGAGCGGAAGCGAGGAAGGTAACGACCATGTCCGACAGGGTGGCTTCGGCGTTCGAAGCGCAGCGCGACCGGCTGCGCGCGGTGGCCCACCGAGTCCTCGGTTCCCACACCGACGCCGAAGACGTCGTCCAGGAGGCTTGGCTGCGCCTGTCGCGTCAGGACGCGGCGACGATCGAGAACCTCGACGGCTGGCTGACGACGGTGGTCGGCCGGATCAGCCTGGACGTGCTGCGTTCGCGCCGATCGCGGCCCGAAGCGCCGTACGAGGAGATCGCCGTGACGGTCGACGACGGCCCCTCCCCGGACGAGGACGCGGAGCTCGCCGATTCGGTGGGCCTGGCGCTGCTGGTGGTCCTGGAGTCCCTCGGCCCGAGCGAGCGGCTGGCGTTCGTGCTGCACGACCTGTTCGCGGTCCCGTTCGAGGAGATCGGCCGCATCCTCGGCAAGTCCACGGCGGCGGCCAAGATGCTCGCCAGCCGGGCCCGCCGCAAGGTGCGGACGCCTTCTCCCCCGGTGGCGGCCGGGCGAGAGCAGCGAGCGGTGGTCCAGGCGTTCCTGACCGCAGCCCGCGACGGCGACTTCGAGGAACTGCTGAAGGTCCTGGACCCGCAGGTGCGCCTGACGGTCGACACCCCGGACGGCGTGGTGGTGGTCCTCGGAGCGACGAACGTGGCGGCGGGCGCCCGCTTCGGCGCGGCCCACGACGGCCGGAGGGTGCTGGTGGGCGGACTACCCGGCGTGGTCGCCTGGCGCGAGGGCGGTACGCCGCTTTCGGTGGTGGCGTTCACGGTGGTGGCGGGGCGGATCACGACCATCGCGGCGGTGGCGGACCCGGTGAAGCTCGCGTCGATGGACCTTCCGGAGCCACCGGAAACTGTCGGTGGCGCTCGGTAAGCTGGAAACCGGGGGCCGGAGGCCCGCCCTTCCACGCGCCGGTTCAGTCGTGCCGATCGCCCGCGCAGCAACTGCCGCCGCCATCTCGGGGCTTCTTGCGCGGTACCGGCCGCTCGGGCGGGCTCTGTGGCGGCAGCGCGGCGATCAGCGTGGTGTCCGCGTCCAGCGGGCCGACCTTGGCCGCACCGCCGGGAGAACCCAGTGGTGCGTCGCGCCCGGGGAGGATTTCGGTGAAGAACCGGCCGTTGTCCGGGGCGTGCTCCTGCAGCGCCGGCGGGAGTTCTTCGGCGTAGTAGACCGCCCCGACCGGGCAGACGACCTCGCATGCGCCGCAGTCCATGCACTCGTCCGGATGGATGTAGAGGCTCCGGGCGCCCTCGTAGATGCTGTCCGTCGGACATTCGGCCACGCACGCGCGGTCCGTCACGTCCACGCACGGAAGTGCGATCACGTATGACATGCCACCAACCTAGCCACCCGCCATGCCAGACTGCGGAGATCATGCGCCGCCCGCTGCTGTTCCTCGACGTCGACGGCCCGCGGCTGCCGGCTCTCGGGTGCGACCTCGTCTGGGCCACCACGTGGCCGGCCGACCCCAACGAGTGCATCGCCCCGTTGCTGGGCTTGCCGCCGCTGCCCGTGCTCGACTTCCCCGACGAGGGCATCCCCGGCCTGCACTGGAAGACCGGGACGATCGTCACCCGAGCCGCGGGGCGCCCGTTCGCCTGGGTCGACGAAACCACCGACGCCGACCGGGTCTGGGTCGCGAGCCACCACCCAGGCCCGGCGCTGCTGCACACCGTCGGGGCGAGCACCGGCCTCACCGGCCAAGACCTCGCGACCATCGCCACCTGGCTGACCACAGTTGCGTAAGACGCAACCTGTTGCGCAAAACGTCACTCATGCGGATGTCGCCATCTCCGCATGATCCGTGATTAGCTGCGGTCGACCAGCAGCGCAGCCGGAAGGTGATTCGAATGCCGTACGAGGTCCAGGGGGTCGTTTCGCGGGCGAAGGGCGAGCCCGTCTCGCTGGAGACCGTCCTCGTGCCCGATCCCGGTCCCGGCGAGGCCGTCGTGAACGTCCAAGCCTGCGGGGTCTGCCACACGGACCTGCACTACCGCGAGGGCGGGATCAACGACGAGTTCCCGTTCCTGCTCGGCCACGAAGCCGCCGGTGTCGTCGAGGCGGTCGGCGAGGGCGTCACCGATCTCGAACCGGGCGACTACGTCATCCTCAACTGGCGCGCCGTCTGCGGCACCTGCCGGGCGTGCAAGCGCGGCAAGCCGTGGTACTGCTTCTCGACCTTCAACGCGACCCAGCCGATGACCCTCCAGGACGGCACCAAGCTGTCGCCCGCCCTCGGCGTCGGGGCCTTCCTCGAGAAGACCCTTGTCCACAGCGGACAGTGCACGAAGGTCAACCGGGAGGCCGAACCCGCGGTCGCCGGGCTGCTCGGCTGCGGTGTCATGGCGGGGCTCGGCGCGGCCATCAACACCGGCGCCGTCACGCGCGGTGACTCGGTCGCGGTCATCGGCTGCGGCGGGGTCGGGGACGCCGCCATCGCGGGCGCGAAGCTGGCCGGCGCCACCACGATCGTCGCGATCGACATGGACGACCGGAAGCTCACCTGGGCGAAGGACTTCGGCGCGACGCACACCGTCAACAGCAAGGGCCTCAGCGAGGAGCAGGTCGTCGAAGCCATGCAGGACGCCACCAACGGCTTCGGCCCCGACGTCGTCATCGACGCCGTCGGCCGGCCCGAAACCTGGCGGCAGGCGTTCTACGGGCGCGACCTGGCCGGCACGGTCGTGCTGGTCGGCGTGCCGACGCCGGAAATGCGGCTGAACGACCTGCCGCTGATCGACTTCTTTTCGCGCGGCGGCTCGCTCAAGTCCTCCTGGTACGGCGACTGTCTGCCCAGCCGGGACTTCCCGATGCTCGTCGACCTCTACCTGCAGGGCCGGCTGCCGCTCGACAAGTTCGTCACCGAGCGGATCGGCGTCGACGGCGTCGAGCAGGCCTTCGAGCGCATGCACCACGGTGACGTCCTGCGCAGCGTGGTGACCTTCTGACCCTCTTCACCGACGACGAGTACCCGGCCGAGCCCTACCCGGGCACCCGGCCGGGCCGCTCGTTCGTGCACGTCGACGGCGTCGGGCACCCCCTGGAAACCGCCCCCGACGGCTGGCGCGCCCGGCTCGCCGTGCTGACCTACGGCTCGAACGCGAACCCGTCGAAGATCACCTGGCTGCGCGCCCGGCTCGGCCTCGAAGGCCCGGTCGTCGTGGCGCACGCACGCTGCGCCGGGCTCGCCGCGGTGTGGGCCGCCGGCTTCCGCGTGGTCGACGACCAGCGCCCGGCCACCCTCACCGCACTGGACGGCGTCGAGGACCACGCCATCTGGTTCGTGACGCCGGACCAGCTGGCGGTCCTGGACCGCTGCGAAGGCCGCGGCACCCGCTACCACCTGGCCCGGCTGACCGACCCCGACATCACCCTCGAAGACGGCACGCGCCTGACCGACGTCCACACGTACGTCGGCGCCGTGCCGATCCGCTATCCGCTGCTGGTCGGCGGCGCGCCGGTGCGCACCGCCGACGTCCCGCAGACCGCGGCGGCCCGGCTCGAAGGCGTCGCGGCCGACGGCCACGGCGTGCCCTGCGAGGTCGTCACACCAGCTTTCCGGGGTTGAGGATCCCGGTCGGATCCACCGCGGACTTGGCCGCGCGCAGCACCTCGACCCCCAGCGAACCGATTTCCGCGCTCAGGTAGGGCGCGTGGTCGACGCCGACGGCGTGGTGGTGCGAAATCGTGCCCAGCCCGGCGATCGCCTCGCACGCCGCCGCCTTCGCCCGCTGCCACTGGCCGACCGGGTCGGCTTCGTCGCGAGCCGTCAGGACGGTGAAGTACAGCGACGCACCCGTTTCGTACGCGTGCGAAATGTGGCACATGATGATCGACCGGCCCAGTGCGGCCGTCAGCGCCGCGCGGACGTCGTCGCGCAACTCGTCCACGGTGGACCAGTAGGCGGCCGTTTCGAGCGTCTCGACGCAGATTCCCATGTCCAGCAACGTGTCCCGCTGCCGAGGCCCGGCGAACCGGCCGTGCCGCCACGACTCGCCGAGCGCCTTGCCGACGCGCACGGCACCCGAAGCCTTCAGTCGCCGGACCGTCTCACGGCGACGCAGCGCCACGTCGCGCGCGGTGCCTTCCCAGCCCACGATGAGGAAACACGGCCGCCGCACGCCCCGCGCGGCCAGGTAGCGGCGCAGCGCCGCCGTTTTCACACCGGCGTTCAACGCGAGCGACACTTCAGTCTCGTCCACATCGGACAGCCGGGTGACGTCGGCGAGCGCGTGGTGCTGCGCGAGGTCCCGCACCGCTTCGGCGCCGGCCACCCAGCCCGGCAACGCGTAACCCTCGTAGCGCCGGACCGGCGGCGCCGGCCGCACCCGCAGCGCGACTTCGGTGATCACGCCGAGCGTGCCCTCACTGCCGATCGCGAGCTGGCGCAGGTCCGGCCCGGCCGCGGACGCCGGGGCGACGCCGAGCTTCCACGCGCCGCGCGGGGTGGCCAGCCGCACGCCGGTCACCATGTCCTCGAACCGCCCGTAACCCGACGACGACTGGCCGGCCGAGCGCGTCGCCGCGAAGCCGCCGATCGTGGCGCGCTCGAAGGACTGCGGGACGTGCCCGAGCGTCAGGCCGTGCTCCGCGAGCAGCCGCTCGGCCTCCGGGCCGCGGACGCCGGCCTGCAGGACGGCGATGCGCGACTCGGCGTCCACCGACACCAGCGCGTCGAGCCGGACGAGGTCCAGCGCGATCACCGACGTCTTCTCCCCGCGCAGCGCCGCGACGCCGCCGACCACCGACGTCCCACCGCCGAAGGGCACCACACCGATGTCGTGCCGCACGCAGACTTCGAGGACCGCCTGGACCTCGTCCGGATCGGCGGGCAGCACGACGGCGTCGGGCACCGGGAAGTCCGCTGAAGGCGAACGGCGCCGCAGGAGGTCGAGGTAAGACAGGCCGGTCGCCCGCGCGAGCCGCGCCGGGTCGTCGACCAGCACGTTTTCCACGCCGACGACCTTCGCAAGCGCTTCCTCGGCAGGTTTCGCCAGCCTCGGTGACGGTATTTTTACCGGCATGTCGCCCGCGGGAGCGGCGGCGGGGCCCACCGGGCCGATACGCTGGTCGAGCCACCTGGCCGCACGCGCGGGCAGCGGGGCGGCTTCCTCGGTCCAGGACCGGCGGAGGCGGTGGTCAATGAGAGCGTTCACGACTACAGTGTGACACATGGACGTAAAACGTCACACCATGCAGACGGCGGGTTCCTCCGCGCTCGCGGACACCCGCAACCGCCAGACGGCGACCCGGGTGGCCGATGACGTGCTGCTCGACGCCGCACGCTCGTGCGTGCTGGCCGTCGGTGTGCGCCGCACCACACTCGCCGAAATCGCCCGCACCGCCCGCGTCAGCCGGATGACGGTCTACCGCCGCTTCCCCGACGTCCGCAGCGTGCTCGCCGCGCTGATGACCCGCGAGTTCAGCGGGTTGCTGCGCACGGCGAGCGAAGGCGGCGCCGACGCCGCGAACAGCCGCGACCGGCTCGTGCTCATCGCGGCGGCCGGCGTCCGCTCGCTGTCGACCGACCCGCTGTTCCGCACCTTGCTCGACGTCGACCCCGAGCTCGTCCTCCCGTACATCGTGGAGCGGCTCGGCGCGACGCAGAAGTTCGCCGAACAGGCCCTGCACGGCCTCCTGGAGGCCGGCCACCAGGACGGCTCGATCCGGCGCGCGCCGGTCGCGGTGCAGTCGCGGTCGGTGCTGCTGGTGGTGCAGTCGTTCGCGTTCTCGCTGCGCCCGGCCACCGTCGACGTCGACGAGGCGGCGCTGATGGCGGAGTTCACCCACGTGCTCGACGCGGCATTGCGACCATGACGTCCGGCTCGCTCAACGCGCGGCGCCGCGAACGCGAGCTCGCGGAGCTGGCGTCGGGCGAGCGCGTGGACATCGTCGTGGTCGGCGGCGGCGTCACCGGAACGGGCATCGCCCTGGACGCGGCTTCGCGGGGCCTGTCGGTGGCGCTCGTCGAGGCACACGACCTGGCGTTCGGGACCTCGCGCTGGTCGTCGAAGCTGGTTCACGGCGGCCTGCGGTACCTGGCGCACGGCAAGCTCGGCTTGGCGCACGAAAGCGCGGTGGAGCGCGGGATCCTGATGACGCGCACGGCCCCGCACCTCACCCGGGCGATGCCGCAGCTGTTCCCCCTGTATCCCAGCACTTCCCGAACCCAGGAAAAGCTGGTCGCGGCCGGCTTGCGGGCCGGCGACCTGCTGCGCCGGGCGGCGCGCACACCGTCGTCGGTGCTGCCGCGGCCGCGCTCGGTTCCCCCGCTGGAGGCCCTGGCCCTGGCGCCCGGCCTTTCCGCGCACGGTCTGCGCGGCGCCCTGCTGGCTTACGACGGCGCTTTGGTCGACGACGCCCGCCTGGTGGTGACCCTCGCGCGAACGGCGGCGTCGTTCGGCGCGCGAATCCTCACGCGACTCTCGGCCACTTCGCTTTCGGCGGACCTCGTCCAGGTCCGCGACGGTCTTTCCGGGTCCACAGTGGACATCCAGGCCCGGCAGGTGATCAACGCGACGGGCGTCTGGGCCGGAACGCTGACGGGCGCGGTGCGGCTGCGGCCGTCGCTCGGTTCGCACCTGGTGCTCGCCCCGGGGACGGTCCCGATGGGCACGACCTCGGTGAACATCGGCGTGCCCGGGGAGACGAACCGGTTCGTCTTCCTGCTTCCCCAGCCGGACGGCCGCGTCTACTTGGGACTGACGGATGAGCCCGTTTCGGGGCCGATTCCCCCTGTCCCAGTGGTTCCCGAGTCCGATGTGGACTTCTTGCTGTCGCTGGCTTCGTCGGTGTTGTCGCGGCCGCTGACGCGCGCGGACATCGCCGGGTCGTACGCGGGGTTGCGACCGCTGGTCGAGGGAACCGGCGGCCGGTCGGCGGACCTGTCCCGCAAGCACGCGGTCTTGGCCGGTTCCGACGGGCTGTTGACGGTCGTGGGCGGCAAGCTGACGACGTACCGCCGGATGGCCGAGGACGCGGTCGACGCGGCGGTCCGCTTGGCGGGACTGCCGGTTTCGCCGTGCCGGACGGCTCGGCTGCCGTTGCTGGGCGCGGCTCCGCGGGCCGAGTTGTCCCTTGTGGACGCCGCACCGCGGCTGGTGGCCCGGTACGGCACGGAGGCACCGCGCGTCGCGGCACTGGGCGAGCTGGACGCGGAGTTCGCGGCCCCGGTCGGCCCGGGGACCGAGATCACGGCGGCGGAGGTGGTGTGGGCGGTCCGGAACGAGGGGGCGCTGGACGTCGAGGACGTCCTGGAGCGCCGGACACGGCTGGCGTTGATCCCGTCGGACGCCGAGGCCGCGCGGTCGCGCGTGGCGGAACTTGTCGACAAGTCGCTAGCAGGTCTTGGCTGAACACGCGCAACCGGTTCTTGATGTTCCCTTAAGTTGACGAGCCGTTGGGTTTTTGCAACAGTTAGTTCCATGAGTCCGGTCAGACGCGGCAAAGAGCTGCCGATCTACAACCGGCTTCCCGTGCTCCGGGCCGAGCGCGGGATGACCCGAGCCGCGCTCGCGAGCGCCGTCGATGTCAACCCACAGACCATCGGCGCGCTCGAGCGCGGCGATCACTATCCGAGCCTGGACCTGGCGTTCCGGCTCTGCGCGGTGTTCGACCTGCCCGTCGAGGCGGTCTTCGGCCGTGAGCCGTTCACGCCTCTTTCCACCCAGGTCTACCGCGAGGGGGGAGCATGACCGAGCAGCCGGGCCGCCTCGCGGCCTACTGGGAACGCCAGCTCGACAAGCTGGAAGAAGCCGAACGGAAACGCGCCCGCCGGCTGCCCGGCTGGCGCACGCGGAAGCACCGCCGGGCACTGGTCGCCGTGCTGATCGCCGCCGACCTGGCCCTGGTCGCCGGCGCCACGCAGTTCAGAGCCGACCCGCGCTGGACCTTCCCGGCCTTCTGGCTCACCGGCCTCGTGGCCGGCGGGTTCGCGTTCCTCACCCTGCGCGTCCTGACCGGCCGGATGAGCGGCAGCTTCTCGCGCCTGCTCGACGAACGCGAGCGCGAGTGGCGCCACCGCGTCACCTACATCGGCTACCAGGCGCTCAGCTACCTGATGCTGATCGCCATGTGCTACGGCCTGATCGTCGCCGACACCGCGGCACAAGGCGCGATGATGCTGTCCGCGCTGCTGGTCACCGGCACCACCATCCCGGCCATCGTGCTGGGCTGGTCGCTGCCGGACGACGACCCCGAGGATTTCGAAGAGGGGATGGAAAATGCCTGAGGGGACCCTGGAGATCGACCGGATCTCCAAGCGCTACGGCGCCAAGGTCGCGCTGGACGGCGTCACGTTCGACGTCCGCGCCGGCGAGCTGTTCGGCTTCGTCGGCAGCAACGGCGCCGGCAAGACCACCACCATGCGGATCGCGCTGGGCGTGCTGGCCGCCGACGGCGGTGAGGTGCGCTTCGACGGCAAACCGATCACGCACGAGACGCGCACCCACATCGGCTACATGCCGGAAGAACGCGGGCTGTACCCGAAGATGAAGGTGCTCGACCAGCTCGTCTACCTGGCCGAGCTGCACGGCCTGAGCGCCGGCGAAGCCCACCGCAACGCCGAAACCTGGATCACCCGGCTCGGGCTGGCCGACCGCCGCAAGGACGAGGTGCAGAAACTCAGCCTCGGCAACCAGCAGCGCGTCCAGCTCGCCGCCGCGCTGGTGCACGACCCCGCGGTCCTGGTGCTCGACGAACCGTTCTCCGGCCTCGACCCGCTCGCCGTCGACGTGATGAGCGGCGTCCTGCGGGAGAAGGCCGCCGCGGGGGTGCCGGTCGTCTTCTCCAGTCACCAGCTCGACCTCGTCGAGCGGCTGTGCGACCGGGTCGGGATCATCCGCGGCGGCCGCATGGTCGCCGTCGGCACGGTCGCCGAACTGACCGCGGGCGCGCGCAGCAAGCTCGTCGTGACGGCGCCGGCCGCGAACAACGGCTGGGCCGCGGACCTGCCCGGCGTGCGCGTGCTGGAGCAGCACGGCACCACCGCCGTGCTCGACCTCGAACCGGGCGCGGACGACCAGGCCGTGCTCGCCGCCGCGCTGGCGACCGGGCCGGTCACCGAGTTCAGCCGCCGTCGCCGCTCGCTCACCGAGCTGTTCCGCGACGCGGTGTCCGAGAAGGGGGAAGCGCGATGAGGACGTTGAGTGGCCGCCGCGCCGTCTGGCTCGTGATGAAGCGCGAGCTGAACACCCGGCTGCGCACCAGGTCGTTCGTGGTCGGCACCGGCGTCCTGCTGGTGCTGCTGCTGGGGTACGTGCTCTTCCAGACGTCGCTGGCCGGCTCGTCGAACAAGAAGACCGTCGGGCTGACCGGCCAGGCGATCGGGATCGCCCGCCAGCTGCAGACCGAAGCGGCGCTTTCCGGCCGCGAGATCAGCACGGTCGTCGTCACCGACCCGGCGGAAGGCCGCCAGAAGGTCGAAGGCGGCGACCTCGACGCACTCGTCTCGGGCAGCGCGGCGCAGCTGACCGCCACCTACAAGTCCTCTTTGGACACCGAGCTGCGCCGGGTGCTCGACCAGGTCGCCCAGCAGCAGGTGCTCGACGGCGTGCTGTCGTCCGCGCAGCTGGAGCCGGCCGAGGTGATGGCCAGGGTCAACGGCACCCACGTCCGGGACGACGCCCTTTCGCCGGAGCCGGCGGACCAGACGCAGCGGCTGATCGTCGGGCTGGTCGTGGCGTTCCTGCTGTACATGAGCATCATCACCTACGGGATGATGGTCGCCCAGGGCGTCGTCGAGGAGAAGTCGAGCCGGGTCGTGGAGATCCTGCTCGCCAGTGTGCGGCCGTGGCAGCTGCTGCTGGGCAAGGTGATCGGGCTCGGCCTGGTCGGCCTGACCCAGCTGGTCATCCTCGCGGTGGTCGGGCTGGGCGCGGCGTCGGCGACCGGCGTGTTCACGCTGTCCGGCTTCGCGACCGGCGCGGCGCTGTGGGGCCTGCTCTGGTACCTGCTGGGTTTCCTGTTGTACGCCACGATCTACGGCGCGCTGGGGTCGCTGGTGTCCCGGCAGGAGGACACCCAGTCGGTGGTCGGGCCGCTCAACATCATCCTGGTGGTCGGGTTCATCGCCGGGTTCAACCTGCTGGTCCAGAACCCGGCGAGCTCGGCGACGAAGATCGTCTCGCTGATCCCGCTGCTGTCCCCGATCCTGATGCCGGCCCGCATTTCGACGGGCGCGGCGGCCGGCTGGGAGATCGGGCTGTCGCTGACGCTGACCGTCGCGCTCGTCGCCCTGCTGACCTGGGTCGGCGGCAAAATCTACGGCAACAGCGTGCTGCGGATCGGCAGCCGCATCAAGCTGTCAGAGGCCCTGCGCGGCTAACCCTCGTGAGTGGTAATTAGGGTTAGAACCCTAATTACCACTCACGAGGCTGTAGCGCTCCAAGGACACCTGGCGCTCGTGGGCGTGGTCGACCATGGGCTCCGGATACTCCTTGGGGCGGTCCTTCAGCTTGTGCACCGCCTTCCCGGCCACCGGACGCAGCTCCGGCACGTACTTGCGCACGTAGTCGCCCTGGGGGTCGAACTTCTCCCCCTGGGTCGTCGGGTTGAAGATGCGGAAGTACGGCGCCGCGTCGGTGCCGCAGCCCGCGACCCACTGCCAGTTCAGTTGGTTCGACGCCAGATCGCCGTCCACCAGGTGCTTCATGAAGTGGCGGGCGCCCAGCCACCACGGCAGGTGCAGGTCCTTCACCAGGAAGCTCGCGACGACCATCCGCACCCGGTTGTGCATCCAGCCCTCGGCCAGCAGCTGCCGCATCCCGGCGTCCACGATCGGGTAGCCCGTCCGGCCCTCGCACCACCGCTCGAAGGCCTCGCGGTCGTCGTCGTACTTCATGCCGTCGAAACGACGGTCGTAGTTCCCGCGCGCCGTTTCCGGGCGGTGCCACAGGACGTCGGCGTGGAACTCGCGCCAGCAGATCTCGCTGCGCAGCGACTTCGCGCCGACGCGGTCGTCGCCGGACAGGTCCGCCAAGATCGTCCGCGGGTGGATGCACCCCCAGCGCAGGTACGGCGAAAGCCGGGTCGTACCCTCGCGGTCCGGCCGGTCGCGGTCTTCGTCGTAGGTCTCGATGCCGTCGTCGAGGAATGCGTGCCAGCCGTCGAGCGCGGCCTGCTCACCGGGCTCGGGCAAGGTCGCGGAAACCTGGGGCGGCTTCGGGATCTTCAGCGAGCGCGGTGGTTCGACCCAGTCCACAAGAGACGGTCCGGTGTCGGCGGGCGAGTGCCAGCCGCGGGCGGTCCACGCACGGAAGAAGGGCGTGAAGACGCGGTAGGGATCGCCGTCCGGCTTGGTGACGCGGCCCGGCGTCACCGCGTACGACGAGCCCGTTTCGACCCAGTCGATGTTGTTGTCGGCCAACGCTTTCGCGACTTCGGCATCCCGACGGCGACCGTACGGGCCGGTGTCCGCACTGACGTGCACCGCGGCCGCGCCGATCTTGCGCGCCGCGCGGACGACCTCGGCCGCCGGGTCGCCGCGAACCAGCATCAGGCGGCCACCGAGCTGCTCGTTCAGCTTTTCGAGACAGCCGTACAAGAACGCTTCACGCGGAGCACCGCCCGGCTTGAGGAGGGCCTCGTCGAGGACGTAGAGCGCGAGCACGTGCTTGCTGTGCTTCGACGCCTCCAGCAGCGCGGCGTGGTCGCCGAGCCTCAGGTCACGGCGGAACCACAGGACGACCGGCGCTTCTCGAGTCACGACGGACAACGATAAACGCCCCGCCGTGCAGATGCACGACGGGGCGCAATCGTCAGCCGAAGGAGACTCAGCGCTCGGACATCGGGATGTAGTCCCGGGTCGCGTGGCCGGTGTAGATCTGCCGCGGGCGGCCGATCTTGGTGGCCGGGTCGTTGATCATCTCGCGCCAGTGCGCGATCCAGCCCGGGAGCCGGCCCAGCGCGAACAGCACCGTGAAGAACTTCGTGGGGAAGCCCAGCGCCCGGTAGATCAGGCCGGTGTAGAAGTCCACGTTCGGGTATAGCTTGCGCGAAATGAAGTACTCGTCGGAAAGCGCGACCTCTTCGAGCTTCTTGGCGATGTCGAGCAGCTGGTCGCCGCCCTTGAGCTTGCCCAGGATCTCGTCCGCCGTGTTCTTGATGATCTTCGCGCGCGGGTCGTAGTTCTTGTAGACCCGGTGCCCGAAGCCCATCAGCTTCACGCCCTTTTCCTTGTTCTTCACCCGCTCGACGAACTTGGCGACGTCGCCGCCGTCCTTCTGGATGCCCTCGAGCATGTCGAGCACCGCGGCGTTCGCGCCGCCGTGCAGCGGGCCGAACAGCGCGTTGATGCCGGCCGAGATCGAGGCGAACAGGTTCGCCTCGGACGAGCCGACCAGGCGCACGGTCGAGGTCGAGCAGTTCTGCTCGTGGTCGGCGTGCAGGATGAACAGCAGGTCGAGCGCCTTCGCGACGTCCGGGTCGACCTCGTACGGCTCAGCCGGGAAGCCGAACGTCATCCGCAGGAAGTTCTCGACCAGGCCGAGCGAGTTGTCCGGGTACAGCAGCGGCTGGCCCACGGACTTCTTGTACGCGTAGGCGGCCAGCGTCGGCACCTTGGCGAGCAGCCGGATCGTGGACAGCTCGACGTTCGGCTCGTCGAACGGGTCGAGCGAGTCCTGGTAGAAGGTCGACAGCGCCGACACCGCGCTGGACAGGACCGGCATCGGGTGCGCGTCACGCGGGAAGCCGCTGAAGAACGCCTTGAGGTCCTCGTGCAGCAGCGTGTGCCGCTGGATCTTCTCGGTGAAGTCGGCCAGCTGGGTCTCGGTCGGCAGCTCGCCGTAGATCAGCAGGTAGGAGACCTCGACGAAGGTCGACTTCTCGGCCAGCTGCTCGATCGGGTAGCCGCGGTAGCGGAGAATGCCGGCGTCACCGTCGATGTAGGCGATGGCGGACGACGCCGCACCGGTGTTGACGAAACCCGGGTCGTAGGTGATGTACCCCGTCTGCGCCAGCAGCTTGCCCAGCTCGATCCCCGGCGCGCCCTCGACCGGGTGGACGATCTTGAACTCGTGCTCGCCACTCGGCAGGGTCAGCTTCGCGGTTTCGCCGCCGGACTGCCCCGCAGTCGTCGCGTCGGACATGCAAGTCCCTCTCACGTTGGGCACGGGCCGGCGGCGCCTGTACGTTCCACAGGTAGCCACGTGTTCACGCGAGGAAACACTGGCGCCTCGCTGCACACCGCCCCGCTGGGGTATGAAGAATGCCCCTCAACGTTAGTCGAGAAACCCGCCTTCGCGCAGCGGCGACGTTGCTCCCGGGGGCCCCTTTGGGACCAGGTTCACACGGTGGCGGCCATGTCGGCGGACGTGGGCGGCTCGGCGCCGCTGCGGGACACCGTGATCGACGCCGCTTTCGCCGCGTACGTGAGAGCCTCTCGCCACGCGCCCGCGTCGAGAGAGTCCAGGTCGGTGGCCTCCCGGGTGTGCAGCCAGGCCAGCAGCGCGCCGTGCACGGTGTCGCCCGCGCCGATGGTGTCCACGACGGTGACCTTCCGCGAGGGCACGTGGGCCAGCTCACCTGCGGCGGTGATCACCGAGAGCCCGTCGGCGCCCCGGGTGAGCACCACGGCGTCCACACCGGACTCGATCCACGTCTTCGCGGCGGCCACCGGGTCGGCGCCTTCGGTGAGCCACGCGGCGTCGTCGTCGGAGATCTTCAGCAGCCGGACGTCCGGCAGCCAGGAGGCGAACCGGGCCCGGTAGGCCGCCGGGTCGGTGATGAGCGCCTCGCGGATGTTGGGGTCGAGCACGGTCAGCACGCCGCGGGCCGCTTCGCGCCGAAGCATCGCCTCGTACGCCGAAGCGCCGGGCTCGAGGACCATGCCGAGCGTGCCGAGTGAGAGCGCTGTCACACCTTCGGCCAGCGGCCCCGGATCGGCGACCAGCCGGTCGGCGGTGCCCTCGACGTAGAACGTGTAGCGCGCGGCGCCCTTCGCGTCGAGCGCCACCACGGCCAGCGTCGTCGGCTCGGCGCCGCGCTGCAGCAGCGAGGTGTCGACGGCGGAGTCGTGCAGCCGATCGATCATCGCTTCGCCGAAGCGGTCGGTGGACACGCGGGAGAAGAACGCCGCCGGCACGCCGAGCCGCCCGGCGGCCAGCGCGACGTTGTACGGGCCGCCGCCCAGCCGGGGCAGCAGCGCGCGCAGCCCACCGTCCACAGTGGAATCCAAGGGGTCGCCGGGAACCAGGTCGACCAGAGCTTCTCCGCCTACGACGATCACGCGTGGAGTTTAATTCACCGCGGCCTGACAATTCCTGTCCGCTATTTGTTCAAGCCGCCGAGCAGCAGCTCCCCCAACGCGGTGAACGCGACCGCGTCGGACACGTCGGTCCGCTGGGCGAGCACGCCGGTCTGGATGCCCTCGATGATCAGCCCGGTCATCTCGGCCGCCAGCCGGGCGTGGACGTCGCGGAACACCCCGTCGGCGACGCCCTTGTCGATGAACTGCCGGAGCCGTCGCGCGGCGAAGCGGCTGTTGAGCTGGTAGGCCTCCCGGGCCGGGCCGAATTCGGCGAGGTCCCGCATGAAGGCGGCGGAGGCCCGGTCGAGGTGCTCGGCGACGCCGGCCAGGTACTCCCCGATGAGCTTGGGCGCGTCGTCGATGCCGGCGATCCGCTCCTCGATCCGCTCCGCGGCGCCCCGGAAGAACCGGGTGACCACCTTGACGGCGAGCTGCTCCTTACTGGGCGCGAGCGCGTAGAGCGTCGACTTCGAGCAGCGCAGCCGGCCGGCGAGGTCGTCCAGCGTGAAGGCGGCGAAGCCCTCGGCCAGGAAGAGCGCCTCGAGCTCGCCGAGCAGCACCTGCTGACGCGCGGTCGGCCGGCGGCGGGGTTCGGGGCGCATCGGCTCACTATCTCCTACGTCTTCCGGCCACCCCAGGCCTCCCGTACTGTACTCTCAATAGACCCACAGTACTGTTTTCAGTACAGTTTTGGAGGACATCGATGCCCGCCGAACGCCTGCTGCCCGATTCCGACGCCGAAGCCCTGGTCGCGTTGGCGACGGAGATCGCGCGCGACGAACTCGCACCCCGGGCGGCAGCGGCGGAAGAAGCCGAGCAGTTCCCGCGCGAGCAGTTCCGCCTGCTCGGCAAGTCCGGCCTGCTGGGCCTGCCGTACCCGGAACGCTGGGGCGGCGGCGCCGTGCCGTACGAGGTCTACCTCCAGGTCCTGGAGGAGATTTCGACAGCGTGGATGACGGTCGGCGTCGGGCTGTCGGTGCACACGATGTCCTGCTACGCGCTGACGGAGTACGGCACCGGCGAGCAGCGCGACCGCTGGCTGCCGGACATGCTCGAAGGCTCGCTCCTGGGTGCGTACGCGCTGTCGGAGACGAACGCGGGCTCGGACGCGGCGGCGCTGTCGACGCGCGCGCGTCTCGACGGCTCGGACTACGTCGTCAACGGCACCAAGGCGTGGATCACTCACGCGGGCGTGGCCGACTTCTACACGACGATGGTCCGCACGGGCGAATCCGAGATCTCGTGCCTGCTGGTCGACGGCGCCACCGAGGGCCTGTCGGCGGCGGCCCGGGAGCGGAAGATGGGCCTGACCGGCTCCCCGACGGCCCAGCTGATCTTCGACGACGCGCGCGTGCCTTCTTCGCGGCTCTTGGGTTCCCCGGGTGCCGGGCTCCGCATCGCGCTGTCGTCGCTGAGCTCGGGCCGGCTCGGGATCGCGGCGTGCGCGGTGGGCCTGGCCCAGGCGGCGCTGGACGAAGCCGTGACGTACGCGAAGGGGCGCTCGCAGTTCGGCCGCCCGATCATCGACTTCCAGGGCATCGAGTTCCTGCTGGCGGACATGGCCGCGACGGTGGAGGCGTCCCGGGCGCTGTACCTGGACGCGGCCCGGCGGCGGGACCGCGGGATGCCGTTCCAGCGCCAGGCGTCGATCGCCAAGCTGGTGGCGACGGACGGCGCGATGAAGGTGACGACGGACGCCGTGCAGGTCCTCGGCGGGGCCGGGTACACGCGGGACTTCCCGGTCGAGCGGTACATGCGCGAGGCGAAGGTGCCGCAGATCTTCGAAGGAACGAACCAGATCCAGCGGCTCGTCATCGCACGGGAGCTGAAGAACGCGTAGCTCGATCCAGCGACCGGTGTCGCTCTTCGGTGACGGATAGCGTGGCGGAATGCCCGGTCATCTGCTGACCATCGAGGAGTACGCGGCGCTCGGTGGCACCGGCTTCGGTTTCACCGAGCTGATGGAGGGCCGCGTGGTCAGCTGCCCCGGCTCCGGCCGGCGCCACGACCTGGCCGTCTGCCTGCTGGCCGCCGCACTCGAACGACAACTGCCCGCCGGGCTCGCGTTCGTCGTCGCCAACGACCTGGACCTCGGCCTGGCACCGGACGACGGGCCCGGCTCCGCCCGCCGCCCGGACCTGCTGGTCCTCGACCGGGCCGCGTTCGAGCGCGGCGACCGCCTGCTCCACGCGAAGGACGTGGTCCTGGTGGCCGAGGTGGTGGCACCGGGTTCGAAACGCACGGACTACCGGGTGAAGCGCGACGAGTACGCCGACGCGGGGATCCCGCACTACTGGATCGTCGACCTCGCCGAGCCGGTTTCGCTGGTCGCCTGCCGGACCGGCGGCGCGGGCTATGCCGACGCGCCGGCGGTCAGCGGGACGTTCAGCACTGACGTTCCGTTCCCGGTGCGGCTCGAACTCGGCGCGCTGGTTCCCTGAACGGACGGGTGGCACGAGGTTCACCGCGTCGAGGTAAAGGTGTCACACGCTCGGTACAGATACGGTTACTCTTGGTTGCACCAGAGCCGTGAGACAATGCCGGGCGACGTGAGGAGCCGCTGTGATTGCACTTCCCAAGCCGGGCCCTACTCGACGGTGGGAGATCCCGGATCACCTGCTGACGATCGAGGAGTACGCGGCGCTCGGTGAAACCGACACAGGTTTCACCGAACTCGTGGAAGGCCGCGTCGTGATGTCCCCCAGCCCCATCCCCGATCACAACATCGTGCTGTTCGAACTCGGTCCGCAACTTGCCGGACAGCTGCCGAGCCACCTCCGCGCTCTGCCCGAAACCGATGTGAACCTCGGCTTGGCACCTGCGGGCAGCCCTGGTTTTTCCCGGCGCCCGGACATGCTCATCGTCGAGAGAGCGGGGATTGAGCGAGTTCGACAGGACCGTTCCATGCTGCGAGCGGAGGAAGTAGCCGTTGTCATCGAAATCGTGTCGCCGGGCTCGAAGCGCACCGACTACCGCGTGAAGCACGACGAGTACGCCGACGCCGGGATCCCGCACTACTGGATCATCGACATGAGCGACCCCATCTCGCTGGTCGCTTGTCACCAAGCCGGCGAGTTCGGCTACCTGGACGCCACCGCGGTGACCGGCACCTTCGCCACCGACGTCCCGTTCCCGGTCAAGATCGACCTGAACGCACTCCTCGACTGATCGGGCAGCACGCCGGAACCGCCCGGTCACCGGCGTGCCGCCCGAAACTCAGCGGGTCTCCCGGTAGCGGCGGTCCTTCGACACGCCTTCACCGAGCGACTCATCGAAGTGATACACCTCGTCGCCGCGAACGAAGACGCGCAGCGCACGATTCATCACATCGAGGGGATCGCCCGACCACAGCACCACGTCGGCGTCCAGACCCGGCTTCAGCGAGCCGATCTGCCCGTCGAGGCCGAGCATCGATGCCGGGTTGACGGTCAGCGAACGCAGCGCCGTCGCCGGGTCGAGGCCGTCCTTCACCGCGAGGGCCGCCTGGTACACCAGGAAGTTGATCGGGATCACCGGGTGGTCGGTGGTGATCGCGATCTTCACGCCCGCGCGGGCCAGGATGCCGGCCGAACGCAGCGTGCGGTTGCGGAGCTCGACCTTGGACTTCGTCGTGAACAGCGGGCCCAGGATGACCGGGACGTCCCGCTCGGCCAGCAGGTCCGCGATCAGGTGGCCTTCGGTGCCGTGGTTGATCACCAGCTTGTAGCCGAACTCGTCGGCCAGCCGGATCGCCGTCACGATGTCGTCCGCGCGGTGGACGTGCTGGTCCCAGTACAGCTCGCCGTCGAGGACCTTCGACAGCGTCTCCAGCGTCAGGTCCACCTCGTGCGGCTTGCCCTCGGACTCCGCGTGCGCGCGCTTCGCCTGGTAGTTGCGGGCCTTGGTGAACGCCTCGCGCAGGATCGCCGCGACCCCCAGCCGCGTCGACGGCGTCTGCTTCTTCTCGCCGTACACGCGCTTCGGGTTTTCGCCGAGCGCGCTCTTCACGCTGACGTGCTCCGCGAAGACCATGTCGAGGATGCTGCGGCCCCAGGTCTTGACGCCGATCGTCTGGCCGCCGATCGGGTTGCCGGAGCCGGGCTTGATGACGACGCTCGTGATGCCGCCGGCGAGGGCGTCGTCGAAGCCGGGCTCGTAGGGGTCGATGCCGTCGACGGCGCGGAAGCGGGCGCCGTTCGGGTCGGTCATCTCGTTGGTGTCGTTGCCGGCCCAGCCCTCGCCGTCCTCGTGGACGCCGAGGTGGGCGTGGGCGTCGAAGAAGCCGGGCAGCACCCAGGTGCCGGCCGCGTCGACCAGTTCGGCGTCCTCCGGGATGTCGACATCGGCCTCGGTGCCGACCGCGACGATCTTGCCGCCGTCGATCAGGACCGTGCCGCCTTCGATGGGATCACCGTCGATGGGGACGACATGGCCCCCGACAATTGCCTTCGCCATAGTTCGCCACGCTAACGAACTCACTCGGGCGGGCGCACGCGGGCCTTCTCCAAGTGCACCAGCTCGTGGTTGTTCTCCGGTGTCCGGTGCGTCTCCCGGTACCCGTGCTTGGCGTACAGGTGCAGTGGCCCGACGCTGTTCGAGCCGGTGAACAGCCGGAACAGCGTCACCTCCGGCGGGGCCGCCGACTCCGCGAACCGCAGCAACCCGCCGCCCAGCCCGGCCCCCTGGCGGTCCGGCGCGACGACCAGGCGGCCGATCACCGCGACCGGCCCGGTCACCGTCAGCCGCACCGACGCCACCAGACGACCCGACTCGCGCACACCCCAGGACAGGCCCGCGAGGGCCGCACGGGTCTCATCGAGGGTCTCCAGCAACGGCGG
Organism: Amycolatopsis sp. lyj-109; assembly: GCF_046548995.1. NCBI lineage: Bacteria > Bacillati > Actinomycetota > Actinomycetes > Pseudonocardiales > Pseudonocardiaceae > Amycolatopsis > Amycolatopsis sp. lyj-109. Next base: position 49,473 of record NZ_JAJPWR010000015.1, read on the forward strand.
CAGGTCCAGGTCCCCGTGCGCCCGGGCCTCGGTGACGTACGCGGCCCGTTGCAGTGTCAGGACTTCACCCGCGTCGGCGACGCCCAGGCGAAGGGGCGTCACCGGACCCGGATGCCCCAGCTGCCCGACCACGACGCCGACGGCTCCAGCTCGATCAGGTCGGTGCCCGTGTTGAGCGCGTCGGCCGGGCAGGTCATCGGCTCGATCGCGACCGCCCGGCCGCGGCCGATCAGGTCGTCCGGGGTGAACACCTGGGCCCAGCGGAAGTCGGGGCCGGTCCAGACGAGCAGTTCCTGGCCGTCGTGGCTGAAGACGATGTGGTGCCGGCCGTCCTCGGCCGCCGCGAGGCCGCCGAACGCCGTGTCCAGGTTGACGCCCGCCAGCACGCGGCCGGCGCGGAAGTCGTACTCCGTGCCTTCGACGTCCTGCTCTTCGGCGTACGGCATCTGCTCTTCGGGCAACGACGGCCGGACGCGGCTCGCGGGCAGCGTCAGCGTCAGCTCGTCGGTCGGGACGTCACCGATCCGGAAGTACGGGTGCGTGCCGACGCCGACACCGATCGGCTGCTCGCCTTCGTTGCGGATCTCGTGGGTGACGATCAGCTCGCGCGGCGCGACCTCGTACGTCACGGTCGCACGCAGCGGCACCGGCCAGCCGGGCCGCACCTCGACGTCGACGGCCAGGGTGACCGACGACTCGGCGTGCTCCAGCAGCTCCCATTCGAGGTGGCGGGTCAGGCCGTGGATGGCGTTGCCGCGCGCTTCCTCGGTGACGTCGAGCTGCTGCTTCTCCCCCTGGAACGTCCACTGGCCACCCTTGGTCCGGTTCGGCCAGGGCAGCAGCACCTGCCCGGCGCCCATCGGCGGCTTCGCGTCTTCCGGGAACTCCTCGACGTACGGCACGCCGCCGACTTCGAACGCGCGCAGGCCGGCCCCGATTTCGGTGACGACGGCGCGCGCGTTGCCGCGGGTGATCTCGAACTGCTGACCGGTCGGGTTGCCCATGCGGACGACCTTACCGATCCACGAAGTCACTAGACCGGTCGTCATAGTTTGCGCTACGGTCGGGTCATGGTTCGCCGCACCGACACGCGGCAGCGGATGCTCGACACCGCCGCCGACCTGTTCCAGACCCAGGGCTACCACGCCACCGGCCTCACCCAGCTGACGACGGCCGGTGGCGCGCCGAAGGGGTCGCTCTACTTCCACTTCCCCGGCGGCAAGGAGCAGCTCGCCGCCGAAGCCGTCCGGCTTTCCAGCGCGCGCACCGGCGCCCTCCTCGAAGCCATTCTCGCCGACGCCCCCGACCCCGCGACCGGGATCGACCGCGCGGTCGACGCGCTCGCGGGTTTCCTGACCGAATCGGACTTCCAGCGCGGCTGTCCACTCGCGACAGTCGCCCTCGACGCCGCCGCGGCGAGCGAACCCATCCGGGAAGCGTGCACGGACGGCTACGCGTCCTGGCACGGAATCCTCAGGGGATACCTTGCCACGCAAGACCTTTCCGCCGAGCGCGCCGACGAGCTCGCCACCGTCGTGCTCGCCGCGATCGAAGGCGGGCTGCTGCTGGCCCGCACCCGCCGCGACCTCGTGCCACTGCGCGCCGTCGCCGCCCACCTGCACACGACCCTCGACCGGGAGTTCTCCTGATGCGCGTCCACCACCTCAACTGCGGCACCATGCGCCCCCTGGGCGGCAAGCTGATCGACGGCCGGCCCGGCGTGTTCCGGCGCGCCACCATGGTCTGCCACTGCCTGCTGCTGGAGACCGGCACGGGCCTCGTGCTCGTCGAGACGGGCATGGGCACACCGGCCGCCGTCGACCGGAACGCCTGGCTGGGCGCCGGGTTCGTCCGGCAGTCCAACCCGATCGCCGACCCGGCGCAGACGGCGATCGCGCAGATCCGGGCGCTCGGCTTCGACCCGGCCGACGTCCGCGACATCGTGCTGACCCACCTCGACCTCGACCACGCCGGCGGGCTCATCGACTTCCCGTGGGCGCGCGTGCACGTGTACGCCGAGGAGCTGCGGGCGTTCACCGAACCGCGCGCCGACGAACGCGGCCGGTACCGCCGGATCCAGTTCGCCCATGGTCCACAGTGGACGTCCTATGCGGACAGCGGCGAGCCGTGGTTCGGCTTCGACGCCGTCCGGCAGCTCGACGGCCTGCCGCCGGAGATCCTGCTGGTCCCGCTCTCCGGGCACACGCGCGGACACGCCGGGATCGCCGTCGACACCAGTCGAGGCTGGCTGCTCAACGCGGGTGACTCGTACTTCTTCCACGGGCAGGTCGATCCGGCCGCGGCGCACTGCCCGCCGGGCCTGAAGTGGTTCGAGGGCCGCATGGAAACCGTCGGTGGTGCCCGACTGGACAATCACCGCCGCCTGCGCCAGCTTGTTCAGGAGCACGGCGACGAGGTCACCGTCTTCGCCGCGCACGACGAGACCGAATTCCTCCGGCTGAGCACCAGGAGCAGCGTATGAAGGTGCACCACCTGAACTGCGGATCGATGCGCCCGGTGGGTGGCAAACTGCTCGACGGCGAGCCCGGCCTGCTGCGGCGGTCCGAGCTGGTCGCCCACTGCCTGCTGATCGAGACCGGTGACAGCCTGGTGCTGGTCGACACCGGGTTCGGCACGCAGGGCGTGGCCCGCCCGGGCGAGTGGCTGGGCCGTCCGTTCCTGGCGCTGGTCGGCGCCGAGCCGGCGGCCGCCGAGACGGCCGTCGCCCAGATCGAGGCCCTCGGCCTCGACCCGGCCGACGTCCGCCACATCGTGGCGACGCACCTGGACGTCGACCACGCGGGCGGGCTCGCCGACTTCCCCAACGCCGTCGTCCACGTCCGGTCCGAGGAGCACCGCGCGGCGACGTCCCCGGCGAACGCGGCCGAGAAGAACCGCTACCGCGCGGCGCAGTTCGCGCACCGCCCGCTGTGGAGCACCTACGACGAGACGGGCGAGCCGTGGTTCGGCTTCGAGGCGGTCCGTTCGCTCAAGGGCCTGCCCGAGGAGATCCTGCTGGTCCCGCTCACCGGCCACACGCGCGGCCACACCGGCGTGGCGATCGACACCGGCGACGGCTGGCTGCTGCACGCCGGCGACGCGTACTTCTTCCACGGCCAGCTGGACCCGGTCGCCCCGCACTGCCCGCCGGGGCTGACGGCGTTCCAGACCATCGTCCAGACGCTGCGCGGGCCACGGCTGGAGAACCTGGCGCGGCTGCACGAGCTGGCGCGGACCCACCAGGACGAGGTCACGGTCTTCTCGGCGCACAGCCCGGCCGAACTGGCCGCACTGCGCCGGTGATCCCGGGCAAGCACGAGGTCCGGCTGAACCAGCTCGCATCAAGCCCGGCGACACCGCGGCGGTCCTGCTGCGGGTCGGCCGCCGCATGTCCAGCTCCGGAAGATCTGCGCTCTCCCGGACTACCAGCAGGTGCCGGCGTTCCGCCTGGTCGCCGCGCTGTTCGCGGTCGCGGACGACCGGCGGCGCGCGCTGTGCGCGGGGCAGTGCACACACAGGTGGCACCACTTGTGATCCAAGGGGAACCGGATGATCCCCAGCCCTGCACCTCGACGGCGGGACACCGCAGCTGACCAAGCTCGTCGACCGGTCGGAGCCGATGATCGCCAAGGCAGCCGCCGCGCCGGACCGCGCCACCGTGCTCTACCAGACCTCGCAGGGCGAGTGGTTCTCGTCGCCGGTCACGCCCGGCGCGATCGCGCGGCCCGCGTTCCCGCAGCTGCCGTCCACGGGAACCCGGTCGGACCGGCAGCTCGTCGGCTGGGCCTGATCAGCCGGCCGCGAGAGCCTGCTTGACGAGCGGGGCGAGCTGCTCCGGCGTCATCTTGGCCGGACCGGTGTAGTTGACCAGCACCGGCGTGCCCTCCACCAGCTCACCCGCGACGAGGGTCGCGGCCTTCTGGCCGTCGACGTAGTAGACGGCGCCGTCCGGGAAGCCCGGGACGTCCTGCGCGCCCGGCTTCGCGTTCTTGATCGCCGCGACCAGCTCGGCGGGCTTGCCCTTCTTGCCCTCGTAGCGGGTGACCGCGAGCTTGCCCGCAGCCTTCCCGTCGTGCTGGTACTCGCAGTTGCGCGCTTTGCCGCCGTTGGCCGCGTTGTCCTGGACCGGGCCCGCGACGGCCTTGAGGTTGTCGAGGAACAGCGCCTTGGAGACGGCCTCCGCGGGCAGCAGCTTGCACGGGTCGAGCGCCGCGGCGGCGGCGTTGGTGCTCGGGGCCGGCTTCGGAGCCGCGGACGACGACGGGGGCTTCGACGGCTCGTTCGCGGACGAGCAGGCAGTCAACGCAGCAAAGGCGACAAAAGCGACAACTAGGGTACGCATGTTCGCACCCTACCTACCCCGTGGGCGCCCGGTATCGCCAGAACGCCGGGAGCAGGAACATCGACGCGCAGACGAGCACGATGACCAGCAACCCACCGACGCTGGCCGCGGCCGCCGTGCCGAACGCGGCGGCGCCCCAGCCGTGGGTGAGGTCGGCGATCCGCGGCCCGCCGGCGACCACGACGGTGAAAACGCCCTGGAGCCGGCCGCGCATCTCGTCGGTGGTCGCGACCTGCAGGATCGCCATCCGGTAGACGGCGCTGACCATGTCGGCGGCGCCGGCCAGCGCCATGAAGACGACGGCGAGCCAGAGCGAGTGCGCGAGCCCGAACCCGGCCACCGCGGCACCCCACGCGCAGATCGACACGACCACCGCGACGCCTTGGCGGTGGATGCGCGTCAGCCAGCCGGAGAACAGCCCGATCAGCATCGCGCCCAACGGCAGGGCGGCGTAGAGCCAGCCGAGCGCGGGGCCGCCGCCGGGCGGGTCGCCGAAGGTGCGCTCGGCCATCTCCGGGATCAGTGCCCGCGGCATCCCGAAGACCATCGCGATGATGTCGGCGACGAAGGAGGCCAGCAGGATCTTCTGCCCGGCGAGGTACCGGAAGCCGTCGACGACGTCCTGGACCCCGGCGCGGCGCGAGGGGCCGTTGAGCGGCGGGATCGACGGCAGCCGCCAGACGGCGAAGAGCGTGATCGTCAGTGCGACGACATCGACCAGGTAGAGGGTGGAGAGTCCCAGGACGGGGATCAGCGCACCGGCGAGCAGCGGCCCGAAGACGGCGCCGAAGGTGGCCATGGTCGTGTTGAGGGCGTTGGCCGACGGCAGCAGTTCGCCGGGCACGAGCCGCGCGACGACGGCGCCGCGGGTGGGCATGTTGATCGCGAAGAAGGCCTGGTTGACGGCCAGCAGGCCGAGCACGAGCCACACGGAGCCGAAGTTCGCGAAGGCCTGCAGCCAGAGCAGTGCGGAGGTGATGGCGACGCCGACGTTGGTGACGAAGAGCAGCTTCCGCCGATCGACGGCATCGGCGACGGCGCCGCCCCAGAGCCCGAAGACCAGCAGGGGCACGAGGGCGACGAGCCCGGTGAGGCCGACGTAGGCGGAGGAGCCGGTGAGGTCGAAGACCTGCTTGGGCACGGCGACGGCGGTGAGCTGGGTCCCGACGGCGGTGACCACAGTGGACAGCCAGAGCCGCCGGAAGGCCGGGATCTTGAGCGGCCGCGTGTCGACGATGATGCGGCCGAGAGCCTTGCGGATGCCCGAGCGGGGCGGCAAGGTCCCCGGTTCACCAGTCACGACAGATCAGCTTAGCGGGGCTAAGTATCTCGCGCAGGTGATTTACCTCGCCCGCAAGCGCCCCAATGTGGCCTTGGTTGCGTCTGACGCACCCAAGGCGGCCTTCGGTGCGTCTGACGCACCGAAGGCCGCCTTGGGGCGCTTGGAACTCAGGGAGCGACGCGCTCGATGTTCCAGCCGTCGTCGTTGCGCGTGTACCGCAGCCGGTCGTGCATGCGGTCCTCCCGGCCCTGCCAGAACTCCACCAGGTCCGGGCGGATCCGCCAGCCGCCCCAGTGCGGCGGTGCCGGGATCTGCTCGACGTCCGCGAAGCGGCGCTCGATGCCGTGCAGCGCGTTCTCCAAAGCCCGCCGACCGTCCACCACGCGGGACTGCGGTGACGCCCACGCCCCGAGCTGGGAGCCGCGGGGCCGCTGGGCCCAGTACTCCGCCGTCTCCTTGACGCCGACCTTCTCGACCTCGCCGCGGACGTGGACCTGGCGGTGGAGCGCGTACCAGGGGAACGTCACCGACGCGTACCGCGTCGCCGTCAGGTCGTGGCTCTTCGACGACGTGTAGTTCGTGTAGAACACCACGCCCCGGTCGTCGAGGCCCTTGCACAGCACCGTCCGGGACGACGGGCGGCCTTCGGCGTCCGCCGTCGCCAGGACCATCGCGTTCGGTTCGGGTATGCCGGCGGACACCGCCTGGTTCAGCCAGCCTTGCAACTGGTCGGTCCAGGTGGCCGCCAGCGCGGATTCGTCGAACGCCGCGCCGTCGTAGGCGACGCGCATTCCGGGCAGGCGCACTACGGCGTCTTCCACCTGGTCCTCGATCTCCGGCATCATCGCCAAACCTCCGTACCCGGTCGGGGCAGCTGTCACTTCGGCTCCTGCGCACGTTAAGGCCTCACGAGCGACAGCGGAACCCACTGAACGGTGACACCCGCCACCCCGTCCACGCCACCTGCCCGTAACCGCAGGACAACAAGCTGTAACCCCCGCGTTACCCCCCGGACCAGGATCGATACAGGACGCACCTACCTTCGGCCCGTTCCCCACCACCCCCGGAGGCAGGCATGACCGAGACCCTGTCCAACGCCGAAGAAAGCGCCCCACCGAAACGCCGGTACGCACCACTCGCGGCGAACGAAAACCGCGAGGACTACTCACTGCGCTTCGCCGCTCATTCGTTCCGGAAATGGTCCCCCTTCGTGGTCGCGACGACGGCGCTGGGCGGCATCGCCTACCTCGCCGACTTCGCGATCGGTGCCAGCATCGTCCTCTCCTACGGCTTCACCTCCGGCGTCCTGGCGATCCTCGCCGCGGCCGTCGTCATCTTCGTGACCGGCGTGCCCATCGCGGCCGCCTGCGCGAAGTCCGGAGTGGACATGGACCTGCTGACCCGCGGAGCCGGCTTCGGCTACTTCGGGTCGACGCTGACGTCGCTCGTGTACGCGAGCTTCACCGTCATCTTCTTCTCGCTCGAAGGCTCGATCATGGGCCAGGCCTTCGAGCTCGCCCTCGGCATCCCGCTGCCCATCGGCTACCTCCTGGCCACGCTCATCGTGCTGCCCTTCGCGCTCTACGGCATGGGCGCGGTCGCGAAGATGCAGACCTGGACGCAGCCGCTGTGGATCGCCGGCCTGGTGCTGCCGTTCGTCGTCGTCCTGGTCCGCGAGCCCGGCAAGTTCGCCGAGTTCGCGCACTTCGGCGGCACCGAAGGCGCCGGCTCCGGGTTCTCCGCGATCGGGTTCGGCCTCGGCATGGGCGTCGCGCTGTCGCTGATCGGGCAGATCGGTGAGCAGGCCGACTACCTGCGGTTCATGCCGGAGAAGACGGCGGAAAACAAGCGGTCGTGGTGGGCCGCCGTGCTCGCCGCCGGGCCCGGCTGGGTGATCCTCGGCGCCGCGAAGCAGATCGGCGGCGCACTGCTGGCGTTCCTCGCGCTCGGCGTGGTCGGGAAGACGCACGCGCTCGAGCCGATCGCGCCGTACCTGGAAGCGGTGAAACCCGCACTCGGGCCGGTGGCGCTGACGTTCGCCGCGCTGTTCGTCGTCGTCTCGCAGATCAAGATCAACACCACCAACGCCTACTCCGGCTCGCTGTCGTTCGCGAACTTCTTCTCCCGCGTCCTGCACAAGCACCCCGGCCGGGTCTGGTACGTGCTGGTCAACTGCGGGATCGCGCTCGCGCTGATGGAGTTCGGCGCGTTCGGCTTCCTGAACAAGATCCTCGGCTTCTACTCGAACGTCGCCATCGCGTGGATCGGCGCCGTCTGCGCCGACCTGGTGATCGCCAAGCCGCTGGGCCTGTCACCGCGCTACATCGAGTTCAAGCGGGCCTACCTGCACAAGATCAACCCGGTCGGGTTCGGCTCGATGATGGTCGCGTCGGCGGTGTCGATCGCGGCGTACTTCGGCGCGTTCGGGCAGTTCCTGGCCGCGTTCAGCCCGCTGCTCGCGCTGGTCATCGCCGTAGTGCTGGTGCCGGTGCTGGCCGTCGCGACGAAGGGCAAGTACTACCTGGCGCGGGAGAACACCGTCGCCGGGCCGGACTCCGACGTCGACCTGCTGGCGACGTACACCTGCTCGGTCTGCGGCGACCCGTACGAACTGCCCGACGTCGCCGACTGCGCGAAGCAGGACGGCCCGATCTGCTCGCTGTGCTGCACGCTCGACAACACCTGTCACGACGTGTGCCAGACGACCGGCCCGGTCGCACTCGGCCTGCCGACCGTCCGCGCCACGTGATGTCCGTGAGGGCCCTTTCCCGGAATCCGCTGCCAGGAAAGGGCCCTCACGTGAGCCGGCTTCCCCCCTGCTCCCCCACCCGGCTCGACTGTTCCACGCCGGAGGGCGCGCCGGGGTTGCCCGGGATTTCCAAGATTTTTTCCGGCCGCATGATGGCCGCCAGCATCAGCGCGCGCAGCTCCGCGCCGACGTCTTCCACCGGCAGCGGCGGCTCGTGCGCCTGCCACTCGCGCAGCAGCCCGGTGGCCGCGCCGACCAGGGCGATCGCCGTCAGCCGGTAGTCGCGGTCGGGCGCCGCGCCGTGCTCGGCCGCGCGCCGCGCCTCCGTCTCGATGAAGGTCGCCCAGCGGTCGACCCACACCTGGTGCTGCTCTTCCAGCTCCGCACTGACGCCGACGGCTTCGACGTAGTTGAGCCGCGGGAGCCGGGGGTCCACGGTGACCGTGTCGATGAAGACGTCGAGCAGCGTGGCGATGCGGGTCATGGCATCGGCTTCGGCGACGTTGTCGAGCGCGGCGGTGACGTGCTCCAGCGCGAGGCTGTTGATCCGGTCGTGGAGGGTGCGCAGCACGTCCTCCTTGCCGGTGAACTCCTCGTAGAAGTTCCGCGTCGAGACGCCGGCGCGCGCACACATCTCGGTGATCTTCGTCTGCCGGAAGCCGGCGGTGGTGAACAGCTCGAGACCGGCCGCGAGCAGCCGCTCGCGGCGGTCGGCGCGACGTTGTTCGGGAGCGACGCCGCCGTACGTGCGAGCCAACGGTTGTCTCCTCCTTCTGAGGGATTGCCGGATCCTACCGGGCTGGCTAAATTGTGAAAACCTCGATTACCAACAACCGGAGGCAACGATGCTTCGTCGGTTACTGGTCGCCGTCGCGCTGCTTTTCGTGACAGCCGCCCCCACGGCAGACGCCGAACCGGGCGTCCTCCTGGAGCAGCGGCCGACGACGGTGTTCCTCGGCCCGTTCCCGGCGCCGGTCAAAGCCTGGCACCTGCGCTACCGCTCGACGTCGGCGACCGGCGAGCCGAACGCCGTCTCCGGCACGCTGCTGGTGCCGCCGGCACCGTGGCTGCGCGGCGGCCCGCGGCCACTGATCACCTACGCCGTCGGGACGCACGGCCTGGGCGACCAGTGCGCCCCCTCGAACCTCCTGGCCCACGGCATCGAGAACGAAAGCGCGTTGCTGGCGCAGGCGTTGACGCAGGGCTGGGCCGTCGTCGTCACCGACTACGAAGGGCTCGGCACCCCGGGCACGCACACGTATGCGGTCGGGCAGTCCGAAGGCCGGGCGGTGCTCGACGCGGCGCGGGCCGCGTCCCGGGTGACCGGCGCGGGGCTGTCCCCGTCCGGGCCGGTGGGCGTGTTCGGCTACTCGCAGGGCGGCCAGGCCGCGGCGTGGGCGGCCGAGCTGCAAGCGACGTACGCGCCTTCGCTGAACGTGGTCGGCGTGGCGGCCGGCGGGGTCCCGGCGGACCTGAACGCGGTCTTCGCCTCCAACGACGGCGGCGCGGCGTTCGGCCTGGTTCTCGGCGCGGCCACCGGCTTCGCGGCGGCCTACCCGGACGTGCCGTTCGCGTCGATCCTGAACGACCGCGGCCGCGAGGCGGTGGCCCGGGTGTCGAAGGCGTGCACGGTGGAACTGGGCGCGGCGGCGCCGTTCGCGCACCTGCAGGACTTCGTGACCGTGCCGGACCCGATCCACGAGCCGCACTGGCAGGCCCGGCTGGCGGAGAACTACCTGGGCACGACCGCACCGAAGCCGCCGGTGTACCTGTACCACGGCACGCTGGACGAGCTGATCCCGTTCAGCGTCGGAACGGCGTTGCGGGACAGGTGGAAGTCCCTCGGCGCGGCGGTCACCTGGCAGGAGTTCCCGCTGCTGGAACACATCGGCGGGGTGTCGATCGGCGGCCCGGTGGCGATGACCTGGCTGGGCACGAAGTTCTGACACCGGCGGGCGGCGCAGGGGGCCGCCCACGGTCGCGGAAGATTCGTGAAGGCCACCTTGAGGAACTTGTAGTTCCTCAAGGTGGCCTTCACGAACTTGGGTGAGCATGAAGCGGCGCGAGGGCGGTGACGGCGTCGGGCGCCAAGGAAGTCGTGAGGGTGCCGCCCGCGGCGAGGGGGCTGCGGGACCACCACTCACCCGAGGCCGCCGGGTGTTCCGGGCCGCCGACCTCCAGGTCCGTCGCCAGCACCCGGCGGCTCGCCAGCACCGCCAAGCTCCCGTCCAAAGTGGAGTCACCGATGGCGAGCGTCTGACGGAGAACAGGTATCGAGCCCCGCATGACCGACAACGAAGTCGTGAGCGACCCCGGACTCTCCCCGGCCCGCCCCAGCACCAGCACCTCCCGCGTGTGCAGGTACGCATCCGACGCGAGCGAAGCCCGGAAGACCGCGTTGTGCCGGGCCCGCGCGGTGATCACCATCGGCTCCGGCAAGTACTCCAGCGACCCGCCCGGCTCGACGACGACCTCCACAGTGGACAGAGAAGACTCGCCGTGCAGGCCGGGCAACGCCAGCGTCGCCGCGACGCCGGACACCCGGAGCGCCGCTCCCGGGCCGACGTGGATCGAGAGCGTCAGGTCGTCCCCACCCAACGGAGACGTCGCCGAATTGACCAGGTGCACCACCGCCGTCGAGCCGGATCGCCGGCGCGGGAACAGCGTCAACGGCGCCATCGAACGCAGCTCCCGCAACACCGTGCGCGAACCGTCGAAGCACGCCGTCAGCCGCGCGTGGGCCTTCATAGCAGTGAACGGACCCAGTCGGCGACCGCGGGTGCGTCCGGGGTGTCCACCAGGGACTGCGTGATCACCGGTAGCGACCCGCGCATCCGGTGCGCGTCCGAGGTCATCACGGCCATGTCCGCGTTGACCAGATGGGCGATGTCGATCTTGTTGATCACCAGCAGGTCCGCCGTCGTGACGCCGGGGCCGCCCTTGCGCGGCACCTTGTCGCCGCCCGCGACGTCGACCACGAAGATCTGGCTGTCCGCCAGGCCGCGACTGAACACCGCCGTCAGGTTGTCGCCGCCGCTCTCGATGATCACCAGGTCGAGGCCGGGGAACTTCTCCTCCAGCCGCTCGACCGCGTCGAGGTTCGCCGTGATGTCGTCGCGGATCGCCGTGTGCGGGCAGGCGCCGGTCTGCACCGCCTCGATCCGTTCCGGGTCCAGCACGCCCGCGCGGCGCAGGAAGTCCGCGTCTTCGGTCGTGTAGATGTCGTTCGTGACCACGGCGAGCCGGATCTCGTCGCCGAGTGCGCGGCACAGCGCCGCGGTCAGCGCCGTCTTGCCCGAGCCGACCGGGCCGCCGATGCCGATCCGGTACGCGCGGCCCGCGGTGGGCGCCGCGTCGTAGTGGTCGGGTTCCGCGGCCGTCGGGTCGAAATTGACCTCGTGGAAGTGTCCGTGACCGTGACCTTCAGCTGGCAAAGAGACGCACCTCTTCCTGGTGGTGCCGGGCATGGGCCTCGGCGAACAAATCCAACGCGGGCGAGTTCGGCGACGGCAGCGACGCCGGGTCGTTCCCGGCCACGGCCGCCGCTTCCGAACAGACCGCAGCGAGGTCCAGCCGCGCCACGACGGCGTTGACCGCGAACGGATCCAGACCCAGCAGCCGCACGACAGCGCTCGCCGGCCCGCTGATCGACAGGTACGCGGCCGCCATCGCGGCGTCGTACGGCGAGCCGCCCGCGACGCCGACCAGCGCGCCCAGCACGATCGGGTGGTGCGGCCGCGGGGTCTCGGCCAGCAACGCATCCAGGACGGGAGACGGCCAGGCGATCCGCCCGGCCCGCGCGGTCCCGCGGCCTTGCGCCCGGGACGCCTCGCGCTGCGCGAGTGACGGAGTGCGCGCATCCAGCTCGCTGTCCAGGAGTGACCAGTTTCCCCGGGTGACGGCCGCATGCGCCGAAGCAGCGGCAAAAACGGCCGCCAGGAATCCCGCCGTCCGCAACCGTCCGGAAAGGAATCCCGGCAGATCCCGCACGGACGTCACCAGTTTCCGCGCGACGACCTCTTCCAGCCCGCCACTGTGGACGTGCCCGCCGCCGGGAAAGCGGGAGTCCGCGAGAATCAGCGCCGAGAGGTCCATCAGAAGAGGAAGTACCTCTGCGTCATCGGCAGTTCCGTCACCGGCTGCGGTTCGATCAGCTCGCCGTCGACGTGCACCGCGAAGCTGTCCGGCTCGACGCGGACGTCCGGCGTGGCGTCGTTGAGCACCATGTCGGCCTTGGTCCGCGCGCGCATGTTCGACACCGCGACGAGTGGCCTCGTGATGCCGAACTTCTCGCGCAACCCGCTGTCCAAAGCTTCCGGGGCGACGAAGTGCAGGCTCAGCGCGGCACCGATGTTCGCGCCGAACATCGGCCGGGCCATGACCGGCTGCGGCGTCGGGATGGACGCGTTCGCGTCGCCCATCGCCGCCCAGACCGGCATGCCGGCCTTGAGAACGACGTGTGGGCGGACGCCGAAGAACTTCGGCTCCCACAGCACCAGGTCGGCGAGCTTGCCGACCTCGACCGACCCGATCTCGGACTCCATCCCGTGCGCGATGGCCGGGTTGATCGTGTATTTGGCGACATAGCGACGCGCGCGCAGGTTGTCGGCGTCGCCGTCGCCGGGCAGCGCGCCGCGACGGCGCTTCATCACGTGCGCCGTCTGCCACGTCCGGATGATCACCTCGCCGATCCGGCCCATCGCCTGCGAGTCCGAGCTCATCATCGAGATCGCGCCCAGGTCGTGCAGGACGTCTTCGGCAGCGATCGTGGTCGGCCGGATCCGGCTCTCGGCGAAGGCGAGGTCCTCGGGCACCGACGGGTTGAGGTGGTGGCAGACCATCAGCATGTCAAGGTGCTCGTCGAGCGTGTTCACGGTGTGCGGGCGGGTCGGGTTGGTCGACGACGGCAGCACGTTGGCCAGCGAGACGACCCGGATGATGTCCGGCGCGTGGCCGCCGCCGGCCCCTTCGGTGTGGTACGCGTTGATCGAGCGGCCGCCGATGGCATCCACAGTGGACTCCAGGAAGCCGGCCTCGTTGAGCGTGTCGGTGTGGATTCCCACCTGGACACCGGATTCGTCGGCCACCGTGAGGCAGGCATCGATCGCCGCCGGGGTGGTGCCCCAGTCCTCGTGCAGCTTGAAACCGCCGGCGCCCGCGGCGAGCTGCTCCCGCAACGCCTCGAGCCGGACGGTGTTGCCCTTGCCCAGCAACAGGATGTTCACCGGATAGCCGTCCATGGCGGCCAGCATCCGGCCCAGGTGCCACGCGCCGGGGGTGACCGTGGTGGCCTTGGTGCCGTCGTTCGGTCCGGTGCCGCCGCCGACCATCGTGGTCACGCCGGCGGCCAGCGCGGTGTCGACGAGCTGCGGGCAGATGAAGTGGACGTGGCAGTCGATGCCGCCGGCGGTGAGGATCTTGCCGTTGCCGGACAGCACCTCGGTGGACGGCCCGATGACCAGCGCGGGGTCGACGCCGTCCATCGTGTCCGGGTTGCCCGCCTTGCCGATCCCGACGATCCGGCCGTCGCGCACGCCGACGTCGGCCTTCACGATTCCCCAGTGGTCGAGGATCACCGCGCCGGTGATGATCAGGTCCGGCGTGCCCTCGGCCCGGGTCGCCGTGGCCTGGCCCATGGACTCGCGGATGACCTTGCCGCCGCCGAAGAGCACCTCGTCGCCGGAGCCGCCGGGGCCCATCGAGCGGTCCTCGGTGACCTCGATCAGCAGGTCGGTGTCGGCGAGCCGGATCCGGTCGCCGGTGGTCGGGCCGAACAGCTCGGCGTAGCGCTCGCGGTCGATCTGCGGCATTTCAGACAGCTCCTATGCCTTCTCGGCGGGAGGAAGTACCTCGAAGGACCCCGCGAACTCGGAACGCAGGCCCGGAACCCGGCGGGCTCCGGCGAGCGGCACCAGATCGACCTCGCGCTCGACGCCCGGCTCGAACCGCACGGACGTCCCGGCCGGGACGTCGAGCCGGTGGCCGCGAGCGGCGTCCCGGTCGAACTCGAGGCCCGGGTTCACGGCCGCGAAGTGGTAGTGCGAGCCGACCTGCACCGGCCGGTCGCCGAGGTTCCGCACGAGCAGCCGGACGCGCGCGCGGCCGGGGTTCAGCTCGACCGGCTCCTCGCCGGGAATGATCTCGCCAGGGTGCATGCGGCTCCCGTTCTCGAGTGGGCCTCGTGAGTGGTAATTAGGGTTCTAACCCTAATTACCACTCACGAGGGGTGTGGCTAGACGATCGGGTCGTGCACGGTGACGAGCTTCGTGCCGTCCGGGAAGGTGGCCTCGACCTGCACGGAGTCGACCATCTCGGGCACGCCGTCGAGCACCTGCGCCCGGGAGAGCACGGTCCGGCCGCTGGAGACGAGCTCGCTGACCGTGCGCCCGTCGCGAGCGCCCTCGAGGACGTGGTCGGTGATCAGGGCGACCGCCTCCGGGTAGTTGAGCCGGACGCCGCGGTCCAGCCGCTTCCGCGCGACGTCGGCCGCCACGTGGATGAGCAGCTTGTCGCGCTCCTGCGGGCTGAGGTGCATGCGCTAGGTCTATCACCCGAAACGCGAGCGCGCCGGGTTCGGAAACACAGGATTTACCTGGTCTTCGTCACACTGAGTGGCGAAAATTCTCCTGAACGGAGGCTTCGGTGACTGAATCGTTCTCGTAATCGTGACCGAAACCACCACATCTTTCGATTGCCAGTGGCCGGTCAAGAGAGCAAGGTCTATCCATCCGTGCGATGTGGCGCGCTTTCAGTGCGCTTCCTCCAACCGCGCGACCAGCAGCAACCAGCCGGGGAAAAGCGCACCGAAAGGTTCCGCGAAACAGTGACTACCTCCACGATCAGCAAGCCTCAGCCGTCCGGCCAACCCGACGACGGCTTCCGACCGGGCCTGGAGGGCGTAGTCGCCTTCCACACCGAAATCGCCGAACCCGACCGGGACGGCGGTGCCCTGCGCTACCGCGGCGTCGACATCGAGGACCTCGCCGGCAAGGTGACCTTCGGCGACGTGTGGGGCCTTCTGGTGGACGGCCGGTTCGGCCACGGCCTGCCGCCCGCCGAGCCGTTCCCGCTGCCGGTGCACACCGGTGACGTGCGGGTGGACGTCCAGGCCGCGCTGGCCATGCTCGCCCCGATCTGGGGCTACCGCCCACTGCTCGACATCACCGACGAAGAGGCCCGCGAGCAGCTGGCCCGCGCCTCGGTGATGGCCCTGTCCTACGTGGCGCAGTCGGCGCGCGGCATCGGCCAGCCCGCCGTGCCGCAGACCCGCGTCGACGAGGCCCACTCGATCACCGAGCGGTTCCTGATCCGCTGGCGCGGCGAGCCGGACCCGGCGCACGTCAAGGCGCTGGACGCCTACTGGGTGTCGGCCGCGGAACACGGTCTCAACGCCTCGACCTTCACCGCCCGCGTCATCGCCTCCACCGGGGCGGACGTGGCGGCGGCCATGTCCGGCGCCATCGGCGCGATGTCGGGCCCGCTGCACGGCGGCGCGCCGGCGCGGGTGCTGCCGATGATCGAAGAGGTCGAGCGCACCGGCGACCCGGCGGGCCTGGTCAAGGGCATCCTCGACCGCAAGGAACGCCTGATGGGCTTCGGCCACCGCGTCTACCGCGCCGAGGACCCGCGGGCCCGCGTGCTGCGCCGGACCTGCCAGGAGCTGGGCGCGACCCGCTTCGAGGCGGCCGCCGCGCTGGAGCAGGCGGCGCTGAAGGAGCTGCGCGAGCGGCGTCCGGATCACCCGATCGAGACCAACGTCGAGTTCTGGGCCGCGGTCATCCTGGACTTCGCCCAGGTCCCGCCGCACATGATGCCCGCGATGTTCAGCTCGGCGCGCACCGCCGGCTGGGCGGCGCACATCCTGGAGCAGAAGCGCACCGGACGCCTGGTGCGGCCGTCGGCCAAGTACATCGGCCCGGCGCCGCGCACCCCCGAGGACGTCGAGGGCTGGGAACTGGTCACCAAGCACTGACGCTCGTTGTTCGTGAAGGCCACCTTGAGGAAGTTTAAGTTCCTCAAGGTGGCCTTCACGAACTTGGGACGGTGTCGTGGGTGGCGGTGGTGGTGAGCATCGCCGTGAGCTGGTCGACGAGCCAGCTGTCGAGGGACTCGCGTGGGACCGTGCGCTCCTGGAGCCAGCTCAGCAGGGCGCCCTCGACGACGGCCGTCCAGCAGCGGAGGGTCAACGAGAGCAAGGGCGAGGGATCCGTGACGCCGAGAGCGTCCAGGATCAGGGCCACCGCGCGGTTGCGAACCTCGTCGATCGCCGCGTCCGTCTCGGACGTCGCGATCACCGAACCGCTGCGCAGCAACGCGATGTACCCCGCGCGGTAGTGGTCGGCGACGTCGATCAGGCCGCGCACGGCGGCGCGCAGCCGGGTTTCGGGCGGCCCCTCCTCGAGCCCGGCCAGGCCGTCGATCAGCCCGTCGGTGACCGTGCGCAGCGCCTCCACCTGCAGGTCTCGCAGGTTGGCGAAGTACCGGTAGAAGAGCGGCCGCGACACCTCGGCGCGCGCGACGATGTCGTCCACGGTGACCAGCTCCGGCGCACGCGAGCCGAACAGGTCGAGCGCGGCGCGGATCAGGTCGTCGCGGCGGGCCTGCGGCGACATCCGCCGCGGCCGGCTCACGGCGTCAGGTCCAGCTTCGCGGCCTTGCGCAGCAGGCCGGGTGTCAGTCGCGAAAGGACCAGCGCGACCTTCGCCTCCGGAGTGGACGGAGCGATCGCGATGTCCTTTTCCACCGCACGCAGGATGTCCCGCGCGACACCCTCGGGACCGAACCCGCGCCGCGCGTAGAGCTTCGAACTCGAGACCTGACGCCGGCGTTGTTCCTCTTCGGACACTCCGACGAACGTCGTCGTGCCGGTGATGTTGGTCTTGACGATGCCCGGACACACCGCGGTGACGCCGACGTGGTGCGCGGCCAGCTCGGCCCGCAGGCAGACGCTCAGCGTCAGCACGGCGGACTTCGTCGTCGCGTAGGCGGAGAGGATCTTCGACGGCAAGTACGCGGCCGCCGAGGCGAGGTTGACGATCTGGCCCCCTTCGGCGCGCTCGGCGAGCATCGGCGCGAACGCCCGGCAGCCGTGGATCACGCCCCAGAGGTTGACGTCGATGACGCGTTCCCAGTCCTGGACCGACGTGTCGAGGAACGGTCCCGACATCCCGATTCCGGCGTTGTTGACCACGATGTCCGGGACGCCGTGCTCGGCGCGCACCCGCTCGGCGAAGCGGTGCACGGCCTCGCCGTCCGAAGAGTCCACTGTGTACTCGGCCACGCCGTGGTCTGCCAGCAGCTTCAGCGTTTCCGCGGCACTGGACGCGTCGATGTCGGTGACGATGACGTCGGCGCCCCGCTCGGCGAAAGCGAGCGCGGTGGCCCGGCCGATGCCGCTGCCCGCCCCGGTGACCACGACGAGCTTGTGCGCGAACGGCCCGGCGTCGACGCGGGCCCGGCGCAGCGCGCGGCTCTCGGTGCCGGTTTCGGCGTAGTCGATCAGCTCGGCGGCCGCGGCGGCGACCACCTCCGGCCGCGCCCTGGTCACCCAGTGCGTCCCGACGATCCGGCGGATCCGCAGGTCGGCCACCCAGCGGGTGACCTCGGTCTGCAGCGGCGTCGTGACGTAGGCGTCGCCGGTCGGGGCCAGCACCTGCACCGGGACGTCGGCCGGGCGGGGCGCGGGCCGCGAGAGCCGGGTGAACATGTTCGCCCGGTAGAGCTGGAGACCGTGCAGGCCGTCGGACTTCTCCGGCGGCGCCGCGTCCGGTTCCATCCGCTGGATCTGCTTGCCCAGCAGGCCGGTGCGCCACAACAGGTCCGGGATGATCGGCACCTGGAACGCGAGGATGTACCACGAGTGCAGGAACTGGCTCAGCGCGTTCTTGAGCCGCTTCGGCGTCGGGCGGCGCAGCTGCGCGCGGAACCACGCGCCGGCGTGGTCGAGGCTCGGGCCGGAGAGGGACGTGTAGGAGGCGACCCGCCCGCGCAGGCCGTCCCCGGTGAGGGCGTGCCAGGTCTGGATCGAGCCCCAGTCGTGCGCGACCAGGTGCACCTTGCCGGTCGGCTGCACCTCGTCGACGACGGCGCGCAGGTCGTCGGCCAGCTGGTCCAGCCGGTAGGACGCGCGTCCCGACGGCTTGTCCGACCGTCCCGCCCCGC
This sequence comes from Amycolatopsis sp. lyj-109, assembly GCF_046548995.1. Classification (NCBI taxonomy): domain Bacteria; kingdom Bacillati; phylum Actinomycetota; class Actinomycetes; order Pseudonocardiales; family Pseudonocardiaceae; genus Amycolatopsis; species Amycolatopsis sp. lyj-109. Next base: position 68,007 of record NZ_JAJPWR010000015.1, read on the forward strand.
GGACGTCGTAGGTGACGACGCGGTGTTTCGCTGTCAGCCGGGCGGCTACCCCGCCCCACATCGAGCTGTTGTCCGGGTAGCCGTGCACGAGCACGACCGTGGGTCCGTCGCTCCGGCCGTCGATGGTCACGGAGAGGCGGACACCGTCGCTGGCGGTCACCCACTTGTGAGACATCCTGTCATGTTAGACAACTTGTCAACAGCGTGTTCACCCACGCGGCGGTTCCACAGGCTCGGATGTTCGGATTTTTGCTTGTATGACAGCGTTTTCGTGGTTCCACGGGAAACCAAGCACCCCGTGTCCACCGATCGGTGGACAGCCGGATTCCACTGGCCGTGGGTCGGATCCGGCGGCGCGAGCGGCCAGGCTCGAGCCATGACCACAGCAGTCAGCGTGCGCGGCCTGCGCAAGCAGTACCCGGGTCACCTCGCGGTGGCCGGACTCGACCTGGAGATCGCCCAAGGCGAGGTGTTCTCCCTGCTCGGCCCGAACGGCGCCGGGAAGACCACGACCGTCGAGATCCTCGAAGGGCACCGGCGGCGGACGGCCGGCGAGGTCACCGTGCTCGGCGAGGACCCCGGCAAGGCCGGCCGCGCCTGGCGGGCCCGGCTCGGCATCGTCCTGCAGACGGCGACCGACGCCGCCGAACTGAGTGTCGCCGAGACCGTGCGGCACTTCGCGAAGTACTACCCCGACCCGCGGGATCCCGACGAGGTGATCGAAAAGGTCGGGCTCACCGAGAAGGCCGGGACCCGGATCAAGGCGCTCTCCGGCGGGCAGCGCCGCCGCGTCGACGTCGCACTCGGCGTCATCGGCCGCCCCGAACTGCTCTTCCTCGACGAGCCGACCACCGGTTTCGACCCCGAGGCGCGGCGGCAGTTCTGGTCGCTGATCAGCGACCTCGCCGCCGAAGGCACCACCATCCTGCTGACCACCCACTACCTCGACGAGGCCGAAGCGCTCGCCGACCGGGTCGCGGTCATCGCGCGCGGCGAGATCGTCGCCCAGGACACCCCGCAGAACCTGGGCGGGCGGGCGGCGGCCGAGGCCACCGTGCGCTGGGTCGACGAACGCGGCGAGCACGTCGAGCGCACCGCGTACCCGACCAAGCTCGTCACCGAGCTCTCGGCTGGGGGTCGAGAGCTCGCCGGGCTGACGGTGACCCGGCCGAGCCTGGAGGACATCTACTTGGACCTGATCGGAGACAAGGCGTGACAACCCTGACCCTTCCCGGCCCCCTAACGCTCGGGCTGGCCCGCGGCGGCACCGAGTTGCGGCAGTTCTTCCGGCAGAGGGAACAGGTGGTCTTCACCTTCTCCCTGCCCGCGGTGCTGATGATCCTGCTCGGGTCCATCCTGGACGGCCCGACGGCGCTCGACGGCGTCACCTCCGGCCAGCTGCTGGCGGCCGGGATGATCGGCTCCGGCATCGTGTCGACGTCGTTCAACAGCATCGCGACCGGCGTCTCGGCCGACCGCGAAACCGGGGCCCTGAAACGCCTGCGCGGCACGCCGATGCCGCCGGCGTCGTACTTCATCGGCAAGATGGTGCTGGTCGCGGTGTCGAGCCTGGCCCAGACGGTGCTGATGGCCGGGGTCGCCATGCTGCTGTTCGGGCTGCAGCTGCCGTCCGACCCGGCGAAGTGGCTGACGCTGCTGTGGGTGTTCGCGCTCGGCATCGTCTCGTGCACCCTGCTCGGGATCGCGATCAGCTCGCTCGCGAAGTCCACCAGCGGCGCGGTCGCCATCGTGCAGGTGCTCTACCTGGTGCTGCAGTTCATCTCCGGCGTCTTCGTCTCGCCGATCACGAACCTGCCGAAAGTTATGGTGGACATCGCGTCGTTCTTCCCGCTGAAGTGGATCTGCCAGGGTTTCCGATCGGTCTTCCTGCCGGACGGCGCCGTGAGGATGGAGATGGCCGGGACATGGGAACTGCCGCGGGTGGCACTGGTGCTGGGGATCTGGTGCGTGGCGGGAGCGGTGCTGGCGCGGCTGACGTTCCGGTGGTCCGACGCGAAGTGAAGGACGCCTGGGACCGGTTCAACTGGCTCTGGGAGATCCTCTTCGCGGTGGCATACCTGGCCACGACGCTGCTGGTGATCCTCGACGACGCCGACCCGGTCCGCACGGCGGTCGCGGCGGGGGCGCTCACCGCGCTCGCGCTGGCCTACCTGCTGTGGGGCCGCCGGCTCGTCCGGGACGACGACTCGCCCGGCTTCCAGCGGTGGGTCTTCGCCTGCACGGTGCTGGCGCTGGCCGGAATCGCCATGCTCGCCGAGGGCACGTCCGGCTTCATCCTCTTCATGGCTTGCCCGCTGCTGTTCTCGACGCTCGAGTTCCGGCCGGCGGCGGTCTTCACCACCGTGGCGATCCTGCTCAACCCCGCGGCGGCCATCGTGAACGACGGGTTCCGGGGGCCGACGCTGCACATCATGCTGCCGATGACGGCGATCCTGGTCGTCTTCGGCGTGCTGTGCGGCAAGTTCATCGGGCACGTCATCGACGAGAGCAAGGGCCGGGCGGAGCTGATCGCGAAGCTCGAGGAGAGCCGGGCGGAAGTCGTCCGGCTCTCCCGAGAGGCAGGCACCGCGGCCGAGCGCGAACGGCTCGCGCGGGAAATCCACGACACCCTCGCGCAGGGCTTCACCAGCATCGTCACACTGGCCCAGGCCATCGAGTCCGAATTGGACACCGACCCGGCCGCGGCCCGGCGGCACGCGGAGCTGGCCACCCGCACCGCGCGTGACAACCTCACCGAGGCCCGCGCGATGGTCGCCGCGCTCGCCCCGGCGGACCTCGCGGCCGGCTCGCTCGTGGAGGCCGTCCGGCGGCAGGCCGACCGGCTGGCCGACGAGACGGGCGTGCCGGTCGAGTACGAAGTGGACGGTTCGCTGCCCTCGATCGGCATGGCGGGCGAAGTGGTCCTGCTGCGAGGTGCGCAGGAAGCACTGAACAACGTCCGGCGGCACGCGGGCGCGTCGGCGGTGGCGGTCCGGTTGTCCGCTGTGGACGGTTCGGTGCGGCTGTCGGTGCGCGACGACGGCGCCGGCTTCGACCCCGGCCACGTCACGGGTTTCGGGTTGCGCGGGATGCGGTCCCGGGCCGAGCAGGTCGGTGGCAGACTGAGTGTCCGGAGTGGCCCCAGCGGCACCGAACTCACCCTGGAGGTGCCGGCTTGATCCGCGTCATGCTCGTCGACGACCACCCCGTCGTCCGCGAAGGCCTCCGCGGCATGCTCGAAGCGGAACCGGACCTCACGGTCGTCGGCGAAGCGGGCTCAGGGGACGAAGCCGTCGCGCTCGACCGGGTCGCCGCGCCCGACGTCGTGCTGATGGACCTGCGGATGCCCGGCCTCGACGGTGTCGGCGCCACCCGGCGGATCCTGCGCGAGCAGCCCGGACGCCGGATCGTCGTGCTCACGACGTACGAGACGGACGCCGACATCCTGCGCGCGGTGGAGGCCGGCGCGTCGGGCTACCTGTTGAAGGACGCCTCCCGGGCGGAGCTGGCGAACGCGATCCGCGCGGCGGCCCGCGGGGACACGGTGCTGGCGCCGTCGGTGGCGGGCAAGCTGGTCAACCGCGTCCGCAACCCGGAGCCGCAGCCGCTGTCGGCCCGCGAGGTCGAGGTCCTCCGCTTGGTCGCGAAGGGCGGCACGAACGCCGACATCGGCCGCGCCCTGCACATCAGCGAGGCAACGGTGAAGACCCACCTGATCCGGGTGTTCGGCAAGCTCGGCGTCTCCGACCGCACGGCCGCGGTCACCACGGCAATGGCCCGCAACCTCCTCGGCTGACCCGGCCGTGCTGGAACGGTCGACACGCGTGATTGGAACGCCGACACGCGTGATTGGCCTGGGCACCCGCCGTGTCGACCCTCTGATCACGCGTGTCGTCCCTTCAATCACGCGTGTCGACCTCTCCTGCACGGGCCGGGACCTGCTTCGGGAGGCGGGGCGCGGCAGAATGCCTCCATGCTTGCCTCGACCGAACTCGCCCTGCTCCGCCGGATCGCCCACGAGCAGGCGGCCTGCCGGGCTCCGTCGCTGGTCGCCGCCGTGGTGCGGGACGGCGAGATCGTCTGGTCCGGTGGCCGGGGACGGGTCGGCGGGGAGACCCCGACCACCGACACCCAGTACCGGCTGGGCTCGATCACCAAGACCCTCGTCGCCACCGCCGTCATGCGGCTGCGCGACGAAGGCCTGCTCGACCTCAACGACCCGCTCGAGAAGCACGTCCCGGGCACGCCGTTCGGCGCCGCCACCGTCGCCCAGCTGCTGTCCCACACCTCCGGCCTGACCTCCGAATCACCCGGCCTGTGGTGGGAGCGGACCCCGGGCGCGGACTGGGACGCGCTGGTCGGCAGCCTCGCCGACGGCGCGACCAAGCACCGGCCGGGTGCCCGGTTCCACTACTCGAACGTCGGCTACGGCGTCCTCGGCGAGCTCCTCTCCCGCCACCGCGGCAAGGGCTGGCTCTCCGTGCTCGACGAGGAGGTCCTCGGCCCGCTCGGGATGACCCGCACGACCCCGCACCCGGTCGGCGCGCACGCCGACGGCTTCGCCGTGCACCCCTTCGCCGACGTCCTGCTGCCGGAGCCGAGCCCGGACGCCGGCGCGATGGCCCCCGCCGGGCAGCTGTGGTCGACCGCGCAGGACCTGGGCCGCTGGACGGCGTTCCTCGGCGGCGAGACCGGCGGTGTGCTGGCGCCGGAAACCGTCGCCGAGATGCGGACCATGATCACCGTCGACGACACCGACGTCTGGACGACCGGCTTCGGGCTCGGCCTGATGCTCGTGCGCCACCAGGGCCGCCGGTTCGCCGGCCACACCGGCTCGATGCCCGGTTTCCTCGCCGTGACGCTGATCGACCCGGCCGCGCAGACCGGCGCGCTGGTGCTCACCAACTCGACGTCCGGCGTCGGCATCACCCAGCTCTGCCTCGACCTGATCACCATGACCGACGAGCTGGAGCCGAGGCTGCCCGCCGAATGGCTGCCGTCGCCCGCCGACCCCGGACTGCTCGCGCTGACCGGGCTCTGGCACTGGGGCCCGACGCCGTACCACCTGCGCATCCAGGGCGACGGGCTGCTGCTGCTCGCGCCGGTGGAGGGCGCCGGCCGCGGCTCGCGCTTCCGCGCCACCGGCAAGGACACCTACGTCGGCCTCGACGCCTACTACGCCGGTGAGACGCTCGAAGTGGGCCGGAACGCCGACGGCGTCGCCACCCACCTAGACCTGGCGACGTTCGTCTTCACCCGCACGCCGTACGACCCGGCGGCGCCGGTGCCGGGCGGCGTCGAAGGCTGGCGCTGACGGAGAACGGGCCCCGCTCGCACCCCCAGGGCGGCGAGCGGGACCCTCGGTTCGGAGCCGCGGTGCGCGGCGGCGGCACCCGGGAACAGTCGGCGACGGACACTACCGGCGTCCCGACGAGCCGGTAACCGTGTTTTTACCCCCACCACGGTGGTGCCCGATGAGCCCGACGGCGTAGCTGTCGCCGTCCGGAAGGCCGGTGACCAGTTCCTCCAAGGGCAGGCCCGCCAGCCACAACCGCCGCCGGTCGCGCAGCTCGGCGGCGATGTCGGCGGGCACCGCGGGCAGGTGGAAGCGGATCCGCCAGCCCCCCGGCAGCACCGCCCAGCCGTCGACCGGCTCGCCCGCCCGCACGTCGAACGCCGCCGCCGCGACCGGGGTCCAGCTACCACTCGCGAGGTGCCCGGCCGCGAGGGCCAGATCCGCGCGCCACGCGGCCGTCGCCAGCACGGCGACCACGGCCGGCACCGGCAGGAACCACGGCAGCCAGCCACCGGTCACGACGATGACCGCGACCTCGCCCGCGAGCGCGAAGACGCCGAGTGCCCACACCGCCGCGGTGGCGAACGCCAGCTTTCGCCGCAGGGCCGCCCGCCGCATCGCCCGCCGCTTCGGCAGCAGCCTGGTCAGCCCGTACACCGAGGCGCCGGCGAAGATCGAGACGAACGCCCCGGCGTACCCGACGTCGGCGCCGTGCGGCGGGTGCGCCACGAGCGCGGCGGCGATCACCGCGGCCGTCAGGAACCACGCCACGACCAGCAGGGCCCGCAGCAGGCCGCGGCGGCCGCGACGGCCGTCCGGGCGGGCGTCGCCGGTGAGCCACCACGGCAGCCGCCGGACGAACACGAGCACCAGGGTGACCGCCAGCGCGATCGGCGCCATGACGGTCGTCGCCGTGGTCCAGCCGCCGCTCGCGACCAGGTGCACCGCGACGACGGCGCCCAGGCTCGCGAACAGCCACCAACGCGGCCGCCACGGTTCGTCGGTCATCTCCCTCTCCCCCCTGCTCCCGGGGGAAGCTACCGACCGGCCGCGCGCCCGGCCAGCGGGTTTCCGGCGGGCGTCCCACTGCCCGGAACGGCGAATCCCACCTTCACCAGCGCCATCCCGACCTGAGAGACTGGCCGCATGACCGACGCTGAGTTGACCATTCCCGCCGACCTCAAGCCGGCCGACGGCCGCTTCGGCTGCGGCCCGTCGAAGGTCCGCGCCGAGCAGCTGAGTGCGCTGGCGGAGTCCGGCTCCACCTACCTCGGCACGTCGCACCGGCAGAAGCCGGTCAAGTCCCTCGTCGGACGCGTGCGGGCGGGTCTGTCCGAGCTGTTCTCCCTGCCCGAGGGCTACGAGGTGATCCTCGGCAACGGCGGCACCACGGCGTTCTGGGACGCGGCCGCCTTCGGCCTGGTCCGCGAGCGTTCGCAGCACTTCACCTACGGCGAGTTCTCCTCGAAGTTCGCCAGTGTCACCAAGGGCGCGCCGTTCCTGGCCGACCCGATCGTCGTCAAGGCCGACGCGGGCAGCGCGCCCGAGATCGCCTACGAAGCCGGGGCGGACCTGGTCGGCTGGGCGCACAACGAGACGTCCACCGGTGTGGCCGTGCCGGTCCGCCGCCCCGAGGGCTCCGACGGCGCGCTGGTCGCGATCGACGCCACCTCCGGCGCCGGCGGCCTCCCGGTCAAGGCCGAGGACTTCGACGTCTACTACTTCGCGCCGCAGAAGTCGTTCGCCGCCGACGGCGGGCTCTGGATCGCGCTGGCCTCCCCGGCCGCGGTCGAACGGATCGGCGAGATCGGCGGCGGCGACCGCTGGATCCCCGAATTCCTGTCGCTGACCACCGCGCTGGACAACTCCCGCAAGGACCAGACGTACAACACCCCGGCCGTGGCCACGCTGTTCCTGCTCGCCGAGCAGATCGAGTGGATGAACGGCCAGGGCGGCCTCGCCTGGACGACCTCGCGCACGAAGGACTCGTCGTCGCGGCTGTACGAGTGGGCCGAGAAGACGAGCTACACGACGCCGTTCGTGAAGGACCCGGAGCTGCGCTCGCAGGTCGTCGGCACGGTGGACTTCAGCGACGACGTCGACGCCGCCGCGGTCGCGAAGGTGCTGCGCGCCAACGGGATCGTCGACACCGAGCCGTACCGCAAGCTGGGCCGCAACCAGCTGCGCGTCGGCCTGTTCCCGGCGATCGACCCGGACGACGTCACCAAGCTGACGCAGGCCATCGAGTACGTGGTCGAGCGGCTCAGCTGACCTGAGGCTCCTTGGCGGGGACCTCCGCCGCTTCCGCGGTGGGGGTCCCCTTCTTCGTGGTCAGCCGGCGGGCGCCGAACGCGGCGAGGGCCAGCAGCGCGAAGCCGTACAGCTCGTAGGACTCCGTCGCCAGCCACCAGCCGGCCGAGGGCGCCGGGCGCGGGGCGAACCACATCGGGCCGGCGATGAACAGCGCCAGGCCCACCACCACGACGGCACCGGACCACCAGGCCACGACCCGGTCGGTGCGCCAGGCCCGGACGCCGTGGTACCCGGCGAGCACGAGGATCGGCACGCACCACGTCCAGTGGTGGGTCCACGAAATCGGCGACACGAGCAGCCCGCCGAGCGCGCACGCGGTGAGCGCGAGCACCGGTTCGGCGGCGCGCACGATGATCACCGCGACCACGGCCATCACGGCGACGGCGGCCAGCAGCCAGACGACGTTGCCCGCGGTCTCCGAGAGCCCGGTCCGCGTCACCAGCCCCTTCAGCGACTGGTTGCCGACGTAGTCGACGCCGCCGATGCGGCCCGCGTCGAAGACGAGCTTCGTCCAATAGGTGAAGGACGCCGACGGCCGGATCAGCCACAGCAACGCGCCGGCCACCACGAACCCGCCGACCACCCGCGCGGCCGAACGGAAGTCGCGGCGGAACAGGAAGTAGACGACGAAGACGGCCGGCGTCAGCTTGATCGCCGCGGCCACGCCGATCAGCAGGCCCTTCGTCCGCTTCCGCTCACCGGGCAGCAGGACGTCGAGCACCACCAGCACCATCAGCAGGGCGTTGATCTGCCCGAAGCCCAGCGTCGAGCGCACCGGCTCGAGCAGGGCGCCCGCGAGCTGCGCGCCGATGGCCACCAGCGCGGCCACCGCCCGGCCGTTGACCTTCGTGGCGTCGGTCAGCGAGCCGTTGAGCGTCGCGACGTAGAGGTACGCGACCACGCCGGTCGCGAGGATCGACGCGATGCTGACCAGCTTCATCGTCACCGCGAACGGCAGCAGCGTGCCGGGCAGGAAGACGGCCGCGGCGAACGGCGTGTAGGTGAACGGCAGCAGGATCTGGTGACTGGTCGGCACCCAGGCGTCGTAGGGCGAGCCCGGCCCGGCCAGCGCCTTCGCGCCACCCAGGTAGACCTCGAGGTCGAGGCCGTCGAACCGCTTGAGCACGAGCACCAGGACGACGGCGGCGATCTCGAGCACCGCGAGCGCCCACACCAGTCTCCACCCAGTGAGCTGCACGCGTCCCCCTCGAACCAGGTCTTCGACCGGCCGAGATTACCGGGCGCTCAACAGCAGCCGTGCACCGGCAAGCGCACTGACCTGGCGTTCGCCCCCGCGGCCGGCCGGCTCGCGGCGGCTTCGGCGTCGGCCAGCATCTTGTCGAGCGTGGCCCGGTCGAGGACGCGGCCCGCCGTGACGACGGTGTCGATCCGCCGGACCGCACGGATGTCGGCGAGCGGGTCGGCGTCGAGCAGCACCAGGTCGGCGACCTTGCCGGGGGTGATCGTCCCGGACGAGTCCGCCCGCCCGAGGAACGCCGCCGCGTCGCGGGTCACCGCCTGCAGCGCCCGCCGCGGGCCGAACCCGGCCGCAACGAGGAAGTCGAGCTCGTCGTGCAGGCTGAACCCCGGGTAGACGTACGGGTTCAGGCAGTCGGTGCCGCCGAGGACCCCGACTCCGGCGCGGTGCGCCTCCCCGACGAGCCGCAGCTGCGCCTCGAAGTAGGCGTCCTGCTGGGCGATCTGCTCGGGCGTGACCGGCGTGAACAGCGGCAGCTGGGCGGCCCAGAGGTCGAGGACCTCCTGCCGGACGTACTTGTTCCGCGGATCGTGCGCGAACGTGCCGGCGGGCCGGGAGATGACGCGGTTGACCGTGAAGGTCGGGCTGAGCCAGCTGCCGAAGGCGTCGAGGCCGGCGAAGTGGCGGGCCGCCGTGGCCGGGTCGTAGGCCTGCGCGGCCTGCCGATCGAGTTCGCGGGCCAGGTTGAAGAAGTCGCGCGGGGCCTGCGGGTCGAACGGCGTCGCGTCGAGCCGGGCGAGGAACTCGTCCCGGCGGCTCGACGTGGCGATCGGCAGCCCGAAGTTGTGCTCGAAACTGCGCTGCCCCGCCCGGGCGGCGTCGAGCAGGCGGAGCCGGTAGGGCCAGTGCCCGGCGAACGGCAGGCCGTGGCGGTGGCACTCGTCGACGATCGCGCCGAACAGGTCCTTCGGCAGGTAGAAGTACACCTTGACGAAGTCCGACCGCTGGGCGACGGCGGCCCGGACCGCGGCCCGCGCCTCCTCGACGGTCCCGACCTTGGTGACCCCTCCCCTGAGCAGGGACACCGGGCCGTCGAGGATCGAGCTCCCCAGCACGACCCGCGGGCCGAGCAGCTCGCCGCGGACGATCTTGTCGCGGGTGACGCGGTTTTCGTCGTAACCCTGCATTTCGCGGATGCCGGTGACGCCGTTGGCCAGGAACAGCGGCGGCCAGAGGTCTTCGTAGTCGATGCCGTGGGCGTGCATGTCCCAGAGGCCGGGCACGAGGTAGCGGCCGCGGCCGTCGACGACCCGGGCACTCCGGCAGCGCGGCACCTCGGCGGCCGGCCCCACCCAGGCGATCCGGTCCCCGACGAGCACGACGGCGGAGTGCGGCCGGGCCGGGCCATCGGTGCCGTCGACCACGGTCACACCGCTGACGACGACGACATCGCTCCCGGCCGCGGCGGCCTCCTGCGCGAAGACGGCGGGAGCCACCCCGGCGGCGGCGAGCCCCGCGCCCGCTGTCGCCAGCCACCGCAGGAAATCACGCCGGTTCGCCTCGACTCGCAGCACAGCCGCCCCACCCTTCGATTGGCTCTCCCTTCCGGTCATCCAACACCCGGGCGGAGGCGGTGGGGAATCTTCCAACGTGCCGGAGGCCGGGTGAGGAGTAACTCGCCACCCGGCATCCGTGCATGCTCAGGCCCGCGCGCGCGTCACTTTCACGTGAAAGTGTTCCGGACTCTTCACTCCGGGTCGCTTTCACGTGAAAGCGACGCCCTCAGGCCAGTGCGCGCGTGGGCGCGAGGCGGGCCGCCCGCACCGCGGGATACGCCCCGGCCACGGCGCCCACCAGAGCCGCGACTCCCACGCCGCCGGCCAGCGCCCCGGCCGGCAGTACCGCGGGCCACCCCTGGCTCAGCGCGTACCCCGCCGTCACGAGCACCCCGGTCAGCACCCCCGCGAGCCCGCCCAGCCCGGACAACAGCACCGACTCCGCCAGGAACTGCCCGCGGATCTGCCGTTTGGTCGCCCCCAGTGCCCGCCGCAACCCGATCTCGCGCCGCCGCTCCAGCACCGAAATCACCATCGTGTTGGCCACCCCGACCCCGCCGACCAGCAGCGCCACCCCGCCGAGCCCGAGGAACAGCGCGTTGTACGTCGTGTCCGTCAGCTTCTGCGCCGCCAGCGCGTCCGACGGTCGCCGGACCTGGACCTCGTTCGGCGCCTGCGGGTTCAGCGTCGCCGCCAGCACCGATCGCACTCCGTCCACTTGGGACTCATCGGCGCGGACGTACACAGTGGACGGATGGCCGTCGAACCCGAGCAGCCGCTTGGCGACGTCCCAGCCGACCAGTGCCGACCGCTCGATCTCCGGTGCCAGCGGCATCGGCGACAGAATGCCCACCACGGTGAACCACTGCGTCCCGATCAGCACCTGCGGCGGCCGGGCCGGGTCGATGTGGTCGATGCCCAGCCGGGCCGCGGCCTGGGAGCCGAGCACCGTCACCGGGTAGTTCTGGTTCCCCGTCGCCAAGAACGCCCCGGTCCGGACCTTTCCGTTCAGCACGCCCAGCAGGTCCGGGCGCGCCGCGTACACCGCCAGCCCGGACGTGTCGTCCGGGGCGATCTTGTCGCTGCGGCGCACACTCGCCGACGTCGTTCCCGTGCCCGCGGCCGCCCGCACCGGCGCGATCCGCTTGGCCATCGCGACCGCGTCGTCCGGCAGGGTCGCGTTGTCGCCGAACAGGGTCTGGCCCGGCCCGGCGGTGAGGAGATTCGGCCCCAGCGCGGCCAGCCGGTCGTGCAGGGCCTGTGCACCGGACGCCGGGATCGCCAGCACCGCCACCATCGCGGCGACGCCGATCGCGATGCCCAACGCGGAAAGCACCGCCCGCACCGGCCGCGTGCGCATGCCGTGGGCGCCGAGCGCGACGACGTCCGGCGGCTTCAGCCGGGCCGGCTCCGGCAGCGTCACCAGGGTCATCGCGCACCCACCAGGCCGGTGTCCAGCCGCAGGCGGCCGTCGAGCAGCTCGATCCGGCGCGGCATGCCCGCGGCGATCTCGCGGTCGTGGGTGATCACGATGATCGTGGTGCCCTCCGCCGACAGCTCGCCGAGCAACGAGAGCACCGACGCGCCGGTGCCGGTGTCGAGGTTGCCGGTCGGCTCGTCGGCCAGCAGGATCGCCGGGTCGTTGACCACGGCCCTGGCGATCGCGACGCGCTGGCGTTCGCCACCGGAGAGCTCGCCGGGGCGGTGCCACGCCCGGTGCCCGAGCTTGACGCGGTCGAGCGCCGCCAGGGCCCGCGCCCGCCGCCGTCGTCGCGGCACCCCGGCGTAGAGCAGGCCGGTGCACACGTTGTCCACCGCACTCATCCCTTCGTCGAGGAAGAACTGCTGGAACACGAACCCGATCCAGCGCGACCGCAGTGCCGAGACCTTGCGGTCGGGCAGCGCGGCGACGTCGTGGCCGCGCAGCTCCACCCGCCCGGACGACGGCCGGTCGAGTGTGCCCATCAGGTGCAGCAGGGTGGACTTGCCGGACCCGGACGGCCCGACGATCGCCACCATCTCGCCGTCCGCCAGCGAGAGCGAGACGCCGTCGAGCGCGGCGACCCCGCCGGGGTAGGTGCGCGTGACCTCGTGCACGCGCAGCACGGGCGTCACGACGTCGTCACCACCCGCATGCCCGCGGTCAGGCCGGAGCCGGAGACCTCGACCTTCCCGCCGCTGAAGAGTCCGGTTTGGACGGCGATCAGCCGGCGTTGGCCGTTCTCGTCGACCTCCACCGCGTACCCGCCTTCGGCGAGCGCGAGCAGCGCGCCGACCGGGACCGCGAGCACGCCCTGGCGGACGTCCTTGGTGAACCGGACGGCGGCCGGCGCCGAGTCGAGGCTGCCGCCGGCGGCCGGGTCGTCGAGCCGGACGGTCACGGTGATCTTGGGCTTGCCGTCGTCCTGGCCCGCCGCGTCCTTGCCCTCGACCGCGGTCCGGCCGACGTCGGTGATCGTGCCCTGCGTCGTCTTCCCGTTGATCGTCACCGACGCCTTGGCACCTTGCTGGGCGAGGCCCTGCTTGGCCGCGTCGAGCTTCACCTGCACCGAACGGACGGTGCCGGTCGTCTTGAGGATCTCGCCCTGTGCGGGCGCGCCCGGCTTGGCCGCCAGCGCCGACACGCGCAGCTCGCCCGCCGCCAGCACGACGTCGCCCTGGCCGAACGCGCCGGTCTGCTCCAGGCCGAGGGACTTCTGCCACTTCTTCAGCGCGGCCGCCGTCGCCGCGGTGAACTTCTTGTCCGGCGTGCCGAACCCGCCGAAGCCGCACGCCTTGAGGTTCTCCTCCAGCTGCTTGACGTCGGCACCGTCGTCCGCCCCCGTGGCGAGGTCGCGGTAGAACGGCAACGTGCCGTAGAACAGCGGCACCGGTTTCGCGTCCACTCCGTACACCGGCTTGCAGCGGGTCAGGGTGGCGCCGGCGTCCGGCAGCGACGTGATGGTGCCCGGCTTGCGGCCCTGGACGACGGACTCGTCGCCGTACCCGAGGGTGCCGTCGGCTTCTTCTTCGTCGCTCAGGTCCGTCTTCACCACCTCCGCCGTCTCGACCGCGGGCGGCGCCGCCTCCTTGACGGGCGTCGCGCTCGACACCCGTGTCAGGAGCACGACGGAGCCGGTGCCCAGCACCACGACGAGGACCACGGCGGCGACGAGCCAGCGGGTGCGGCCGCGACGGCGGGGCCTGAGGTGGGTCACGTCGTTCACTTGGCTGCCTCGGTGCGGCCCGACATGCCCATGCCGCACGCCTTGGCGGCTTCTTCGAACTTCTTCGGGTCGTCGCCCGGCCCGCCGATCCGCATGGCGCCCTTGCCGCTGGGATCGGGGTCCGGCATGTCGATGCCGTGGTCGCGCATGCACTTGGCGTTCTTGCGCATCCTGTCGAGGTCCTCGGCGCTCGGCGGCTTCATCTCGCCGCCGTTGGGCATCAGGTGCTTGCACGCCTGCTGCGCGCCTTCGAGCTTCGAGGTGTCGCCGTCCTTGTCGCCCAGCGCGATCGCCATGCCCCCGCCGTCGCCGGCGGGCTTCGGGTCGGGCATGTCGACGCCGTGCTCGCGCATGCACTTGGCGAAGTCCCGCATCTTGTCCTCGTCGCTCTTGCCGCTGTTGTCGGCGGCGGTGGGGCCACCGCTCTTCGGCGGTGTCGAGATCGAGGCAACCTTCGACCCGTCGTCGGGCTTCGCTCCGCAGCCGCCGAGGAGCAGGGCCGTCCCGAGCGCCGCGACGGCTATCCGTGTCCGCATGGCTCGAATTCCTTTCGTCCGGATGGTGACCAGGTCTACGGATCGGGGGATTCGGGCGCGCTAAGCGACGCCGCTTATGCGGTCCTTATGGCCTGCCTGCGCAGACTGGTCGGGTGCGGGTGCTGGTGGTGGAGGACGAGCGGTTGCTGGCCGACTCGGTGGCGGAGGGGCTGCGGCGCTTCTCGATGGCCGTCGACGTCTGCTACGACGGCGAGCAGGCCATGGAACGCGTCGGCGTGCACGGCTACGACGTCGTGGTCCTCGACCGCGACCTGCCGAAGGTGCACGGCGACGACGTCTGCGCGGCCGTGGTGCGGGCCGGCGGCGAGGCACGGGTGCTGATGCTGACCGCGGCCGCCGACGTCACCGACCGGGTCACCGGCCTCGGCCTCGGCGCCGACGACTACCTGACGAAACCGTTCGCGTTCGCCGAGCTGGTCGCCCGGGTGCAGGCGCTGTCGCGGCGCGCGCGGCCCGCGTTGCCGCCGGTGCTGGAACGCGACGGCGTCGTCCTCGACCTGCCGCGCCACCAAGCCGCCCGCGACGGGCGGTTCCTGCTGCTCTCCCCGAAGGAGTTCGCCGTGCTGGAGGTGCTGATGCGGGCCGAGGGCACGGTGGTGAGCGCCGAGGACCTGCTGGAGAAGGCGTGGGACGAGCACGCGGACCCGTTCACCAACGCGGTGCGCGTCGCGGTGATGACGCTGCGGCGCAAGCTGGGCGATCCGCCGGTGATCGAGACCGTGCCGGGCGCCGGCTACCGGTTCGGCACACCGTGAACGGCCTGTCCGTCCGGACGAAGCTCACGGCCTGGTACGGCGGGCTGTTCCTGCTCGCCGGGCTGATCCTGGTCGTCATCAACTACCTGCTGGTGCAGAGCACCCTGCCGGACCCCACCCGGGCCGCCTTGACGACGATCGGCTCCGCCGACGCGATCTACGGCACCCAGGGCACCCAGGGCACCACGGGCATCGGGTCTCCGGGCGTCGCGGTGCGGCTGCTCAGCGGCACGCTCGACGAGTACCGCTCCTCGACCCTCTCGACGCTGGTGGTCGGCTCGGCGATCGCGCTGGTGTCCACCGCGGCACTGGCGGTGCTGTTCGGCTGGCTGATGGCGGGCCGCGCGCTGCGGCCGTTGCACGACATCACCTCGGCCGCGCGCCGGCTGGAGGCGGGCAAGCTCGACCGGCGGATCAACCTCGACGGGCCGCCGGACGAGCTGAAGGAGCTGGCGGACACCTTCGACGGCATGCTCGACCGGCTCGCGGAGTCGTTCGACAGCCAGAAGCGGTTCGTCGCGAACGCGTCCCACGAGCTCCGGACGCCGCTGGCGGTGCAGCGGACGCTGATCGAGGTGGCGATGGCCGACCCCGACGTCCCCGCGGAGCTCGAGAAGCTCGGCACGCACCTGCTCCACACCAACGAGCGCAGCGAGCGGATGATCGAGGGCCTGCTGGTGCTGGCCCGCAGCGACCGCGGGTTGCACGCGCGCACGCCGGTGCGTCTCGACGAGGTCGCCGCGTCGGTCGTCCGGGCCACCGCGGCCCAGGCCAAGGCGGCCGGCGTGACGGTCGAGACGCGGTTGCGGCCGCGGACGGTGGCGGGCGACCCGGTGCTGCTCGAGCGGCTGGCGACGAACCTGGTGGTCAACGCGATCACGTACAACGCCTCGGGCGGCTGGGTGTACGTCGAGGTCCACGGCGACCCCGCACTGGAGGTGCGGAACTCGGGGCCGGCGGTGCCGCCCGAGGCGGTGCCGACGCTGTTCGAGCCGTTCCGGCGGCTCGGTGGCGCGGAGCGGACCGGGGACAAGCGCAACGCGGGCCTCGGGCTGTCGATCGTCCGCTCGGTGGCCCAGGCCCACGGCGGCCGCGCCGAAGCCCAGCCCGGCCGGCGCGGCGGCCTCGCCGTGACCGTCCGGCTGCCGCCTTCTTGACCAGGGCCGCCGCGACCGAGCCCGCGCCCCACCGCCGTGAATGAGTCATTCCCGGCGTCGGAGGTCCTGAATGAGTCATTCAAGACGCCGCGGGGGCCGCCCGGCCGAAGCCGACCTTGATCCACTCGATCGTGACTTTGCGTGCCCGGCGTGTCACCCCTTTGCCGCTGACCTGGGTGCGGGAGGATGCAAAGGACGCAAAATGAACAGTGGGCAGTTCGGTGCGGACTCGGCGCGCCTCGCACGTCAAGCCGACGCGCCGTTCTAACGTGGGCACCCACAACGGTGAAGAAGATCGGGGAGGCGAGAACAATGCGGGCGCTGCGAGTGGTCGGACTGCACGAGGACGGGAAGTCCATCGTGCTCGAAGACCCGGCGAGCCGTACTCGTTTCCTGCTCCCGGCTGATGAGCGACTGCGCGCGGCGGCGCGGGGTGACATCACCCGCCTCGGCCAGATCGAAATCGAGTTGGAGAGCCAGATGCGGCCACGCGAGATCCAGCAGCGCATCCGGGCGGGCGAGTCCGTCGAGCAGGTCGCCGCGAGCGCCGGTGTCTCGACGCAGCGCGTCGAGCGCTACGCCTACCCCGTCCTGCTCGAGCGGTCCCGGACCGCCGAGCTGGCGCAGAGCGCCCACCCGGTCCGCGAGGACGGCCCCGACGTGCAGACGCTCGGCGAGGTCGTCGCGCACAGCTTCGGCGTCCGCGGCCACGACTACTCGCAGGCCACCTGGGACTCCTGGAAGGGCGACGACGGCCGCTGGGTCGTCGTGCTCCGCTGGAAGGCCGGGCGGTCGGACAACCGCGCGCACTGGGCGTTTTCGCCGGGTGCGCACGGCGGCACGGTGACGGCGCTGGACGAGAACGCCGAGGTCCTGCTGGACCCGAACGCCTACCGCGCACCCCGCACGGTCCGCGCTCTCGCCCCGGCCCGCGAAACGGAGTTCCAGCCGACGCTGGATTCGGTGGCACCTGAGCGCGCGGAACTGCCGTCGGCCGAGCCGGACCCGGACGACGACACCCGCGAGATCCCGCGCGTCCCCGCCGACCCGGACGAGGACACCGCGGTGCCGGAGCCCCGGCCCAAGACGAAGAAGAATCACCCGATCGTGCCGTCCTGGGAGGACGTGCTGCTCGGGGTCCGCTCGCAGCGCGGCTAATCCTCTAACGCCCTGCCGCGGCGGTCGTGAGTGAGAAACAGGGTTAGCACACTGTTTCTCACTCACGACCGCAGTCGACCCGCAAGCCGGGCCGCCGTCAACGAACCTCCGACGCGCGACACTGGTTCACACTCGCGGCGAGCGTCTTCGGCGCGACCAGCCGGTACGGCCTCGCCCGATCCGGTCCGCCTCCGCCCAGCCGCTCGGTCGTCTCCGGCAGGGCGAAGCACAACTTCCGCAAAGCGTCCAGCTGCTCCATCCCGCCAGGCTACGATGTCACGCTGTGGGAGGGAACGATCATGCAGAGTGACCAGCAGGCTTGGCTCGTCCGCTTCGGCGAACTGAGATACCGCGCGTTCGGCGGTGCCCCGGTGGTCGAGGTCGCACCCGCGCGGTGGGGCCTCGACCCGACGACCATCCGGCAGGCCGCGCACTCGCGCCGGTACCGCGAAACCACGCCGAGCCAAGCGGAATCCCTGCGGTTCGAGTTCGCTCCCCGGCTCTTCCCGTCGCCGTTCGACCGCGGGCCGGGCACGGACGCCGACCGACGACGGCTCGCGAAGCTGCTCGGCGAACAGGAGCAGTTCTGGGCCAGCTCGCGAAGGCTGCGGCTCAGCCGCGACGACATCGGCAAGGCCGCGGCGGCGGCCGGGATGACGGTGGTCGCCGAAGCCGCCGACGCGACCGACCGGCTCCTGCTGCTCCGACGCACCGGGCTCCCCGACGAGGAGCTGCGGCCCCGCACGGCCGGACGCCGGCTCGACCTGAGCGCGGTCCAAGGCCTGGCCGCGGTCCTCGGCATCGCCGTGGTGGTCGCGGGCACCTGGTTCGCCGCCACGGCCGAGCAGAAGTGGCCGATCCTGCTGATCCCGGTCTTCCTGATCGCCGCGGTGGCGGCGCCGTTCCTGGTCCGCGGGATCGCCGGCCGGTCACCGCGCATGCCGTGGCTGGACGAGCCGTTCGACGGCAGTCCCCAGGTGATCGTGCTGCCGCCGCCGTCGGTGTCCGCCGAACTGCTCGGCGAAGTCGCTTCGCTCTACGGCTACTTCTCCGCCGGTCCATGCGACTCGACTCCCAACCACCTCGACCTGCTGTTCCGGAAAACCCGCTCCGGCCTGGTTTTCGGCGCCCCGGCGCCCCGGATCCCGCCGTCCTTCGACATCCCGGCCGGGTCACCGGAGCGGGAGCAGTGGCTGCGCAACCACCTCGACGGCCGCGACGAGCTGTGGGTGAGCGTCCGGCACGCGAAGCTGCCGCCGGCCCGCATCGCCGAGATCGCGGGCAGCGAGGGGCTGCACCCCGCCGCGGAGTTCGCCGACAGCACCGACCGGATCCTGCTGCTGCGCCGCGGATCACCGGCCACTTCGCGGAAGTTCCGGATGTCGTTCGCCGGCTTCCTCGTCCCGGCGTTGTGGGCCGTGCTGTGCTTTGGCGGCAGCGCCGTCACGGCAGCGGTCACCGGCGAGGAGCGCATCTTCGCGATCGGTTTCAGCCTCACGTTGCTGGGTGTGCCGCCGCTGCTGTGGGTGCTCCGGATCTTCCCCCGCTCGGCGCGCGTCGGCTGGCTGGCGGGTGAGTTCGACGGCAGCGCCAGCGTGACGTTCTTCTCCGGCCAGTTCGGCGTCTCCCCCGAACTGATCCGCCAGATCGCCGCGTTCCACGGCTACTTCTTCCGCAGCCAGACGGCAACCCGGGCCCAGGGCACGCTCGTCACCTACGCCCGGCTGCGCTAGAAGGCGATCACCAGCACGCCGATCCACGCGATCACGACCCCGCCCGCCGCGCCGTAGGCGACCCAGC
The DNA here is from genome assembly GCF_046548995.1 of Amycolatopsis sp. lyj-109. Taxonomy (NCBI): domain Bacteria; kingdom Bacillati; phylum Actinomycetota; class Actinomycetes; order Pseudonocardiales; family Pseudonocardiaceae; genus Amycolatopsis; species Amycolatopsis sp. lyj-109. Next base: position 87,003 of record NZ_JAJPWR010000015.1, read on the forward strand.
GCAGGATCGGGGTGCGGCGGATCAGCCACACCGACGGCGAGATCCCGGCCGTCACGATCACCGAGGCCGCCAGCGCGCCCCAGCCACTGGTCTCGCGGGCCAGCGTCGAGGCCAGCGCCAGCATGGCGACGACGACCACGGCCGCGATGAACGCCGAGACGGTCAGCCCGGTCAGCCACGGCGTCGGCTCCCCGGGCGGGCCGGGTGGGCCGAGTACCGCGCGGACGAACCGGTGGCCGGGTTCGGTGGACGGCGGGGGCGGCTCGACGACCGTGTCGTCGCCGGTGACCGGATCCACGAACCGCACGGTCGTGCCCATCACCGAGGCCAGCCGGCCGGCCAGCTGGCGGCCGCGCTGCGAGACCACCGCGCCCGCCTCCGCACCGGGGTCGGCGGTGACCGCGGAGGCCACGCGCGCCCACTCGTGCAGGGCCTGGGCCAGGTCGGCACCGATCGCGAGCTTGTGCGGGTCCACCTCGCGGGCGTGCTCCCCGCCCGGGCCGGCCAGCACGGCGCGCTCGCCGCGGATCCGCAGCTCCATGGTGCCCCTTTCCGCCTCGGAGACCAAAACCTTAGCCGCCCCTGGCCAGTTCGTAGAAGGCGACAGCGGCGGCGGTGGCGATGTTCAGTGAATCGACTCCGGCCGGCATGGGTATCCGGACAGCGTGATCAGCCGCCGCCAGCGCCGTCTCGGTCAGCCCGGGACCTTCGGCGCCGAAGAGCAACGCCACCCGCCCGGGCGCGCGCTCACGCAGCGTGGACAGCGGAATCGAACCCGGCCGCGGGGTGAACGCCGCGACGGCGAACCCGCGCGCCCGGAGGTCGTCGAGCCCGCCCGGCCAGTCCGTCAGGTGCCCGAACGGGACGCGCAGGACGTGGCCCATCGACACGCGCACGCTGCGCCGGTACAGCGGGTCGGAACAGCCGGGGCCGAGCAGCACGCCGCCGACGCCGAGCGCGGCCGCGTTGCGGAAGAGCGCGCCGAGGTTTTCGTGGTCCCCCACGCCTTCCAGGACGGCGATCGAGCCGGTGCCGCCAGTGCCGCCGGCGACGTCGGAAACCGTCAGCGGCGCGGGCCGGTCGGCGACGGCGAGGATCCCGCGGTTGAGGTGGAACCCGACCACCTCGGCCATGGTTTCCGCCGAGGCGACGTACTGGGGCACGTCGAGACCGGCCAGGTCCTCGGCCAGTTCGGCGAACCGCCGCGGCACGCCCAGCAGTGCCCGGACGGGGTAGCGGGAGGCCAGCAGCCGGGACACCACGACGGCGCCTTCGGCGATGACGAGCCCCCGCCCGCCGGGCCGGTCGGGGCGACGGTCCGCAGTGGACAGGTCGCGGAAATCGTCGACGCGGGGATCGTCGGAGTGGTCGATGTGGATCACGCCCATCCGCCCAGTCTGTCACCCGCTTGCCAGGCGGCTCACTGGTCCGAACGTCCCCCTTGCGGTAGTACGAACGGGGCCATTTTGCTTTCGGTTAACTGCCCGTGACGGAGAGCACCAGTTTGGCCGCTAGCCCGGGTGCATCGCCTGTGTAACGGTTGTCCGCCGGGCCGGCAACACGTCCTAGTCCACCGACACGAAGCAGGGATGGTCATGGGGATGGACCTCGAGGCTCAGCCGTTCAACACGCTGGACCGAGGACGGTACCGCCGCAAGGTGCAGCGGTGCCTCGACACGCTGGCCCGGATGCTCACCGACGGCAGCTTTTCGTTCCCCCGCAAGAACATCGGCCTCGAGGTCGAGCTGAACCTGGTCGACCGCGAGCTGCGCCCGTCGATGACGAACACCGCGGTGCTGGAGGCTCTCGACGATCCGTCGTTCACCACCGAACTGGGCCAGCACAACATCGAGCTGAACGTCCCGCCGCGGCCGCTGGCGGGCGATTCCGCGCTCCAGCTCGAAGACGACCTCCGGGCGTACCTCGACACCGCGGCGACAAAGGCGCGTGACACCGGCTCGTCGCTGGCGATGATCGGCATCCTGCCGACGCTGAAGCACGAGCACTTCGATCAGAAGTGGCTCACCAACAAGACCCGCTATTCCACGCTGAACGACCAGATCTTCGCCGCGCGCGGCGAACGCACGGTGCTCGCCATGGAGGGCGCGCCGCTGCCGGGCCAGCAGCCCGAACGCCTGCGCAGCTACGCGGAGTCGATCCTGCCGGAGGCCGCGTGCACCAGCGTGCAGCTGCACCTGCAGGTCGCGCCCGAGGAGTTCGCCGCGCACTGGAACGCGGCGCAGTGCCTGGCCGGGCTGCAGATCGCCCTCGCGTCGAATTCGCCGTTCCTGCTCGGCAAGGCGCTCTGGCACGAGACGCGGATCCCGCTGTTCCTCCAGGCGACCGACACCCGGCCGGAGGAGCTGAAGAACCAGGGCGTGCGGCCGCGGGTGTGGTTCGGCGAGCGCTGGATCACGTCGATCTTCGACCTGTTCGAGGAGAACGTCCGCTATTTCCCGGGTCTGCTCCCGGAAACCGACGCCGAGGACCCGATCGAGGCGCTCGACGCGGGCCAGGCGCCGAAGCTCACCGAGCTGCGCATGCACAACGGGACGATCTGGCGCTGGAACCGCCCGGTGTACGACGTCGTCGACGGCCTGCCGCACCTGCGGATCGAGAACCGGGTGCTGCCGGCCGGGCCGACCGTCGTCGACACCGTGGCGAACGCGGCCTTCTTCTACGGCGCCCAGCGCGCGCTGGCCGAGGCGGAGCGCCCGGTGTGGAGCCAGATGTCCTTTCAGGCCGCCGAGGAAAACCTTTACGCGGGCGCGCGCCGCGGCTTCGACGGTCAGTTGTACTGGCCGGGCATCGGCTGGATCCCGCCGGACGAGCTGGCGCTGCGCGTGCTGCTGCCGCTCGCGCACGAGGGCCTGCGCCGCTCCGACGTCTCCGACGAGGCCCGCGAGCGCTACCTCGGGATCATCGAGCGCCGGTGCCTGGCGCGGCGGACCGGGGCGACCTGGCAGCGGGACTACGTCCTGCGCGCCCAGGAGCGCGGCCTGGACCGCGAGGCGGCGCTCAGCCTGATGCTGGGCCGCTACCTGGAGCTGTCCGAGGCGGGCGAACCGGTTCACACGTGGCCCGTCGCCGGCTGACCAAAGCGGCACTTTCACGTGAAAGTGCCCCTTCACGCTAGCCTGGGTGGATGCCGAAGATTCTCGGTGAGTCGCTGGAGGCGCACCGGCGTGAGGTGCGGGCCCGGGTCTTCGACGTCCTGCGCGCGCAGCTCTACGAACGCGGCTTCGACGCGATCACCCTCGCCGGCGTCGCGTCGGCGGCCGGAGTGGGCCGCACCGCGCTGTACAACCACTTCCCCGACAAGGAGAGCCTGCTCGTCGCCTTCGTCGAGGACGAAGCGGCCCAGTACGTCACGCGGCTGACCGAAGCCGTCGAGGCCCAGGCCGATCCGGTCGACCAGCTGGCGACGTTCGTCCGGCTGCAGCTGCGCGTGCTGGCCGAGTACCACATGCCGCCGGGCACGGCGCTCGCGTCGGCACTGGCACCGGCGGCGTACCGGCGGATCAGCGCGCACGCCGACCCGATCACCGACCGCCTCCGCGCCATCCTGGCCGGCGGCGTCGACCTGGGCCGCTGGCCGGCCGAGGACCCGGACGTCCTGATCCCGATGATCACCGCGGCCCTGGGCAACCGGACCCTGGTCGACGGGCCTGCCGACCGGCTGGAGGACGTCGTCGAGGCGGCGGTGCGGTTCGTCCTGCGCGCGGTCGGCACGGTTTAGGGTGGCCTAAGTCCGGTTCATGCCCTACGCTCTTTCTGACAGCGTGTCAGATCGATCGCCGGGAGGCCTGCCCATGTCGGTGACCACGGACGCCCGCCCGTTCTCGGCGACCTTGCGCGCGTCGACCCTCGAAGTGCACGACCGGGCGAACTACTCGACGTACATGCGCGCCCTGCTCGGCGGGGAGCTGACCCGGGACGGCTACACCCAGCTGGCGATCCAGTACTACTTCATCTACGGCGCGATCGAGGCGGCGAGCGACGCGATGGCCGGCGACGGTGTCGGCGGCGAGTTCGTCTTCGACGAGCTGCGACGGCTCCCGCTCCTCGAGCGCGACCTCGCCCACCTCGTCGGCCCGGACTGGCGCTCGACGATCTCGCCACTCGGCTCCACCCGCGAGTACGTCGCCCGGATCCGCGAAGCGTCGACGTGGGCCGGCGGGTACGTCGCCCACCACTACACGCGCTACCTCGGCGACATCGCCGGCGGCCAGGTCATCCGGCGGACGCTCGAGAAGAACTACGACGTCGCCGAGGCGGGAGCGCTCTTCTACCACTTCGACGCAATCGGCAGCGCGCCCCGGTTCCGTGACCAGTACCGCGCGAAGCTGGACAACGCGCCCTGGGACGAGGCCGCGCGCGCCCGCGTGATCGACGAGACGCTGGTGGCGTTCGAGTGCAACGTCGCCGTGTTCGACGAGCTGGCCCAGCGCCTCGACGAGTTCCGCGCCTGAATGATCGATCTCACAGCTCGTTGACCTCCAGTTAAGTCCAGGTAGCAGGCTCGGTTTCGGGCGGCGCACCCTCGGGTACGCCATCTACGAACCCGCCGTCACTGCGACAACCGGGGCTCCGCCCCGGGCCGGGGGCTTCGCCACCCGGACCCCCTGAATCAGTGTGTGACGGCCACCCGCCCCCGCTCGCCGCGAGGGGCGGTGTGCTACTAGGTTCGATACCGGAATCTTGTGTCGAAGACAGAAGGAGGGCCAATGGCCCGCTACGAGCTCCCCGATCTCGACTACGACTACAGCGCCCTCGCGCCGCACATCTCCGCCGAGATCAACGAGCTGCACCACAGCAAGCACCACGCGACCTACGTCAAGGGCGCGAACGACACGCTCGACAAGATCGCCGAGGCCCGTGACGCCGGCAACTTCGGTGACATCGTCGGCCTGCAGACGACGCTCGCCTTCCACCTGGCCGGGCACGCCAACCACGTCGTGTGGTGGAAGATCCTGTCGCCGGAAGGTGGCGACAAGCCGACCGGCGAGCTGGCCGCGGCGATCGACGAGGCGTTCGGCTCCTTCGACAAGTTCAAGGCGCAGTTCACCGCCGTCGCGACGACCATCCAGGGCAACGGCTGGGGCGCGCTCTCCTGGGACCCGATCGGCAAGACGCTGATCACCCAGCAGCTGCGCGACCACCACAACAACCTGGTGCTGCCGACCACGCCGATCCTCCTGGTCGACGTCTGGGAGCACGCGTTCTACCTCGACTACAAGAACGTGAAGCCGAAGTACGTCGAGGCCCTGTGGAACATCTTCAACTGGGCCGAGATCAGCAAGCGCTTCGACAACGCCGTCGCCGGCGGCAACGGCCTGCTGCTCAGCTGAACCGTCTCTCGTCGAACGGGGTCCCCCTGCCAGGGAGGGCCCCGTTTTCGTCGGCGGCCGAAAACGCCTTGACCTCGAGCGTGGTCGAGGTGTTTGAGTGGACGGCATGGACATCGACGCGTACCTGGACCGCCTCGGCGTCGCCCGCCCGGCGGCGCCCGATCTCGCGACGCTGCGCCACCTGCAGGAACGCCACCTGGCCGCGGTGCCGTTCGAGAACCTGAGCAGTCACCTCGGGGAGCCGGTCGTCCTGGCCGAGGACGCGCTGTTCACCAAGATCGTGCATCGCAGGCGCGGCGGATTCTGCTACGAGCTGAACGGCCTGTTCGCGGCGTTGCTGCGCGCGCTGGGCTACGACGCCTCGCTGCACGCGGCCCAGGTCTTCCGCCGCGACGGCACGCTCGGCCCGCCACTGGACCACGCGGCGATCGTCGTTTCCCTGGCCGAGGACTGGCTGGTGGACGTCGGTTTCGGCCGGTTTTCCCGGCACCCGCTGAGCTTGTCCGCCGTGGACCCCCAGCCCGACTCCGAAGGCGAGTTCCTGGTGCTGGACGCCCCTCACGGCGACTTCGACGTCCTGCTGGACGGCGAGCCCCAGTACCGCCTGGAGCGCCGCCCGCGCCCGCTGGCCGACTTCATCCCGATGGCGTGGTGGCAGACGACGTCCCCGGAGTCGCACTTCACCCGCTCGCTGACGTGCTCCCGGCCGACCTCCCAAGGCCGGGTGACACTGTCGGGCGACAGGCTGATCGAGACCGTCGACGGCGTTCGCAACGAGGTTCACCTCCCGGCTCCGGAGGCGATCCGGGCGGCGTACCGCGTGTACTTCGGGATGACGTTGCCGCGCCTGCCGGTACCACCGGGCGGGAGTCCCTTGACTCACGGCGTGCCCCAACCGGACACTGCGCTGGCATGAACGAAGCCCCGGCCTGGGGTTTTCCCAGGGCCGGGGCTCCGTCCGTTCCCGAACTGACTGCCGCTCCCACCACGAAGCGGACGTGTATGAGGTTAGCCTAACCTCATATCTGCGGGCAAGGGGTCGGCCTCGGAGACTCCGATCTCACTCTTCCGGGTGACGCCGAAGCGACGGGCCGCGGTTTTTGTCGGTGGCCGCGGATACGGTCACGCCGTGAACACGAACCGATACTTCCGGTCAGAACTTCGCCCGCTTGAGCACCCGCAACCCCAGCCCTCGCTTCACCGGCCACGAAATCCCACCGCGCCGGATCAGCACCACGGCACACACCACCGCGGCGAGCGCCGAAACCGCCCCGCCGATGTAGAACGGAGACCGCCCGCCGAACTCCTGAGCCATCCAACCGACCATCGGCCCGCCGATCGGGTTGCCGCCGATCAGCACCAGCACGTACAGCCCCATCACGCGACCCCGCATCTCCGGGCTGACCGAGGTCTGCACCAGCGCGTTCGCCGTGTTGAGGAACGTCATCGTGGCGAAGCCGAGCGGGATCAGGCCGAGGCCGAACGTCAGGTACGTCGGCATGAACGCCGTGATCAGCTCGAACACGCCCAGGAAGAACGCGGACACCAGCATCAGCCGCACGCGCGGCCGCCCCTTGGTGCCGCGGCGGGCGGACATCAGCGCGCCGGTGAAGGTGCCGACCGCGACCAGCGTCGAGAGCAGCCCGTAGCCGTCGGCCGCGGTGTGGAAGACGTTCGCCGCGACGATCGGGAGCGAGCTGAAGTACGTGATGCCGAACGTGCTGACGAACAGCACCAGCACCATCACCGTCATCAGGTCCGACCGCCGCCGCACATACCGCAGGCCCTCGGCGAGCTGTCCCTTCTCGCGCGGCATCGCCGCGACGCGGAACAGCTTGTCCGGGTTCATCAGGACCAGCCCGACGACCACCGCGACCGTGCTCAGCGCGTTCGCGATGAACAGCCAGCCGGTGCCGATCCAGGTGATCGCGAACCCGGCGATCGCCGGCCCGACGATCCGCGCCATGTTGAAGATCGACGAGTTCAGCGCGACCGCGTTCGCGATCTGGTCCCGGCCGACCATTTCGGCGACGAACGACTGCCGCGTCGGCACTTCGAGCGACGCCGTGATGCCGAGCGTGAAGCACAGGACGTAGACCTGCCACAGCGCCACGAGCCCGGTGATGTCGAGGACGCCGAGGATCGCGGCCTGCGAACACGCCGCCACCTGGATCCAGGTGAGCAGCCGCCGCTTGTCGACGCGGTCGGCGAGGACGCCGGCCCACAGTGAGAGGAACAGCGTCGGCGTGAACTGCAGCGCCACCGCGATGCCGAGGGCGATCGGGTTGTTGCCGCTGAGGGTGAACACCAGCCAGTCCTGGGCGATGCGCTGCATCCAGGTGCCGATGTTCGAGATGACCTGGCCGGTGAAGAACAGCCGGTAGTTGCGGACGCGCAGCGACGCGAACATGCTGCCGCGCGTCGACGAGGATGGCGGCGATGCGGACGGCGGTGAGGCCGTTTCCCGGGTAGCAGTGGTCTGGATCGAACGCTTGGTTTCGCTACCCGTGACCGTCACCGTGGTTAGTTCCCCGCCATCCTGTCTATGATTTCGGCGGCTTTGGAGAGCACTTCACGCTCTTCGTCGCCGAGTTCCGCCAATTGCCGGTCCAGCCACGCCTCCCGCACGGAGATGGCCCTCTGCACGTAGGCCAGCCCGCTCTCGGACAACTCGACGATGGCCTGCCGGCCATCGGTCGGGTGCGGGCGCCGCTCGACGAACCGCAGCTCCTCGAGCGCGGCGATCACCCTCGTCATCGAAGGTGGCTGGACGCCTTCCTTCGCGGCGAGCTGACCCGGGGTCAGCGCACCGCACTTGTGCAGGGTGGACAGCGCGGCGACCTGTGTCAGCGTGAGGTCGTCCCCGACGCGCTGTGCCCGCAGCCGGCGGTTGAGCCGGACCACCGCGAGACGCAGACGGCTCGCCAAGGAGCGTTCGTGCGTGTCGCCGGACATATAGTTAGCATACCTTACGAAACATCGGCCACCCGGGTGATCTCGGTCAACCCGCAACCTGGAACAGGTCCGTGCGTCTTCACCAGGAGCAGAACCTGGGGAGTCGGATGAACAAGAAGCTGGTGGGCTCGGCCGTGGTCGGTGCGGCGGTCCTGGCGATCGTGGTGGCCCAGTTCGCAGGCGGCGGCGAGGAAGCGCCCGCCGCCGCACCACCGCCGTCGTCGTCGATGCCGACGACCACCACGCCGCCGTATCAGGGAACCCTGGAGGCCTACAACTTCCCCGATGTGGCCGGCGGGCGCGGCTGGTCGATCCAGATCCCGGTCCCGACCGGCTGGATCGTCACGCACGAGAACGACCGCGCGAGCTACCGCAACGGTCAGGTCCTCCTGGAGACCGACAAGGTGCCGATCACCCAGGAGGACGCACTGAGCGGCCTCAAAGCCGTGGCCGCGAAGGCGCACCAGACCGACTCGGTCGTCAAGCCCGTGGCCGCCGGTGACTTCGGGAACGAGGATGCGGCGGAATGGGACTACACCTACCTCCGCGACGGCTACCCCCTACGGGCCACCGTCATCGGGCTCGGCGCGGGCGACAGCCTCGTCACGATCCGCTACGAGGCGCCGCCCGCCGAATTCGACCGCAATCACGGCGTGCTGGACGCCGCGATGAAGGTCAGTGCCCCAGGTTGATCAGCGGAACGCCGCCTGGATCGGGCCGACCGCGAAGTACGCCACGAAGGCCAGCGCGATCACCCACATCAGCGGGTGCACCTGACGGGCCTTGCCGGTCGCCGCGCGGATCACGACGTAGCTGACGAACCCGGCGCCGATGCCGTTCGCGATCGAGTACGTGAACGGCATGACGACGATGGTCAGGAACGCCGGCAGCGCGATCGAGTAGTCGGTGAAGTCGATGTCGCGGACCTGCGCCATCAGCATCGCGCCGACCACGACCAGCGCCGGCGCGGCCGCCTCGACCGGCACCACCTGGTAGAGCGGCGTCAGGAACATGGCGGCGATGAAGAGCACGCCGGTGACGACGTTCGCCAGGCCGGTCCGCGCGCCCTCGGCGATGCCGGCCGCCGACTCGACGAACACCGTGTTCGAACTGGCCGAGCCGAAGCCGCCGGCCGCGCCCGCGAGGCCCTCGACGAACAGCGCCTTGCCGACGTTGGGCAGCTGACCGTCCTTGGGCAGTAGGTCGGCCTCCTTCGCGAGGCCGGTCATGGTGCCCATGGCGTCGAAGAAGTCGGCGAGCACCAGGGTGAACACCAGCAGGCAGACGGTGATGATCGGCAGCCGCGTCCAGGCGCCGAACGAGACGTCGCCGACGAGCGAGAGGTTCGGCAGGCCGAGCACCTGGTCCGGCAGTGCCGGGTAACCGAGGTTCCAGCCGAGCGGGTTGGTGCCCTTCGACGGGCCGGCCTTGACGATCGCCTCGACGACGATGGCCAGCACGGTCGAGGTCAGCACCCCGATCAGGATCGCGCCCTTGACTTTGCGGACGACCAGGATGCCGGTGACCAGCAGGCCGACGACGAACACCGCGGTCGGCCAGGAGGCGATCGAGCCGTTGATGCCCAGGCCGACCGGGACGGTGGTGTGCGCGGCGTCCGGCAGCCGGCGCACGAACCCGGCGTCGACCAGGCCGATCAGGCAGATGAACACACCGATGCCGACGGCGATCGCGGACTTCAGCGCGGCCGGCACGGCCCGGAACACCGCGGTGCGGAACCCGGTGAGCACCAGCGCCACGATGATCACGCCCTCGATGACCACCAGGCCCATCGCCTCGGGCCAGGTCATCTGCGGGGCGATGGTGACCGCGACCAGGCTGTTGATGCCCAGGCCGGTCGCGATGGCGAACGGGTAGTTCGCGATCAGGCCCATCAGGATGGTCATGACGCCGGCGACCAGCGCGGTCACCGCGGCGACCTGCGGCACCGGGAGGATGCCGCCGAGGACGTCCTTGTGCGCGCCCGCGTCGTCGGCCGAGAAGCTGCCGATGATCAGCGGGTTCAGCACCACGATGTAGGCCATCGTCACGAAGGTGACCAGGCCGCCGCGCAACTCGCGCGGCACGGTCGAACCCCGCTCGCTGATCTTGAAGAACCGGTCCAGTGTGGACGTCCCGGTGCGGGTCGTCTCCTGCTCCGCCATTCGCCTGCCCATTCTCTCGCTGCTGCGGAGTACCCTGCACCTCGTGAGTGAACCGATCAATCCACCGGAGGTTACGGGCTCGTTGCGGCCTACGCCGGAGCTGCCCAAGAGGCTGACCGACCTGACGCCGGTGGTGATCGTAGGCACCTCGATCTGGACTGTCGCGCTGGTGGTGCTCTTCTTCACGACTTCGGGTCTGTGGGTGCAGACGGCGCTGTCCGGTTTCGCGCTCGGCTTCATCGGGATGGCGATCATCACCTGGCAGCGCGCCGCCGCCCGCCGCGGCTCGAAGTCGGCCCAGCGGCTCTAGGGTTACGCGAGGAGAGTCCGCGGTGACGGGTCGTCGAGCAGCGCCGTGATCAGGTGCCGGTCGGGCCAGCGCCCGGCCGCCCAAGCGAACGCACGCGCCAGGCCTTCCGACGTGTCGGCCGCGTGCAGCCGGTCGTCGGACCACCACTGGACGTCGTGTTCGGCGCCCTGAATGCGCACGGTGAGCGGGTCGTGCACCAGGACCCCGCCGTCCGGGAGCCGGATGCCGAGCTGGTCCGCGACGAGCTTCAGCGCGGGGAGCTCGGCCCAGGGCGCGTACTCGCCTTCACTGGTCACCTCGGCGGGCGCGCCGCTCGCGAGCGCCAGGTCGAGCAGGTCCGCGAGCCGCTCCGGATCCTCGGGGGCGACCACGTACCGGTCGGGCTCGAGCGCCCCGGCGACCCACGGCACGTCCAGGACCAGCGCGTCGTCCACAACGGACCCGTCCGCGGCCCGGACGGCCCGCGGAACGCCCGGCTCCACTCCGGACTCGACGACGGCGGCGTAGGCGCGCGTGGCCAGCCCGGGCGAGACCGCGCGGCCCGGGTCGGCGAGCCGGTCGAGAAGGTCCGCCGCTTCGTCCACCGTGGACAGAGTGAGGTCCGTGCGCACGCCGGCGATCCGCAGCAGGTCTTCGCTCAGGCCGACCTCGGGGACCTCGTCGAAGAGCCCGGCCAGATCGGCGTCCGGCAGCCGCCACTCGTTCGGCGCGGCCCCCTCGAGCACGGCGTACTGCGCGATCCACCAGGCGGCGTGCCCGTGCGGCACGCGCAGGGCGTGCCACGTCTCGGGCCGCGCGGCGAGCAGGCGCAGGGCCGCGGGCCAGGCGTCATCGGCCACGAGATCGAGGTCCCGGAGCGCGACGAGCGTCGACGGCGGCTCCGGCAGCGAGTCCCACCAGGCTTCCTCATCGGGCAGGTCGTGGTCGGGTTCGTGCGGTTCGTCGTCGACGACCACGGCGAAGGAGTCGAGCACCCCCGCGGCCTCGAGCGTGCTTTGCGGCCAGTCCCCGGCGAAGTCCTCGTCGAGGACGTCCATCGCGCCGTCTTCCTCGAAGACCTCTTCGTCGAAGATGTCGAGCAGCGGCGAAGCGGGGAGGACGAGTTCGTCGGCCCGGCGCCAGGTGTCGGTGCCGGGCAGGGCGAGCGCACCGACCCAGCGCGGGGCGTCGTCCCCGCAGTCGGCGATCAGCCGCAGCACGGCCCCGGCGAGCGTCGTACCGTCCAAACCGGACCGGACGTCCTCGACACTGCGCTCGACGGCGTCCTGCAGCTGGTCGGCGTTGAGCAGCTCGCGCGCGTCAGCATGCTTGGCACCCAAGCGTTCCAGGAGCGGGTGCGACGCGGCGGGGTGCACCAGCCGCAGTCCCGGGATGTCCACATCGGACAGCAGATCGAGCAGTTCGGCCGAGCCTTCGACGAGCAGGCAGCCACGAGCACCCGGCAGCGTCCGGCCGTCCGACAGAGGAACGGGCAGACCGTCCAGCCGTTCAGCGGCGAGCACATGCGACTCGACGGCGATCGCCAAAGCCGCGTAAAGCTCCCGCCACCAACCCGGATCGCGGGTGACGCCGGTCAGCGTATCCAGCACCTCTTCGATGCCGATCACTTGCACGGCAACGGCTTTCAGAACCTGCGCGGGCCCGTCGAGCAAACCGGGCACCAGATCGACGAGGAGCGCGGACAAACCGGGCACGTCGACGTCGAGCACCCGCGCCTGACGACCGGATACTTCCTTGCCGTCCTCAGTGGACAGCCAGGGTGCCACACTGAGCGCCGCCAGAACCTCCTCGCGGAGCATGTTGTCCACAGTGGACTTCGGAAACCCCGGCGCCGGAACGAGCGCGAACCGCTGCTCGGACGGCAGCAACCGGACGAGCCCCACGTACTCCTTCGCGGCAGCCTTGAGCGCTTGCGCCAACTCGGGCCCGGGCAGCGCGCGCCGCCGCGACGGTTCGACCGGAACGGAGGCAAGCAGCCGTGCGGGCAGCGACAGCCCGTCGTCGGTGGGCGTCGGGGCGTGCAGAACGTCCTCGGCGAGCGGCCGGGGCGCACCATCGGCCCCGACCGGGACGGCCCACACGACGTCACCGCGATGCGTCAGCCAGCGCGTTTCCCGTTCCGGGCCCCGGATTCCGACGAAGTCACCGTCGGCTTCGCGTGTCCAAACGCGACCATCGACGTCGAATTCCTCGAGCCAGGGCAAGGCCAGCAGCAGATCGGCGACGTCCCGGGCAAGGTCGTCGAGAAGAGCGCGCCCGTCGACCCCGTCCCGGAGCGGCAGCCGGACCTCGGTGTCGAAGCCGGGCGGCACGTCGGCGGGGACGGGCCAGGGCAGCCGCAGGACGGGAACGTCCCCCTCGATCCCGGCGGCCTGCCGCGTCCGCTCGGCGGAGAAGACGACTCCACCCGTGACGGAGACGACGCGAGGTTCATCGGAGACGGTCCGCACGGCGGCGAACCCGACCCCGAAGCGCCCGACGGTTTCGCCGGTCTTGCCGGAGGCCCGCAGCGACGCGAGCGAGGCGACACCCCGCGCGTCGAGCGGAGCACCGGTGTTGGCGAACCGAAGCTCGGAGTCCACAAGGGACACCCGAACCCGCCCGGGCTTCCCCCCGGCCATGGCGGCATCGGCGGCATTCTGCGCGAGCTCGACGAAGAGCCGATCCCGATAGGCGCCGACCCGCAGGTCACGTTCGACGTTGGTGTCCTCGGTGAGCCGGGTGGGCGAGTCCCGCCAGGAGCGCAGGGTGGCCTCGCGGAGCCGAGCGGTCCCGAAGGGATCGCCCGGCTCAGAGATGTCGTCGATCACCGTTCGGGAGCGTTGTCGACCTGGGCTTGCGCTTCATCGGCGACAGGGGCCTCGGTGGGGACGGCCGGGGGAAGGTTGCCGTCAGTCGGTTCGCTGCCCGCTGGCTCAGCTTCGGGAGCCGATGCGGCAACCGCATCGGTCGGCTCGGCTTGGGTCAGCTCAGGTTGGGTCGACTCGGCCTCGGCCGGATCGGACCGGGTCGGCTCGGCTTGGTTCGGCTCGGCCGCGGTCAGCTCAGCCTGGATCGGTCCGGCCTCGGTCGCCTCGGCCTGAGCCGGTTCGGCCTCGGTCGCCTCGGCCGAGGCCGGCTCCGGCTCTTCGGCCGGGGACGATCCCTCGCTACCGGCCGAGAGCGGCTCGGCGACAAGGTCGGCGACCTCCGCGGGAACGGGATCCACCTCCGCCGCATCCGACTCGGCGGCCGCCGGGATCTCGCCGGACTCGGGCTCAGTCGTGGCTTCGCGCGGCTCAGGAGCAGCGCGAAGCTCGGTCGCATCGGTCACCTCGGCCTGCGTCAGCTCGGCTTCCGCGGGCTCCGGCACCTCGGCCACAACCGGCTCGCCGACCTCATCGGTCACCGCCGGCGCTTCCGAGGCCACCGGCTCAGCCTCCGCAGCCACCTCGGCCTTGGCTGGTTCGGCAGCCGAATCAGCCTCCGCCGGCTCGGCCGCACCATCCGCCGGCGCCTCGACCGGCTCGACCACCGCCGAATCAGCCGCCGCCGAATCAGCCGCCGCCGAAGCCACCGGCTCGGGCTCCGCCGCGGCCGGCTCAACCACCGCCGGAACCGAGTCGGCCTCCGCCGAGGCCGCCGCCTCAGGCACCTCCGCCGCCTCGACCGGCTCGGTCACGGCCGAAGCCGCTACCTCACCCAGCTCAGCGACCTCACCAGCCGCCGCCGGCTCCGCCACACCATCCGCCGCCGGCTCGATCGGCTCGGCCGCCGGCTCCGCCACACCATCCGCCGCCGGCTCGATCGGCTCGGCCACCGGCTCCGCCACACCATCCGCCGGCGCCTCGACCGGCTCGGCCACCGCCGATTCAGCCGCCGCCGAAACCACCGGCTCGACCGTCTCGACCCGCGCCGACTCCGGCTCCGTGGCCTCCGCCGATGCGGCTTCCGGCTCCACCTCCGCCGGCGACACGTCCGACTCCGCTATCCCGGTCTCCGACTCGGCCGCCGCCGTCTCCAAGACCTCCGCCGCCTCAGGCGCCGCCGCGACCCCCGAAACCGCCGCCACCTCGGGCGCCGGCGCAAAGTCCAGCAGAGAATCGTCGTACACCAGCTCCGCCACCGGAACCGAGGACGTCACCTCGACCTCTACCTCCGAGTGCGCTCCGCACCCGTACTCCACGTCCACCACGTGGCCGTCCGCCGGGGCAATGTCGTTGCTGCACACCCCGAACACCCCGCGCAACGATCCCGCCAGCGGCACGAAGAACCCGCACGTCCCGCACACGTCGGGGGCACTGCGGGCCATGTCCGACCGCGGGCCGAACTCGCCCTCGTGCCAGCGCGCCGCCGCCTCCGTGCGGCCGAAGCGGGACAGGGCGTGGACCCGGCCCAGGCCGGCGTCGCGGGAGACCTCCTCCACCGCCGGGTCGTCCGACTGGAGGTAGGCCGGGGCCAGGCGGGGATCGTCGTCCGCGGTCGGGAAGATGTCGCCCACTCCGAGGTCGCCCGCTCGCACGCGGCGCTCCCAGGGCACCCAGGCCGGGGCGACCAGCGCCGAGGGGCCCGGCACCAGCACTACCTCACTGACCGTCACCGGCTCGTCGTCGCCCGCCAAGGCCACCGTCACCGACCAGCGCCAGCCTCCGTAGCCCGGGACCTGGGCCTCGAACAGGTGACTCGCCGTGACCGCGTCCTCGCGGGTGACCCCCACGTGCGAGCCGAGCTGCTCCTCGGGTGCGTCCTCCAGCACCGCAGCTCGCGCGAACTCCACCGCATCGGCGAGTTTGCGCTGCACGGAACCGTCGTCCAGGGTCAGCAGCAGAGTCATGCGGCCAATTGTGCCGCACGCATCCGCGGCGCCCGTGCCAGGCTGTTCATCGTGCGCACGCCGATCGTCACCACCCTGCTGCTGGCCGCCGCCCTCGGCGGCTGTGCCGGGGCCCCCGCCGCCGAATCCGGGCCGGAACGGCTCACCGTCCAGGTGGTCTCGACCCTGCCGCACGATCCCACCGCCTTCACCGAAGGGCTCGAGTTCGCCGGCGACACGCTGTACGAGAGCACCGGGCTCGCCGGGAAATCCATGCTCACCGCGGGCTCCGCGGGCGGGCCGCCCCGGACCACGGCCACGCTGCCGGCGCCGCTGTTCGGCGAGGGCGTCACCGTCCTCGGGCCGACGCTGTGGCAGCTCACCTGGCAGGACGGCTTCGCCATCGAACGCGACGCCACCAGCCTCGCCGAGCTGCGGCGCGTCCCGTTCCAGGGGGAAGGCTGGGGCCTGTGCCACCAGGCCGACGGCCGGCTGGTGATGAGCAACGGCTCCTCGCGGCTGACCTTCCGCGACCCGAAGACCTTCGCCGTCACCGGGAGCGTCGACGTCGGCCGCGACCAGCTCAACGAACTCGAATGCGTCGGCGGGGACGTCTACGCAAACGTTTGGCACACCGACACCGTCCTGCGGATCGAGGCTGCCACCGGGCGCGTGACCGGGACGATCGACGCAGGTCAGCTGCGTACGAAAGTGAACGCGACGGGCGCCGAAGACGTGCTCAACGGTATCGCCGCCGTCCCGGGAACCGGCGATTTCCTCCTCACCGGGAAGCAGTGGCCGGTCACGTTCCGGGTGAGGTTCGTCGGAGCTACGGCGTGAAAGCACGGATGAGCAGGCGGAACCGGCCCCCGGTAAGGCAGGATTGACACGTGGCACTCTTCGGCTCCCGCTCCGACGGCACCCCGCCGGGTCAGCCGCGCGGCCGGAAGTCCAAGCGTCGCTGGACGCCGGAACCGGGCGCCGCGCAGGCCAGGTCCTGGCGGGACGCCGCCGCGCCGCGCGCCGAGCACGGCAGCCCGCCGCCGCCCACCCGCGTCCAGCGACCCGTCCCGCCGCGCGCCGGGTTCCACGACGGCCGCGTGCCGAACGCCGACGAAGCGCCCACCGCGGCCACTCCGGCGAACCACCGGACACCGCCCCCGCGCGGGGCGCGGCCGTACGACCCCCACCGCACCGAGCCGGTCCGCCGGGAGCCCCCCGGTGGCGGCTTCTACCAAGGCGCACGCCATCCCGGCAGCGGCGAGTACGAGCACTACGACACCGGCGGCTACGCGGGCGAACCGCGACCGCCGGAGCCGGGGCCGGGGCAGGCGCCCCAGCCGCCGCGGGAGGAGCCGCGCACGCCGGGCGGCACGCCGAAGCTGCCGAAGAAGATCACCGTCACGCGGGTGGCGGCGATGCGCAGCCGCCAGTTGACCGGTCAGGCCGTCGACGCCTTCCAGCGTGCGACGAAGGCCGACGGCGCCGAGAAGTCCGGCCTCACCTCCCTGACCTACGCCGTGATGCTCAACTACGCCAGCGACGCGGCGATGGCGATCGCGCTGGCCAACACCCTCTTCTTCGCCGCGACCAGCGGCGAGAGCAAGGGCAAGGTGGCGCTCTACCTGCTCATCACGATCGCGCCGTTCGCGCTGGTCGCGCCGGTGATCGGGCCCGCGCTCGACAAGGTGCAGCGCGGCAGGCGGCTGGCGATGTGCGCGTCGTCGATCGGCCAGGGGCTGATGGCCGTCGTGATGGCGCTGCACTTCGACGACTGGCTGCTCTACCCGGCCGCGCTCGGGATGATGGTGCTGTCGAAGTCGTTCACCGTTCTCAAGGCGGCGGTGACACCGCGGGTCCTGCCGTCGGAGATCACGCTCTCGAAGACGAACGCCCGGCTGACCACGTTCGGCCTGGTCGCCGCGGGTGTGTTCGGCGCGCTGGCCAGCGGCGTCAACGCCATCACCGGCTCGGCGGGCGCGCTGTGGTTCACGGCGCTCATCTGCATCGCCGCGGCCGTGCAGTCGATGCGGATCCCGGCCTGGGTGGAGGCGACCGAGGGCGAGGTGCCGACGTCCCTTTCGGCCCACCCGACGGAGAAGAAACGCCGTCAGCCGATGGGCCGGCACATCGTCGTCGCGCTCTGGGGCAACGGCTCGGTGCGCGTGCTCACCGGCTTCCTCATGATGTTCGCCGCCTTCGCGGTCAAGGCGCAGACCGAAGGCAGCGGGCAGACACCGTTCATGCAGCTGCTGCTGCTCGGCGTGATCGGCGCCGCGGCCGGGGCCGGCGGGTTCCTCGGCAACGCGCTGGGCTCGCGTCTGCACTTCGGCAGTCCCGACCAGGTGATCGTCTGGTGCGTGGCGAGCTGCGTGCTGGCCGCGCTGGTCGCGACGCTCCTGCCCGGCCTGGCCACGGCCGCGATCGTCGGCCTGATCGGCGCCACGGCCAGCGCGCTCGCCAAGATCAGTCTCGACGCCGTGATCCAGGAGGACCTGCCCGAGGAGTCGCGCGCGTCGGCGTTCGGCCGCTCGGAAACCGTGCTGCAGCTGGCCTGGTGCATGGGCGGCGCGGTCGGCCTGCTGCTGCCGCCGACGTACTGGATCGGCTTCCTGGTGATCTCGATCCTGCTGGCGGTCGGTCTGACCCAGACGTACCTGGTGCAGCGTGGCGGCTCGCTCGTGCCGGGTCTCGGCGGCGACCGGCCGCTGCGGCCCGAGCCGACCGGCAGCTTCCCGGCCCAGGGCCTGCCCAGGGACCCGACAGCCCGCCGGTAGGGTCTGAGCCCATGCGACGTTCCCGGGTGGTGGCCCTGCTTGCGGCCGGTGGGTTCGCGGTGGCCGGTTGCTCGGCGCCCGGCCCGGCCGAGGTCACCTTCTACGCCGACGGTCACACGATCAACACCACGCCGGTGCTGTCGTGTGACTACTCCCAGCAGCTCGCGCAGCCGTGCAGCGCCAAGGGCGACACGCAGACGCTGAAGGTCCGCCCGGGCAAGCCGGTGCAGATCTCGGTACCCGGCGAGGTCGCGGACGCGCCGTGGCAGATCGTCTACGAATACGTCACCCCGCAGGGCGAGTACAAGCAGAGCGACCCGATCCCGTTCACGTCGCTGGATCGCTACGCCTACACGGTCACGCCGCCGACGCCCGCCGACCGCATCTCGGCGGTCGACGTCCAGAAGTACACCGCCGTGCTGAACTCCAGCACCGGCGAGTCGGGCCTGCTGCCCAGCGACGTGTGGGGCCTCCGGCTGGAGGCCTAGTGGTCACCACTCAGGGATCGATGTCCCGGGCGACCGCGCGCATGATCTCGGCGATCTGCTTGGTGTGCTTGCGGTCCGGGTAGCGGTTGCGCCGCAGGTCCGGCTGCACCTTCAGCTCGATGAGCTTGATCATGTCCTCGATCAGCCCGTGCAGCTCCTCGGCCGGGCGGCGGCGCGCTTCGACGACGGACGGCGGCGGGTCGAGCAGCCGGACGGAGAGCGCCTGCGGTCCGCGGCGGCCGTCGGCGACGCCGAACTCCAGCCGCTGTCCGGCCTTGAGCCCCTCGACGCCCTGCGGCAGCGCGGCCTTGCGAATGTAGACGTCGGCGCCACCGTCCTGCGTGACGAACCCGAACCCCTTCTCCGCGTCGTACCACTTGACCTTGCCGGTCGGCACTTCCCTCACCAGTCTTTCTGCTGTCCGCTCACGACGAACGCGCCCGGGGGCGTACCCAGGGCGCGCTGGGTAAAGGGTATCTCGCCACAGGCCCTGGGGAGAAGTCGATACCGGCGGATACCCTCATGCGTCATGAAGAGCACGACGAAGGAGGCCGGCGTGGCCGCTCCCGGCAAACCGTTCCTGATGCGCGTCGGCATCGGGTTGTTCGGCATCGGCATGCTCGCCGTGCTGGCGGTGTTCATCATGTTCGCCGCCGGTCTGGAGAACCTGCCGATCTGGCTGTCGGTCGCCGCCGGGGTCATCACGCCCCTGGGCCTGCTGCTGGGCTTGATCGCGCTGGTGATCGAGGCCCGCGCCAAGAACTAGAGCTACGGCACCACGCTCCCCGCGAACGTCCGCTCGAACCACGCCGGGAACTCCGTCAGCGACTCGAAGACGACCTCCGCTCCTTCGCTCAGGAGGAGCGTGCGGTCGCACGGCCCGGTGGTGACGCCGACTGCGATCGCCCCGGCCGCGAGCGCACCCCGGATGTCACCGGCGTGATCTCCGACATACACCCGTGCGTCGTGCGCCAGAAGTGCTTCGGCCTTCTGCGTCGACCACAGCTCGCCGATGACTTCGTCGACGTCGAGCCCGAGCGCGTCCACGTGCAGCTGGGCGTTGGGCCCGTACTTCCCGGTGACGACCAGCGTGCGCCCGCCCGCGGCCCGCACCGCGCGGAGCGACTCGACCGCGCCCGGCAACGCGACCGCGCTGGGCACGACCACCTCGGGGTACATCGCCCGGAACCGGTCGACGAGCCCGGGGATGCGCTCCTCCGGCGCTTCGAAGCCGCGCAGGATGTCGTCGAGCGGTGGCCCCAGGTTGGCCGCGAACGCGGCGCCGTCCAGCGGCAGGCCGGATTCGACGCCCAGCGCGTTCATCGCCGCGGCCATGCCCGGCCGGGCGTCGATCAGTGTCATGTCGAGGTCGAACCCCACGGTGATGCCCACACCTGCACCGTAGCCGCCACCACCGACAGTTTTACGCGCGAACCGAACGTGTACAGCGCCTTGACAGCAGAGCGATCTGTGTCAAGGTGAAAGTGTGACCAGCTTCACCGAGCGGACGAAGGCGTCCCTGCGCGAAGCGCTGCTCGACGCCGCCGCCGACCTGCTGCCGGACCGCGGCCACGCGGGCCTGCGGATGGCCGACGTCGCCGCGAAGGCCGGCGTGAGCAGGCAGACGGTCTACAACGAGTTCGGGAACAAGGCGGCGCTGACCCAGGCGGTGGCGCTGCGCACCGCGTCGGAGTTCCTCGACGGGATCCGGCAGCGGTTCGAAACGGCGGACGGGCTCCTGGCGGGCATCCACCACGCCGTCGTCTACACGATCGAGCACGCGCGGGAGAACCGCCTGGTCGCGGCGGCGCTCGGCACCGAAGCCGGCGAGGACCTGCTGCCGCTGCTCACGTCCAGGGGCGAGCCGATCCTCACCGCGGCCGCGGCCCTCGCCGCCGAGCAGTACCGCGAGTTCGAACCCGGGCTGTCCGCCGAAGCCGCGGCCCTGCTCGCGGAGACCGTCGTCCGGCTTTCCCTGTCGCACCTGGTGCTGTCCACGCACTCGTCGACGGAAGCGGCCGACGCCGTCACCGCGGTACTGGAACCCGCCATTCGCCAATTCGTCCACTGAATCGTCTATCGGAGTGAAACGATGACCGACACGCTCCCGGAACTCCGGACCGGCTTTTCCACGCTGCGCAAGGGCGGGCTGAACTGGGACTCGTTCCCGCTGCGGCTGTTCGTCAAGGGCAACAAGAAGTTCTGGAACCCGGCGGACATCGACTTCAGCCGCGAACGCGAAGGCTGGGACACGCTCAACCCCGAGCAACAGCGCAGTACGACGTACCTGGTCGCGCAGTTCATCGCCGGCGAAGAGGCCGTCACCGAGGACATCCAGCCGTTCATGCGGGCGATGTCGGCGACCGGCCGGTTCGGCGACGAGATGTACCTGACGCAGTTCTGCTTCGAGGAAGCCAAGCACACCGAGGTGTTCCGGCGCTGGATGGACGCCGTCGGGCTGACTCAGGACCTCCACCCGTTCGTCGCCGAGAACCCGCACTACCGCAAGCTGTTCTACGAAGAGCTGCCGCAGTCGCTGCGGGCGCTGGAGGACGATCCCAGCCCGCTCAACCAGATCCGCGCGAGCGTCACGTACAACCACGTCATCGAGGGCAGCCTCGCGCTGACGGGCTACTACTCGTGGCAGCTGATCTGCACCCAGCACGACATCCTGCCGGGCATGCAGGAACTGGTCCGCCGCATCGGCGACGACGAGCGCCGCCACATGGCCTGGGGCACGTTCACCTGCCGGCGCCACGTCGCCGCGGACGACTCCCTGTGGGACGCGGTGCAGCAGCGGATGGGCGAGCTGCTTCCGCACGCGCTCAACATGATCCAGTGGGTGCAGGACCAGTTCGAGGAGCTGCCGTTCGACAACGACCCGCAGGAGATCATCCAGTACGCGGCGGATCGCGCCCAGCGCCGGCTGGGCGCGATCGAGTCGGCGCGCGGGATGCCGGTGGAGCAGATCGATGTGGACTACTCGCCGGAGCAGCTGGAGGAGACGTTCGGCGAGGAGGACGCGAAGGCGATCGCGGAAGCTGCCGCGGCGGTGGGCTGACGCGCGTGTGGGGCACCTTCGCGAAGGTGCCCCACACGGGCGTTCACCACTCCCAGCCGAGGATGATCATCAGTCGCCTCCCTTCACGTAATCGCGAAGGACCAACGCCCGAACGCCTCGCGCGGTTTAGGCGTGCTTCGTGGCCGCCGCCTGCTCCAGACCCAGCAGGCTGATCGACTGCTCGCGCATCTCGATCTTGCGGACCTTCCCGGTCACCGTCATCGGGAACTCCTCGACGACGTGGACGTACCGCGGGATCTTGTAGTGCGCCAGCTTTCCGCCGCAGAACTCGCGCACCTTCTCCGCCGTCAGCGGTTCCGCGCCCTCGCGCATCCGGACCCAGGCCATCAGCTCTTCGCCGTACTTCGCGTCCGGGACGCCGATCACCTGCGCGTCGAGGATGTCCGGATGCGTGTAGAGGAACTCCTCGATCTCGCGCGGGTACAGGTTTTCGCCGCCGCGGATGACCATGTCCTTGATGCGGCCGGTGATGTTGAGGTAGCCGTCGGCGTCCATCACCGCGAGGTCGCCGGTGTGCATCCAGCGGGCCGCGTCGATCGCCTCGGCCGTCTTGTCGGGCTGTTCCCAGTACCCGAGCATCACCGAATAGCCGCGCGTGCACAGCTCGCCCGGCTCGCCGCGCGGGACCGTCAGGCCGGTTTCGGCGTCGACGACCTTGACCTCCAGGTGCGGCCCGACGCGCCCGACCGTCGACACGCGGCGCTCGACCGAGTCGTCGGACCGGGTCTGCGTCGACACCGGGGACGTCTCGGTCATGCCGTAGCAGATCGACACCTCGGCCATCCCCATCCGGTCGATGACCTGCTTCATCACCTCGACCGGGCACGGCGACCCCGCCATGATGCCGGTGCGCAGCGACGACAGGTCGAACTCGCCGAAGTCCGGGTGGTTGAGCTCGGCGATGAACATCGTCGGCACGCCGTAGAGCGACGTGCACCGCTCGGCCGCGACCGCTTCGAGGGTGGCACGGGGGTCGAACGCCGGCGCCGGGATCACCATGCAGGCGCCGTGGCTGGTGCAGGCCAGGTTGCCCATCACCATGCCGAAGCAGTGGTAGAACGGCACCGGGATGCACACCTTGTCCTGCTCGGTGTAGTGGCACAGCTCGCCGACGAAGTAGCCGTTGTTGAGGATGTTGTGGTGCGACAGCGTGGCGCCCTTGGGGAAGCCCGTGGTCCCGGACGTGTACTGGATGTTGATCGGGTCGTCGGCCGACAGCCCGGCCTGCAGGTGCGCCAGCTGCGCCGGGTCACCCCCACGGCCCGCGTCCAGCAGCGCCTGCCAGCCCTCACCGCCCAGGATCACGACCTGCTCCAGCGCCGCGCACTTCTCGCGCACCTCCTCGGCCATCGCGGGGTAGTCGGACGTCTTGAACTTGTCCGAGGCGGCCAGCAACCGGATCCCGGCCTGGTTGAGGACGTACTCCAGCTCGTGCGCGCGGTAGGCCGGGTTGATGTTGACCAGGATGGCGCCGATCTTGGCCGTCGCGTACTGGAAAAAGGTCCATTCCGCCCGGTTCGGCGACCAGATGCCGACCCGGTCGCCCTTGCCGATGCCCTGCGCGACCAGCCCCAGCGCCAGCGCGCTCACCTCGGCGGCCAGCTCCCGGTAGGTCCACCGCTTGCCGGCGGTCCGGTCGACGAGGGCGTCGCGGTCCCCGAACGCGGCCACCGTCCGGTCGAAGTTGTCGCCGATGGTGTCCCCCAGCAGCGGGACCTCCGAGGTCCCCGAGGCGTAGCTCGGCAGGACGGGCGCGTCAGGCATGGTGCCTCCTCAGACGTCTTCGTCGGACGTCCCGAGTCTAGGAAGCGAACGTCCGGTCAGCCACCGCGGACCGGCTACTCGCTCAACGCTTGTTGCGGTAGCTCGGCGCGGAGACCGAAACGTCGGAATTCACCGAGGACTACCGGCGCACGACGGCTTCCGTGGAAGACACCGCGTCGCAGCAGCAGTCGCAATGGAACTCCTGAACCTGCACCGGATCGTCGACACCACCGTCGCCGAGGGCCCCGGCGTCCGGTGTGCCGTGTGGACGCAGGGGTGTTCGGTGCGCTGCCCGGGGTGCTTCAACCCGCAGACGTGGACGACCCGCGGCGGGTTTTCCCTGTCGTGGCCGGACTTGTTGTCGCGGGTGCTGGCGATCGAGGGCATCGGAGGCGTCACGCTGCTCGGCGGCGAGCCGTTCGACCAGGCCGGGCCGCTGGGTCGCTTCGCCGCCGCGGTCCGGTCCGCGGGCCTCTCGGTGATGACGTTCACCAGGCACGTCCTGGAGGACCTGCCGCCGTCGGAGCTGCTGGATTCGACGGATCTGCTGGTGGACGGGCCGTTCCTGGTGGAGCGGCCCGAGCAGTCCCGGCCGTGGGTGGGGTCGGCGAACCAGCGGTTCCACTTCCTGACCGACCGCTACGACGAGTCGATCTTCACCGCCCCGAACCGCCTGGAACTGACGATCGCCCCCGACGGCGCGATCGAGCTGAACGGGTTCGCCATCGCCGCGCACGCGCAGGCCCAGCCGGGGGTCGTCACCGTGCGGACCCGGATGCGCCACCGCGACCTGCCGGCCCGCGCGCTCACCGGGCTGCGGGCCCAGGTCACCGACGACGGCACCACCGTCTTCGCTGCCTGGGAAGGGCGGCGGATCGCGTTCGGCTACGGCCCCGAGGGTGTCCAGGTGGCGCACGTCGACGGCCCGGGTCTCACCGAGGCCGAAGCTTCGCGGCTGGTGCTGTCGGTCGACGAGGCGTACGCGGCCGAAGTGCAGCGGGCGGTGCTGGCTCGGCTCAAGGATCGAGCGGCCCAAGCCGGAATGCGCGTCGAATCGGAGCGCGTCAACGCCGACCAGTCGATCAGCGTCACGCTGGCCGCCACGTCGTGACCGAGACCAGGGTCGGGCTGATCGAGTTCGGCCGGGCGCTCAACGAGTCGGTCACCGTCCCCGGCCTCGGGGAGCTCCGCGGCGGGCAGGTGAGTTCGGGGCGCGCGGTCCGCGGGGCCCGAGCGCGCCTTCTCCGGGGCGATCGCATCCTGGAGGACAACCTGCGCCTGGGGATCATGGTGCGGAAGAAGTTCTTCTCCCGCGACGTCGAGCCGGTGACCGACGCCGGGTTCCTGAAGGACGTGTTCGTCGCCGTCGGCCGCCGGGACCTCCGCAAGGGCGACTTCCTGGAGCTGTACACCGATGACGCCGTCGGGCCGGACATGAGCCGTCCGGAGGCGGTCGCCTCGGTGGAGGCGCCGGCGTTCGACGGGTTGACGGGGTTCCACGTGCAGGTGCTCGTCCGGGACGGCGTCCTGCGGTTCGGCGCGCTGTGTTCTTTGATGCGCAACGGCCAGCCGATGCGGGTGCTCGAACTGTTCGGACCGGCGGCCCGATCGAGGAGCTGCCGCAGGGTCAGGCGGGGACGGTGCTGCTGGGTTTCCAGTGCGACACACCGCCGTTGGCCGGGGACGCGCTGAGAACGTTCCCCACTCCGGATTTCGTGGAGCAGCGCGACGGAACGGCGGTGGTCCACGGCGTCACCGACCTCGGCAACGGCGCGGTGGTGGCGGCGGTCGAGGTGCTGGAGGGGCGGACCGCGGCGTTCACGGTGGGGGTCCGGACCAGGGTGCTGCGCCCGATCGGGACGCCGTTCAACGAGCGGAGCACGGTCATCGCGCCCTTCGCTGCCGGTGCTTTCCCTGGCGCGGGACGGGATCGCGGTGCGGTCGTCCGCGGGGTCGCGGGTGTTCACGGTGAGGCTGGGAACGCGGGATCTGCAGCAGAACGACGTGATCGAGGCATACGTCCCGGCCACGCCCGATCCGGCGGGCCTTTCGGCACCTGCCCCGGGTGTTCTGGCACCTCCGCCTGCTCCCCCGGCGGCACGGGTGGACGTCAACGCGGCTTCGGGGGACGAGCTGGCGACGCTGCCGGGCCTTTCGCCGGCACGGGTGACGACGGCGCTGGAGCTGCGTCGGCAACAGGGCGGGTTCCCCGACGTGGAGGCCTTCGGAGTGGCGATCGGCTTGCAGCCGCACGAAATCGTCCGGTTGCGCGGACGGGCGACGGCCGGCCGGGTGGCGTTGCCCGAGACGGGCGTGCGGCAGATCGACATCTGAGGGCGCCGGGTGCCGGTTCCGCTACGCTCGGGAACGTGCCGGAGGAATTTTCGCTGGGCTTGACGGAGGTCGCCGCCGCGATCCGGCGCACGGGCCTCCCGGCGCACTGGCACCCGTTCGAGATCCGCAGCCCGGGCCACACGCTGGAGGAGAACGAGCGCATCCTGGCGGCGGCTTGGGACTCGATGCGGGCGCGCGGGCTGGCGGGCCCGGAGAAGCTGGACATCGAGGTGGAGCAGACGCTGAGGGCGTGGACCCAGCCGGAGGTGCTGATCATCGTCCGGGCGGTGGAGGTGGCGGACACCCGCCAGGTGTTCTACCGGGCGGCGATCGGCCACGGGCTGGGCGTCTACTCGGAGCTGGTACCGGACGGGATCAACTTCGTCCAGATCCGCCCCGACCACCTGGTCGACGCCCTGGTCGGCATCCTCCCCCGCTACGGACCGCTGCCGGTGGCCCCGGTGACGTCGACGGTGGGCCCGAGCAGGCCGCCGGACGCCGAAGCGTTGCGGGAGTACGCCCAGTGGCCCCCGCACCGCCACGGCACGTTCGAGCTGTCAACCCGCATGGGCCAGGGCAACCTCCGCCCGGTGGGCACGGTGACCTTCGTGGACACCGACGCCGGCCGCTACCTGACGTTCACCGAGCCACTACCGGGCGGCGAATCCCGGCTGAGGTTCATTCCCTCGGACGGGGGACACCTGAGAGGGTGGCTGCACGAGCGCATCACGGAGACCACCCACCGGTGACGTGCGTCCTCGCATCGGCGCGTGATCTACCCGTAGTGTTCAGGTTGTGACCCGAGCAGTTCGCCTTCGCGCCACCGTCCTCACCTTGGCCACCCTGGCGCTTGCGCTGAGCGCCTGCGACAGCAAGGTGGGGGGCACGCCGCAAGCCGCGGACACGCCGTCGAGCAGCGCCTCCACGACCAAGCCGAGTGGCGCCACGAGCGACAACCCGTTCGCCGGGATGGATCCGTGCAAGCTCCTCGACCAGGTATTGGCGGGCCAGGGTTACGCAGCCGCGAAGCGGAGCGATGCGGACGCGGCCCACAACTGCGACACGAAGAAGACCGACTACGGCGTGGTCGGTCTCGCCCTCCAGCCCGGACAGTCGATCAACGATATCGTCACAGCTCCTGGTAAGGCCGTGACAGGGGACGTCAACGGGCGCCCCGCAGTGCAGGAGCGCGACGCTCTCGGCGGCACGGGTTCCTGTGACGTTTCCATGGAGGTGAAGCCGAAGTCGCGAGCCACGGTCTTGGTCACCCTCCAGACAGCGGGCACCGACGAGGCTTGCCAGGTGGCCAACGACGTTTCGACCAAGGTCGAACCCCTTCTTCCCGCGAACGGCTGAGACCGTCCATCGACGGGTTGCCGGCATCACGGATCTGCTGACATCGCGGATCGTCACTACTACAGTTGACTCGGGTACGCACGGTGTCGAGAGGGGTGGACGATGACGACGGGTGCACACTTCGGCAGTGAGCCGCCTGCGGCGGGTGACGCCGGCGCCAACTTCCTGTCAGGCCTGCTCGACGTCCCGCTCGACGAGGAGGGTGCCAAGCGGCTCAACGCCGGTGCCCAGCAATTCAAGTCGCTTGCCGAGGACGGCGGATTCGGGATCAACCAGGCCGGGTTCGACGCGTACACCAAGGTGTGCGATCGATTCATCCACGAATTCGACGAGATCTTCCACGACGTGAAGCTCCTTGCGCGAGCTCCAGGAATGGGTTCTAGTAGCTACGCGAAAGACATAGCCGACTTCAACGCGAAGGTGGCTGCCGACGGGGACCAGTCCCTGATCCCGAACCTCGAGTTGCTGAAGCAAGGCTTCGTCCAGGTCCGCGAAGCGCTCGAGATCGCCCGCAAGAACTACCGCGAAACCGAAGATGCACACAGCCAGACCTTCGCCAAGCTTCGCGGGAGCGAGTGACCATGGCGCACGAGCACGCGGAACACCGCCAGTACGAGAGCGACTTCTACGCGCAGACACAGCAGAAGCTGCAGCAGAACGTGCACCACTTCGGCGCCGAAGACCAGGCGGACGCCAGCGCCGGCGTGACGCCGCAGACGCAGAACCAGGCCGCACAGTACTCGGTCGAGCAGGGCAAACGGCTGCTGCACAACCAGGCCACTCGCGGTGACGCGCCCGCGCCCGGTCAGAATTACGCGGCCAGCTCTCACGAAGACCTCTACGGCATGGTTCACGAGAACATGAACCCTGGCGATCTCGACGATCGCGGCCGGGTCGCCAACAAGCTCGGCAACTGGCTGGCCGACGTCTCCAACGCGGCGAACGACGCCGTCAACTCGAGCGAAATCCAGTGGCAGGGAGCGGGCGCCGCCCAGGCACACAACTTCTTCCAAAGCACCGCCACCTACACGGGTGACACCGCGAACGCCGCGCAGCTGAGCTCCAACCGGTACTCGCAGCAAGCGGCCGCCGCTGACTATGCGCAGAAGAACATGCCCGAACCCACCGGGTTCAACCAGCAGACCGAAATCACCAAGGCCACCAAGCAGTACCTGGCTGGTGACGTCGTCGGCGCAACGCAGACCATGAACGACGTCGCCGCCAAGCAGCAGCAGGCCGACGCCGCTCATCAGCAGGCCGTTCAGGTTCTTCAGAGCCTCGACTCCACCTACCACGAGACCGCCAGCACCCAGCCCACCTACACCCCGCCGCCCCAGCTCGGGCAGGGCGACTCCACCTCCGTGAGCGGCTTCCACGGCACCAGTAGCACCGGCACCCCCGCCATCGGCGGGACCGGCCCCGGCGGTACCAGCGGCACCTTCGTCCCCGGCGGACCCGGTGGACTCGGTGGCCCCGGACCGGGAGTGCCCGGCGGACCGGGAACCGGCCCAGGCAGCCTCAACCAGCCCGGCTTCGTCCCCCCGGGCACCAGCAGCGGCACCGGCACCTTCAGCGGCAACACCAATTTCCGCGCCGCCCCGGCCGCGAGCAGCTTCGGACGGATGACGCCCGATGGGCTCGCCATTCCCGGCGCAACCGCCGGCGGCACCTCCGGTGGCGGGGACACCACCCGCGGCAAAGGCATCGGCTCCGGACGGGCCGGCACCGGGTTCGCCGGGTCGCGAGTTTCCGGCAGTGCGGGCAGCGCCGGGACCGCCCCCAAGGAAACCGCCGGCGAAGGCGGCAAGACCGGCAGCAAAGCCGGCGAACGGCTCGAGCGCGGGGCGACCGCGGCCGCCGCGGCCAAGGGTGGCAAAGGCGGCACCGGCGCGGCCGCCCCGGGCGCGGGCGGCAAGAAGAAGGAAGACGACAAAGAGCACAAGAACAAGTACGCCGTCGACGAAGAGGTCTTCGATCTCAGGCCGGAACGTGGTCCGGACGGGGAAAAGATCGTGAAGCCGACCATCGGGGAGACCTCCTAAGGGTCATCCCCGGGATCTGCGCCGGACCAAGATCCACCGCCGTCACCCCGGCTACATTGGTGGCATGCGCTTCTTCATCGTCGACGCCTTCACCGATCGCGCCTTCGCCGGGAACTCCGCCGGGGTCGTCCTGCTGGACGAACCCGCCGACCCGGCCTGGATGCAGGCCGTCGCCGCCGAGATGAAGCACGCCGAGACCGCCTTTGTCGTTACCTCCGCAACCGGCCCGAAGTCGCTCCGGTGGTTCACCCCCGCCGTCGAGGTCGCGCTCTGCGGGCACGCCACCGTCGCCGTCACGCACGTTCTCGGCGGGGAACAGACCTACACCACCAAGAGCGGGGAACTGCGCGCCAACGCCGGAAACGGCTGGGTCGAGCTGGACTTCCCCTCCGACCCGCCGCGGCCCACCGACGACGACCTGTCCGAAATCCTTCCCGGTGTCGACATCGAGTACACCGGGCGCGGCGTCGAGAACCTCTTCGCCGTCGTCAAGGACGCCGAGACCGTCCGCGCCCTCGAACCGGACCTCGCGAAGCTCAAGCACACCTGGACCGGACGGCTCCTCGTCACCGCACGGGACGACGACTACGTGAGCCGCTTCTTCGCCCCCGGCGTCGGCATCGACGAAGACCCCGTCACCGGCTCCGCGCACTGCACCCTGTCGCCCTACTGGTCCGCGGAACTCAAGAAGAACGACCTGACCGGCGAACAGGCCTCAGCGCGCGGCGGCATCGTCCGCACCCGCCAGGACGGCGACCGCGTCCACCTCGCAGGCCAGGCCGTCACCGTCCTCAGCGGGGAGCTGCACGTCTGATGCGCACCCTGCTGAACATCATCTGGCTCGTCCTGTGCGGCTTCTGGATGGCCCTCGGCTACCTGCTGGCCGGCGTCATCTGCTGCATCCTGATCGTCACCATCCCGTTCGGGCTGGCGTCGTTCCGGATCGCGCGCTACGCCTTCTGGCCGTTCGGCCGCACGGTTGTCGACCGGCGGGACGCCGGCGCCGCGTCGTGCGTCGGGAACGTCGTCTGGTTCGTCTTCGCCGGGTGGTGGCTGGCGCTCGGGCACGTCTTCACCGGCATCGCGCTCTGCATCACGATCGTCGGCATCCCGCTCGGCATCGCGAACTTCAAGCTGATCCCGGTGTCCCTCGTGCCGCTCGGCAAGGAGATCGTCGAGATCGCCTAGGACTCCGGCTCGTACGGCAGCTCGACCACCAGGCACGGCCCGCCGACGAACAGGCCGCCGTCGACGCCGAGTGCCTTGCCGCCCGCGTACAGGAACGGGCCCTCGATCTGCGTCGGGTGGATGCCCAGCTGGTCGGCGATGACGCTGTGGCCGTGCACGATCCGCGAGCCGCCGAGGGCGTCCATCAGCTTCTGGGCGTTCTCCTCGCCGTCCGGGCCGCGGAACGCGTAGCGCGTCGTCATCCGGCGCCAGACGTCCCACCACGCCTCGATGTCGCTGCCTTCGAGGATCTCGCGAGCCGCCTCGTTGATCTCGTCGATCGACGAGCCCCAGTCGAGGTACTCCAGCGTGTCCGAGTGCAGCAGCAGGTGGTCGGCGGCGACGGCGGCCAGCGGGCGCGCGGCCAGCCACTCGATGTGCTCGGGGGTCAGCCGGTCCTGGTCCGACAGCAGGCCGCCGTTGATCTCCCAGCTGCGGGCGAAGCTGCGCGGGCCGAAGTCGGACGGCACCGGCTCGTCGCCGAAGTGGTACATCCCCAGCGCCAGGATCTCGTGGTTGCCCAGCAGCGTCTGCACCTGGCCGCCGGCCTCGGCCGCCTGCTCTTCGAGCCGCATGACCAGGTCGATCGCCCCGACGCCGTCCGGGCCGCGGTCGACGAAGTCGCCGAGGAACCACAGCTGGTCCTCGCCGCCGGACCAGTTGTCCTCCTCGTCGACGAGGCCTTCGGATCTCAGCGCGTCGGCGAGTTCGTCACGGTGGCCGTGGACGTCGCCGACCACGTACGTCGACTTGCTCATCCGCTGACGATATGCCCTGCGGCCACCCGGCTCGCGGTCAGCCTTCGCCGAACGGGTCCCCGGTTCGCCCGATCAGGTCGGCGACGGAGTCGATCACCATGGTGGGCCGGTACGGATAGCGTTCGGCCGACTCCGGGGTGGAGATGCCGGTGAGCACCAGGATGGTCTGCAGCCCGGCCTCGATGCCCGAATGCACGTCGGTGTCCATCCGATCGCCGATCATCAGCGTCGACTCCGAATGCGCGCCGAGCCGCCGCAACGCCGAGCGCATCATCAGCGGGTTCGGCTTGCCGACGTAGTACGGCGAGCGCCCGGTGGCCTTCTCGATCAGCGCCGCGACGGACCCGGTGGCCGGCATCGAGCCCTCCACGCTCGGGCCGGTCGCGTCGGGGTTCGTCGCGATGAACTTCGCGCCGCCCTCGATCAGCCGGATCGCGCGCGTGATGGCGCTGAAGCTGTACGTGCGGGTCTCGCCCAGCACGACGTAGTCGGGGTCACGCTCGGTCAGCACGTAGCCGACTTCGTGCAGCGCCGTCGTCAGGCCCGCTTCGCCGATGACGTAAGCCGAGCCGTTCGGCCGCTGCGACGAGAGGAACTTCGCGGTCGCCAGCGCCGAGGTCCAGATCGACTCCTCGGGGATGTCGAGCCCGGTGCGCTCCAGCCGCGCCCGCAGGTCGCGCGGGGTGTAGATCGAGTTGTTCGTCAGCACCAGGAAGTCGATGCCGTTCGCCTTCAGTTCGGCGAGGAACTCGTCGGCCCCCGGGACCAGGTGCTCCTCCTTCACCAGGACGCCGTCCATGTCGGAAAGGTACGTCCACCGGCGTTCGTTCATGGCCCGGAACCTATCACCAGCGGGGACGGGTTCCGGCTCGTCGGCGTCAGGGCGCCGCGGCCGGGTGGATCGCCACGGTCGCGGCCTTCACCGACAGCCTCACCGCCGAGCCGGGCTCCAGGGCCAGCTCGGCGACGGCGGCCGGGGTGAGGTCGGCGGTGAGGCCGTGCGCCCAGCCGTCGCCCTCGGCCCGGACCCGGATCACCGGCCCGTGCGGCTCCAGGGCCGCGACGACGGCTTCGGTCGTGTTGCGAGGGCTGCCGCGATGCTCGCCGTCACGGGTGTAGACGGCCACGGCGTTGGGCGGGAACACCGCCACCGCGGGCTCTCCCGGCACCACGTCGGCCGCCGGGAGGCCGCTGACGATCTCGCCGGACGCCGTCCGGAGTCCTTCGGCGACCGCGGTGCCGGCGACCAGGTTGAGACCGGCGATCCGTGCGGTGAACGCCGTCCGCGGGGCCGAAAGCACCGCACGGGTCGGGCCGCGTTCGACGATCCGGCCGTCGTTCAGCACCGCGACGTGGTCGGCGAGCGCGAGCGCGTCCAGCGGGTCGTGCGTGACGAGCACGGTCGTCGGCCCGGTCTTGAGCACCCGCCGCAGCAGGCCGCGGATGGCCGGTGCGGCGTCGACGTCGAGGGCGGCGAACGGCTCGTCGAGCAGCAGCAGGTCCGGGTCGGCGGCCAGCGCCCTGGCGATCGCGACGCGCTGGGCCTGGCCGCCGGACAGCTGCCCCGGCCGCCGGTCGGCCAGCGCGACGGCGTCGACCTCGGCCAGCCAATAGCAGGCACGCTCCCGGGCGGCACGGCGGCCGGCACCGGTCGAGCGCGGCGAGAAGGCGACGTTGTCCGCCGCCGAAAGGTGCGGGAAGAGCAGGGCGTCCTGGGAGAGCAGCCCGATGCCGCGGCGGTGCGGCGGCACGCCGGCCAGCGCGCGGCCGGACACCGTGATCTCCGCCGACGCCGGCGTGATCAGCCCGGCGAGGCAGCCCAGGACCGTCGACTTCCCGGAGCCGTTCGGGCCGAGCAGCGCCAGCACGTGCCCGGCGGGCACGTCGAGATCGACGTCCAGCGAAAACGAGCCGCGCGCGGCGGTGATCCGGGCGGCGAGGCTCACCGGAGGCCGCCTTCCCACGAGCGCGGCCGCGCGACGGCGATCACCAGGACCGCCACCACGATGAGCAGCAGCGAGAGCGCGACGGCGCTGTCGATGTCCACTTCGGCCTGCGTGTAGACCTCCAGCGGCAGCGTGCGGGTGACGTCTTCGAGGCTGCCGGCGAAGGTGATCGTGGCGCCGAATTCGCCGAGCGCGCGGGCGAAGCTGAGGACGACGCCGGACCCGAGCGCGGGCAGCAGCAGCGGCAGCGTGACGCGACGGAAGACCGTCCACGGGCGCGCGCCGAGCGTCGCGGCGACCTGCTCGTAGCGGTCGCCGGAGCCGCGCAGCGCGCCTTCGAGGCTGACCACCAGGAACGGCATCGCGACGAACGTCTGCGCGATGACCACAGCGGCTGTGGTGAACGGGACGGACTCCCCGGTCAGCGCGGTGATCAGGGCGCCGAGGAAGCCCTTGCGGCCGAGCAGGTAGAGCAGCGCGAGGCCGCCGACGACCGGCGGCAGGACCAGCGGCAGCAGCACGATCGAGCGCAGCAGCCGGACCCCGCGGAAGCGGGCCCGCGCGAGCACGACGGCCAGCGGTGCCCCGAGCAGTACGCAGGCCAGCGTCGACAGCGCCGCCGTGAGCAGCGACAGCCGCAGCGCGTGCCACGACGACGGCGTGGCGATCAGCGACGGCAGCCGCGTCAGGTCCGAGCGCACCAGCAACCCGACGACCGGGAGGACGACGAGGGCCAGCGCGAGCGTGGCCGGGATGCCCAGGACCCACGGAACGCGCGAACGGCCGGCCGGGACGGATCCCGGCCGGCCGCTGGAGAGCCGCCTACTGCGCAGGGCCGAACCCGACCTTCGTCAGCTCGGTCTTGCCCTCGGCGCCGAGGACGAAGTCGTCGAACTCCTTGGCCAGCGCGCTCTGGCCGCCCTTGACCACGGCGATCGGGTAGCTGTTGATCGCCTGGGCCGCCTCGGGGAAGTCGACCTTGTCGACCTTGCCCGCGGCCGAGGCGGCGTCGGTGACGTAGACGAGGCCCGCGTCGGCGTCCCCGGAGGCGACCTTGTTCAGCACCTGCTTGACGTCCTGCTCTTCGCTCTTCGGCTTGAGCGTGACGCCGGTGGCCGTCTCGACCTTCTTGGCCGCCGCGCCGCACGGCACCTGCGGGGCGCAGGTGATCACGGTCAGGCCGGCTTTGTTCAGGTCGGCGAAGGACCGGATGTTCTTCGGGTTGCCCGGCGCCACGGCGATGGCGAGCTTGTTCGTGGCGAACACGGCCGCCTGGCCGTCGATCACGCCGCCCTGGACGGCCTTGTCCATGGTGGCCTGGTCGGCCGAGGCGAAGACGTCGGCCTTGGCGCCGTTGGTCAGCTGCTGGACCAGGCCGGAGGAGCCCGCGAAGCTGAACTTCACGGTGGTGCCGGGGTGCTTGGCCTCGAACGCCTTGCCGAGCGCGGTGAACGACTCGGTGAGCGACGCGGCGGCGAACACGGTCAGCGTGCCGCCACCGGCGTTCGCGGCCCCCTTGGGCGCGGGCGCGGTGACCGACCCGCCGGGCTGCGTGCTGGGCTCGTCCGAGCTGCTGCACGCGCCCGCGAACAGGGCGACGGCCGCCACGGCGAGAGCAAGCTGTGACAAGCGGGGCTTCGCCCCGGGCCGGAGGCTACGCCACCCGAACCCCCCAAAAGCGGGCTTCTTCATCTACTTCCTTCCGGTGTTTCCACCACAACAGTGGTCGCCTTGACCACCGCAACCGCGAGCACCCCCGGGCGCAGGCCCAGCTCGCGGACGGCTTCCGTACTCATCAGGGACACCACCCGGTGCGCCCCGCACTGCAGTTCCACCTGGGCCATCACCTTGTCGGCGATGACCTCGGTGACCAGCCCCACGAACCTATTGCGGGCGGACCGGCCGACCGCCGACGGGTCGTCGGGTGCGGTGGCCTGCGCCCGGGCGAACCCGGCGAGCTGGGCGCCGTCGACTACCTTGCGGCCGGCGGCGTCGTCGGTGGCGGTCAGCTGCCCGGCGCGCACCCACCTCCGGACGGTGTCGTCACTGACGCCGAGCAGGCGCGCGGCCTCGGACAACCGAAATTGCGGCATGCCGCAGACATTATCTCCGCAGTTGAGGAACCGCTACGCCGGGCGCGAATTGCCCATGACTTCGGCGCGCAGCTCTCCGAGCATTGCATTCTGATAACGCTCGATCACTTTTCGCTCCGCCGGGGAGAACTGCGCGAGCAGGTCGCGGAGGGTGTCGAAGGCCGACTCGAAGAGCGGCGCGAAGCGGTCGGCCACCCCCGGCACCACCTCGACGAGGACCTTGCGCCGGTCTTCGGGGTCGCGGACGCGGCGGACCAGCCCGACCTTCTCCAGCCGGTCGATGACGCCGGTGACGGCGCCCGTGGACAGGCCGGTCAGCCCGGCGATCCGGCCGGCGGTGAGCGGCCCGTCGGCCTGGATGACCAGGTCGAACGTCTTGTGGTCGGTGCCGGACAGGCCCATCCGCTCGGCGATCCTGGCGTGCCGCAGGACGGTGAAGGTGCTGCTTTGGCGGCCCAATTCCGCGAAGCGGAAGAGTTCGTCTTCGGTGACCGGGTAAGTCTTTTCCGTCACGGGCCCTCATTAGTTCGCTCACTGAACAACTCACTGCGCAAAGTATCCTAGTGGGCGGTTGCGGAGGCTACTCTGTGCTTAATGACAGCAGTGGATCTCGGGTTTCCTCGCGTCCCCGGTACACGAGGGTCTTCTCGCGTGCCCCGGCCCGAGAACCCGCACCTCATCGACACCTTCGGCCGGGTGGCCACCGATCTGCGGGTTTCCCTGACAGACCGGTGCAACCTGCGCTGCACCTACTGCATGCCCGCGGAGGGCCTCGACTGGATGCCGGGCGAGCAGGTGCTCACTGACGACGAACTGGTCCGGCTGATGGGGATCGCCGTCGAAATGCTGGGCGTCACGGACATCCGGCTCACCGGCGGGGAACCGCTGCTGCGGCCGGGTCTCGAGGACCTCGTCGCGCGGGTCACGGCGTTGTCGCCCCGGCCCCGGTTGTCCATGACCACCAATGGGATCGGGCTCGCCAAGCGCGCGGCCGGGCTGGCCGAGGCCGGGTTGAACCGGATCAACGTCTCGCTCGACACCGTCGACCCCGAGCTGTTCAAGACGATCACCCGGCGCGACCGGCTCTCGCACGTGATCGCGGGCCTCGCGGCGGCGCGGGACGCCGGCATGTCGCCGGTGAAGGTCAACGCGGTGCTGATCCGCGGGCTCAACGAGACCGAAGCCGTGCCCCTGCTGAGGTTCTGCCTCGACGAGGGCTACCACCTGCGGTTCATCGAGCAGATGCCGCTGGACGCCCAGCACGGCTGGAACCGCGGCGAGATGATCACCGCGGCCGAGATCCTCGAGATGCTGGGCGCGTCGTTCACCTTGACGCCGTTCCCGGCCGAACGCGGTGGCGCACCGGCCGAGCGCTGGCTGGTCGACGGCGGCCCGGGCGACGTCGGCGTGATCGCGTCGGTGACCCGGCCGTTCTGCTCGGCCTGCGAGCGGACGCGGCTGACCGCCGACGGCGCGGTGCGCTCCTGCCTGTTCAGCAACGACGAGACGGATCTGCGCTCCCTCGTGCGCGCGGGCGCGCGCGATGAAGAAGTGGCAGCCGCTTGGCGGGCGACGATGTGGGGCAAGCTCGCCGGGCACGAGATCAACGACGCCGGGTTCGCGCAGCCGATCCGGCCGATGAGCGCGATCGGCGGTTGAGGTGGCGACGATGACCATCGCGGTGCGGTACTTCGCGGCGGCGCGGGCCGCGGCGGGCGTGGAAGAGGAGAAGGTGCAGCTGCCGGCCGGGGCGTCGGTCGCCGACGCGGTGGCCGAGCTGCGCCGCCTGCACCCGACAGGCCTGCCGCGGCTGCTGGCGGCGGTCAGCTACCTGCTGGACGGCATCGCGGTCCGCGACCTGACCCGCCCGCTGCGCGACGGCGCCGAGCTGGACGTCCTCCCGCCCTTCGCCGGCGGCTGACCCGGCCGTTCCTCGCCACTGTTAAGGCCAGTGAAGCGCAAGGGTGTGGTCCATCCGGCGGAACCATGCCGACTTCACCGTCCCTGTAGAACGAGGACCGCTCGGGTACGGCGGCCGACCGCTCGGCGACGGGCAGTTCGGGCCCCGGCGTGGCGCGTCACCGATTTCGGGTGTTCGCGAGAAGCTGATCGCGACCGGCCACCACGCCTTCCGGTGACCTGTTTCACCTGGTCCGTCGCGCTGCGTCGGTGTCAGCGGGCCGGGCCTCCGGTCACCATCGATCCGACCGTGGCGGAAACCGCACGAACAGGTGGGACTGCTGTGACTCCTGGGGCAACTGGTGCAGGATTGTCAAGTCTGGCGCGATACCCGGGGCGCCCATAAGATGCCCGGTTCAATCGCGATCCGGGCGGCGCGAATGGGCCATTCGCCACGCAGAACACGTGATGCAAGCCTCACGATCTGTGTTTTATCTCGACTAGGAAACGGCCAGATAACGGCGCGCTGACCTGCACAAACAGGCATATCGACACGGGTTGCGTGTCGTTACTGTGACGTAGGTCACGCCCCGAATAATTTCCGATCACGGCGATCGTTACGTACCGTCGCTTTTCGGTTGGCCCCGACCAACCAGCACGACCGGGAATCCGTAGCGCCTAGCCCTGTCCGACGGATACCCGGACCCATACCCCGAGCGAAAGCATTTCCGGACAGGGACGAGGGGACGACGAAGACGCGCCGTGCGTCGGACTCGCCTGCCGGCCTGGGATGGCCGGCGCCAGGACCCCGATCCTGACCCTCACATCGGTTCGTAGGCGCTGGGAAACCGAGAAGCATCCAAATGTCTTACCGAGGCAAGCACCGCAAGATGTCCGCTGCCACCCGCACCGTCGCTCGCGTCGCCATCGCGGGCATTGCGGTCGGCGCTCCCCTCGCCATCGCCGCGACCCCCGCGTCGGCGACCAACTGGGACGCCATCGCGCAGTGCGAGAGCAGCGGCAACTGGAACACCAACACCGGCAACGGCTACTACGGCGGCCTGCAGTTCTCGCAGAGCACCTGGAAGGCCTACGGCGGCACCGGCAGTGCGGCGAACGCTTCCCGCGACCAGCAGATCGCCGTGGCCGAGCGCGTCCTGCAGGGCCAGGGCATCGGCGCGTGGCCGCTCTGTGGCAAGAAGGGCGGCGGCTCGTCGGCCCCCAAGGCCACCGGCAACACCACCAAGAAGGTGACCCCGAAGAAGAGCACGACCGCGACCGCCCCGAAGAAGGCGGCCCCGGCGGCTCCGGCGGCCCCCGTGGCGACCGGCGTGAGCAGCTCCAACCCGGCCGGTGACTACACCGTCGTGGCGGGCGACACCCTGTCCAAGATCGCCAAGCAGTTCAACGTCCAGGGTGGCTACCAGAAGCTGCAGGACCTGAACGCGAAGTACATCCCGAACGCGGACCTGATCCTCGTCGGGCAGAAGATCGCCACCAAGTGACGATCACGCAGTGATGCGCGAGTCCGGCCTCGAGCCGTGACCTGAAAGGGCTCCCACCGCCGATCCCCCGGGCGGTGGGAGCCCTTCACGCGTTTCGCGCCCAGTCGCGGCTCAGCTCGGCGACGGCGCCTCCGCGCGGGCATCCCATTGCGGCCCCCTCAGCGCGCCGATCCGCCGCCGTCATCTCGGCGGGGCGTCCGGGGCCGGGCAGCCGTCCCAGGCGCGCACAGCGCCCTCAGCGCGTGCGGATCCGCTCCGCCAGCTGCATCCGCTCACCCTTCCGCAGCACCTCGATCACCAGGCTCCAGCTGCTCCGGCGCGTACCCCGCCAACAAGGCCCGCCCGGCCCGCCGGCTGCGCCCCGCCAACCGCCTCGTGCGCCTCCTGACGTGCCTGGGACTGCGGCTCGGCATCCGTGCACGTCCTGACCGTCCCCGGCCGCGTGCCCATGTTCGTCCGGCTGGGCCTGGTCACCGGCGCCGATCCGGCCGAGTCCGCCGCGGCCGCCCACCGGGTCGCGGCGTTCGAGATCACGGCGAGTTGACCCACTCGTCCGTGCCGTCGGCGAAGTGCTGGTGCTTCCAGACCGGCAGCCGGGCCTTGACCTCGTCCACGAGCTCCGAGCACGCCGAGAACGCCTGCCCGCGGTGCTCCGCCGCCACGGCGCAGGCCAGGGCGACGTCGCCGATCGCCAGTGCCCCCAGCCGGTGGCTCACGGCCACCGCGCGGACGCCCGGCCAGCGCGCCGACAGGTCCGCGACGACGTCGGCGATCACCTGGCCCGCACTCGGGTGGCCCTCGTACGTCAGGTCGCGGACGCCCTTGCCGCCGTCGTGGTCGCGGACCACGCCCGCGAACGTCACCACCGCGCCCGCCGCGTCGTCCTCGACCAGGCGGGCGTGCTCCTCGACCGACAGCGGCTCCTCGGTCACCGAGGCCCGCGCGACACGCACCACAAACTTTTCGGGGGTCTGGGTGGCAACGCCCCCGGCCCGGAGCGAAGCTCCGGTTGTCACCGAGGGCGCGGCCGCGGCGGGCCGTGGGTGGTCGCCGCCGGCCAGCTGGTCGACGGCGTGCTCGAGGATGCCGTCCAGCACGCCCAAGCCGTCCTTTACGCCGCCGCTGGAGCCGGGGAGGTTCACGACCAGGGTCCGCCC
The DNA here is from genome assembly GCF_046548995.1 of Amycolatopsis sp. lyj-109. Taxonomy (NCBI): domain Bacteria; kingdom Bacillati; phylum Actinomycetota; class Actinomycetes; order Pseudonocardiales; family Pseudonocardiaceae; genus Amycolatopsis; species Amycolatopsis sp. lyj-109. The sequence continues at coordinate 127,001 of NZ_JAJPWR010000015.1, forward strand.
GGCCACGCCCGCCACACCGCGCGAGAGCACCGCCGTCGGCACCTTCGGCAGGCCGGCCGCGCGGATCGCGTCCGCGACGCCCGGCAGCTCGTGGTCCAGGACCGCGCGGGTGACGTCCGGGGTGCGGTCGGTCGGCGAGATCCCGGTGCCGCCGGTGGTGAGCACCACGGCGACGCCGTCGGCCAGCGCCGCCCGCAGCGCGCCGCCCACCGGGTCGCCGTCCTCGACGACGACCGGCGACGGCACCTCGTAGCCGCGGTCCGCCAGCCAGGCGGCGATCACCGGGCCGGTCTTGTCCTCGTAGACGCCCTTCGCGGCGCGGTTGGACGCCACGATCACACGCGCGCTGTGCTTCACGGCCGCTCCCAGGTTCCGGTCTTGCCGCCGTCCTTGCGGAGCAGGCGGACCTCGTCCAGCGTCGCCGCCGGGTCGACGGCCTTGATCATGTCGTGCAGCGTCAGCCCGGCGACGGCCACCGCGGTCAGCGCCTCCATCTCGACGCCGGTGACGTCGGTGGTCTTCGCCGTCGCGCGGATGCCGACCTCGGCCTCGCCGAGGGTGAACTCGACCTTGACCCCGGACAGCGCGATCTGGTGGCACAGCGGGATCAGCTCGGGCACCCGCTTGGCGCCCATGATCCCGGCGATGCGCGCGGTGGCGAGGGCGTCGCCCTTGGGGAGGCCGTCGGTGGCCAGCAGCCGGAGCACCTCGGCGGTGGTCCGCACGGTCCCGGCGGCGAGCGCGGTGCGCGCGGTGGCGGTCTTGCCGGAGACGTCGACCATCCGGGCGGCGCCGGTGTCGTCGACGTGGCTGAGTTCACTCACCAGCCGAGGCTACTTCCACCATCGGGGGACAACGCCGCGGGCGCATGGCTCAGAACCACGAAATCTGATAATCTGATCCCGTGATGGAACTGACCGCATCGGAAGCTTCCCGGTCGTTCTCCGCCGTGCTCGACGAGGCGGAGAAGGGCGAAACGATCGTCGTCACCCGCAACGGGAGGCGCGTGGCGCTCATCGTGCCCGCGCCACTCGCGAACGGGGCCGCCGTCTGCGCGGTGTTCCACCGCTGGGCCGGAAAGCTCGACGTCGACGACCGGTTCGAGGAGAACGTGGCGAAGGTCCGCGAGACGGCGTCCGCCGAGCTGGACGGTGACCCGTGGCGCGACTGATCCTCGACACCGGCATCCTCATCGACGTCGCGCGGCAACGGCTGCCCGCGGGAGCGATCGGCGAGGAGGACGACGTCGCCGTGCCGGCCCTGGCGATCACCGAGTACGAGGTGGGCCTGCGCCTCGACCCGAACCCGGCCCGCCAGGCGGCGCACAGCGCATTCCTGGCGGAATTCCTGGCCGTCACGCCGGTGGTCGATTACACGACGAGTGTCGTCGAGCACCACGCCGAGCTCCTGACCCACCTGCAGCGGACCGGTCAGGCTCGCGGCGCGCACGACCTGATCATCGCGGCCACCGCCCGGGCCACCGGCCGCACGCTGGTGACCACGGACGGCCGGGCCCGGTTCGAGGACCTTCCTGACGTCGAGGTGAGGCTGCTGGCGCGAATCAGCTGAGGCTCAGCGCTCCGCGAGCACAGCCTTCCGAACAGCCTCGGCCACGGCGGGGGCGACAGCGCTGTCGAACACGCTCGGCACGATGAACGACGCGTTCAGCTTGCCGTTGTCCACGACGTCCGCGATCGCGTCGGCCGCGGCCAGGAGCATCGAGTCGTCGATGTTGTGCGCGTTCGCGTCCAGCAGGCCGCGGAACACGCCCGGGAACGCCAGGACGTTGTTGATCTGGTTCGGGTAGTCGCTGCGGCCCGTCGCCACGACCGCGGCGTGCTTCTGGGCCTCCATCGGGTCGACCTCCGGGTCCGGGTTGGCCAGGGCGAAGACCACCGCGTCGGACTTCATCGTCGCCACCTGCTCGGCACCGAACAGGTTGGGCGCCGAGACGCCGATGAACACGTCGGCGCCCACGAGCGCCTCGTGCAGGGTGCCGCTGACCTGCTCCTTGTTCGTGTGCGACGCGATCCAGGTCAGGTTGTCGTCAAGGTTGCCGCGCGCCGAATGCACGATGCCGTCGATGTCCGCCGCGACGATGTCGCCCGGGTTCTTCTGCAGCAGCAGACGGATGATCGCCGAGCCGGCCGCGCCGACGCCGCTGATCACGATCTTGCAGTCCTCGATGCTCTTGCCCACCACGCGCAGGGCGTTGCGCAGCGCCGCGACGACCACGATCGCGGTGCCGTGCTGGTCGTCGTGGAACACCGGGATGTCCAGGTGCTCGCGCAGGCGCTTCTCGATCTCGAAGCAGCGCGGCGCGGCGATGTCCTCGAGGTTGATGCCCGCGTACACCGGGGCCAGCGCCTTGGCGATCATGATGATCTCTTCGGTGTCCTGGGTGTCCAGGCAGACCGGCCACGCGTCGACGTCGGCGAACTTCTTGAACAGGGCCGCCTTGCCCTCCATCACCGGCAGCGCGGCGGCCGGGCCGATGTTGCCGAGGCCGAGCACCGCGGAGCCGTCGGTGAGCACCGCGACCGTGTTGCGCTTGATGGTCAGCCGGCGCGCGTCCTCGGGGTTCGCGGCGATCGCCTGGCAGACACGGGCGACACCCGGGGTGTAGGCGCGGGAGAGGTCGTCACGGTTGCGGAGCGCGACCTTCGGCGTGACCTCGATCTTGCCGCCGAGGTGGATCAGGAACGTCCGGTCGGAGACCTTGCGGACCTTGACGCCGGGCAGCGAGTCGAGCGTCTGGGTGATGTCGTTCGCGTGGTTCTCCGACAGCGCGTTGGCGCTGATGTCGACCACGATCGAGTCGGAGTGGGACTCGACGACGTCGAACGCGGTCAGCACGCCCCCGACCCGCCCGACGGCGGCGGTCAGGTCGCCGGCCGCCGTGACCGAGGACGGGGCCTCCACCCGGACGGTGATCGAATATCCGGGACCGGGAACCGGCATGGCACTACCCCCGTGGTGGGAAACGTGGCTGGGACGGGAGGAAACCTACTCCCGTGACCGCCCTCACGAGGGGTCGATACCGGTACTGACCAGTAACTTTACGGCCGGCGGTTGATCTCGGTCTCGGGGTGCACGTAGGGCACGGTGTCGAGGGGGAAGGTGAGGTCGCCGAACGGCGACAGGGCGCCCTGTCGGTCGGCCGCGAGCTCGGTCACGGGGTGCTCGCCGGCCTCGCCCGGCCAGGTCGGGTCGATGCCCTTGTGCTTCTTCTCACCCTTGGCCACAGCGTCCTCCACAAGCCTCTTCCGGTCTTGGGGGACAGTCTGCCTCAGCCCGCGCGACCCGGCGCAACCGCCCGGTACCCTGGTCTTCTATGCCCGCGACCTCTTTGGCGGACTGGTTGCGCGCGGAGCCCGACGACGCACTCGCAGAGCTGCTCCGCACGCGGCGCGACCTGTCCACGCCGCCGCCCTCCGACAGCACGGTGCTGGCCACCCGGGCCGGCACACCGGGCTCGGTCGCGCGCGCCTGCGAGGACCTCGACACCTTCACCCTGGCCGTGCTCGAAGCGTGCCTGCTCGCCGGCGCGGACCGCGATCCGGTGCCGGTCGAAGACATCGCGAAGCTCGTCGGCGCCGACGTTGCCGCGCCGCTGGCCCGCCTGCGCGCGCGGGCGCTGATCTGGGGCTCGGACGACGCCCTCCGCGTGCCGCCCTCGGCCCGGGAGGCGCTCGGACCGTTCCCGGCCGGGCTGGGTACCCCTTCGCCGACGCTGGCCGATGCGGACCTCGAGGCGCGCGTCGCCGAGCTGTCCGATGACGAACGCGCCGTGCTGACCGCCCTCGCCGCCGGCCCGCCGATCGGCCGGACCCGCGACGCCGGGCTGGACCTCTCGCTCGGGAAGGCCGAGACGCCGGTGCAGAAGCTGCTCGCCCGCGGCCTGCTGCTGCGGCGCGACGACCAGACCGTCGAGCTGCCGCGCGAGCTCGGCATCGCGGTGCGCGGCGGGGCGTTCGCGCCGGGCACGCTCACCGAGCCCGAGCTGCCGCTCCACCCGCACCAGCCGGCCATTTTGGACGAGGCGGCGGCCGGCGAGGCGATGGAGTTCCTGCGCCACACCGAAGCCCTGCTGCGCGCGTGGTCGGCGGCGCCGCCGCCGGTGCTCAAGTCCGGCGGCCTCGGCGTGCGGGAGCTGAAGAAGCTCGCCAAGGACCTGGAGATCGACGACACCCAGGCGATCCTGCTGGCCGAGCTGGCCGTGGGCGCCGGGCTCGTCGCGGACAGCGAAGCGACCGTGCCCGAGTGGGTCCCGACGACGCTGACCGACTCGTGGCTCGCGTCGCCGACCGCACAACGGTGGATGACGCTCGCCCAGGCGTGGCTGGAGCTGCCGCGCCTGCCGGGGATGGCCGGTGGCCGCGACGCCAAGGACAAGCCGATCGCGCCCCTGTCGGAGGACCTGCGCCGCCCGCTGGCACCGGTCGCGCGGCGGCGGATCCTCGCCGCGCTGGCCGACCTGCCCCGCGGCTCCGGCGTGAAGAGCGTCGACGAGCTCGTCGCGGTGCTGGCCTGGCGGGCCCCGCGCCGGGGCGGGCGGCTGCGGGACGAGACGGTCCGCTGGACGATGGCCGAAGCGAGCGCGCTGGGGATCGTCGGGCTCGGCGGCGTCACGACGGCGACGCGGGCCCTGCTCGCCGACGACCGGCCGGGCGCGGTCGAGGCGATCATGGACGCGCTGCCCGCGCCGGTGGACCGCGTGCTGCTGCAGGCCGACCTGACGGTCGTCGCGCCCGGGCCGCTGGAGCCGGAGCTGGCGGCCGAGATGGCCGCGGTCGCCGACGTCGAATCGGCGGGGCACGCGACGGTCTACCGGATCACCGAGACGTCGGTGCGGCGTGCGCTGGACACCGGCCGCACGGCCGGCGAGCTGCACGCGCTGTTCAAGACGAAGTCGGCGACCCCGGTCCCGCAGGGGCTGAGCTACCTGATCGACGACGTCGCCCGGCGGCACGGACGGCTGCGCGGCGGTGTCGCGGCGGCGTTCCTGCGGTGCGACGACGAGGCGCTGCTGGCGGAGGTGCTGGCCCACCCGGTCGCGGCGGAACACGCGCTGCGGCTGATCGCGCCGACGGTCGTGATCAGCCCGGACCCGCTGCACGAGGTCCTGGCCGGCCTGCGCGGCGCCGGCTTCGCCCCGGCGGCGGAGGGCCCGGACGGCCGGGTGGTCGACATCCGGCCCAGTGGCCGCCGCCTGCCGGCGAAGGCGCGGGCGGCCCGCCGCAGCCCGGGCGAGCAGGCGGTGCTGACGGACGACCAGGCCGCCCGCATCGTCTCCAACCTCCGGGCCGGCGACGCGGCTTCGGCCCGCCGCCGGGGTTCCTCGGTGCGGGCACCGGTCGGCGGCGGCGCGGACACGTCGGCGACGCTGGAACTTCTGTCCCGGGCGACGCTGGAGCGCCGCGAGGTGTGGATCGGGTTCGTCGACTCCCGGGGGACGGCCAGCCAGCGCGTGGTCCGGCCCGTGCGCGTCGGCGGCGGGGTCCTCGAAGGCGAGAACAACGAGCGCTACTCGCTGCACCGGATCACGTCCGCGGCGCTGGTCGAGGACTGACGCCGTCGCGGGCCTCGGCTACAGCGCCCGCAGACCGGCCAGGACGCGTTCCATGAACTCGCGGGACGACCGGTCGCCGAGGATCAGCTCGGTCTGGTGGATCAGCACCAGGCCGATGTCGGCCATGTCGCCGACCAGCACCTTCACCACGCCCAGGGGCAGCCGCAGGTGCGCGGCGATCTCGGCGACGGACCGGGTGTCCAGGCACAGGTCGCAGATCCGGCGGTGCTCGACCGAACGGACCCCGCGGTAGCGGCGCCCGTCGTCGGACGTCGAGACCAGCGCCTCCAGCGCCAGGTTGTGGTCGGACCGGGTGCGCCCGCCCGTGCGGGTGTACGGGCGGACCCGCGACCCCGGCGAAGCGACGGGCACCGGGCTCGTCACGCGGGCCGGCTCGTTCCAGGCCGGGTCCTCCCACGGTTCCGGGTTCGGGATCCAGCGGGTCTCCGGGTCCGGCGGAGGCGTCCAGTCGGGGGGCGGCGGGGCCCACGCGGGCGGGGGTGCCGCCTGCCGCGAAACCGGGGCCGGCGGGGACATCGGGTGCGGCCGCGACACCGGGGCGGGCGGCCGCGGCGCCGGGGGCCGGGGAGCGAGCGGCCGCTGGGCGGGCGGGTGGTGTGCGGGCGGGTGGGGCGCGGGCGGCCGAGCCGGAGCGGGCAAGCGCGCTCCCCGTGGCGGGGTCCACGCGGGCTCCAGCGGCGGAGGTTCCGGCTCGAACCGGTCGCCGTCCTGCCACTCCGGATCGACGGGGTCGTACCCGTCCTCGTCCACCACCGGCGAGTGGGTGCTCTGGTAGCCGAAGGGGTCCGGGCGGGCGTTGTCGTCGCCGAACTCCGGCGCACGACGGGCCGGGGACTCCGTACGCACGTAGTCATCACTGCCGAACTCCGGCCCACGACGACCCGGGGACTCCGGACGGACGTAACCATCGTCCCCGAACTCCGGCCCACGACGACCCGGCGACTCCGGACGCGCATAACCATCGTCGCCGAACTCCGGCGAGCGCCTGCCGCGGCGGCCTGTCGGCTCACGGCGATCGTCGTCGCCGGCGGCGTACTCCGGTGAGCGCCGGCCGGGGAGGACTCCGGGTTCCGGGCGGGCGTACTCGTCGGCCGCGTGCTCCCGCGAAGGCGAGCGCCTGCTCCGACGTCCCGTGGGCGCACGGTCGTCGTCGCCTGGTTCCGGGGTGGCCTCCGGAGCGGCGTAGTCGTCGTCATCGTCGGCCGAGGAGCCCCACTCGCGGGTGTCCTCGTCGGTGTAGCCCTGCGGGTCCGGCTGCGGCCTCGCCGGCTTGCGCTTGGGCATGATCGTCGACAGCGTCGACATGTCGAACTTGCTGGGCGAATCGAAACCCTCGCGCTCGGTGCCGCGGTGCAGTGCGTCCCAGCCGCTGGAGTCCGGATCGTCGAATCCCGAAATCCTCATCTCGCCCTACCCACGCACGCCGCCCTGGAGCTGGGCGCGCAGCTCGGGGGTGATCTGCTGGCCGACCCGTTCCACGAGCAGGGTCATCTCGTAGGCGACCGTGCCGATGTCGCACGTCGGTGCGGCCAGCACGGCCAGCGACGAACCGTCCGAAACGGACATCAGAAACAAGTAGCCGCGCTCCATCTCCACCACGGTCTGGTTGACACCGCCCGCTTCGAAGCAGCGCGCGGCTCCCGCCGTCAAGCTGATCAGCCCGGACGCGACCGCCGACAGCTGCTCGGCACGTTCCTGGGGCAGCCCCTCCGACGGCGCCAGCAGCAGCCCGTCCGCGGACACCAGAACGGCGTGCGCGGCGCCGGGCACCCGGCGGACGAAGTCCGTGATGAGCCAGCCGAACGTGCCCTGGCCGGAAGCCGTCACTACTGCTCCTCCTTGCTCGTGCGGCGTCGCCCGCCGCACCCCGGAGCGCCCGGCACGGCCGGTCGGCGACGCCACGGTAAAGCGTATTCGCACCGCCGGTGGTGTCGAGCCCGCCACCGGCAGGCCGCTGCGCACCCTACGTGTGCTCCCGGCCGAGTTCCGCGGCAGCCCGGTCCGCCTCCCCCGACCGGGGGACGCCCCACGCCACCGCCCACGGCTCGCACCCGTGAGATGTCGGCGCAGGTCAGCCCGGGTGCCGGGGGCATGCGCACCCGGCACCGGGTCCGGTGCCACCGGCCCGCTCCGGCCGGCAACTCCTCCGGACGGTGACAGCACTCCCCGAAGTGGGTGAAGCACGCGGAGTTCACTCCAACGGCCGCATCCGGATCGGGGCGTCATGGGCTATCCGGCGCGCAACGCCGAATCGTGTGCGATCGCGTGCTGGACGACCGAGATCAGCACCTGCTTCGCGGACTCGCGTTCCCGCGCGTCGCACGCCATGATCGGAACCGACGGCGCGATGGTGAGCGCGTGCCGGACGTCCTCGATCTGGTGGTGCAGCAGCCGGTCGAAGCAGTTGATCGCCACGACGTAGGGCAGCTTCCGGTTCTCGAAGAAGTCGATCGACGGGAACGCGTCGGCCAGCCGCCGCGTGTCGACCAGTACGACCGCGCCGATGGCGCCGACCGCGAGGTCGTCCCACATGAACCAGAACCGGTGCTGACCCGGGGTCCCGAACACGTACAGCACCAGGTCCGAGTCCAGGGAGATACGCCCGAAGTCCATCGCCACGGTAGTGGTGGTCTTGTTGGGCGTGGCCGAGGTGTCGTCGTGCCCGACGCTCGCCTCGGTCATCATGGCCTCGGTGGTCAGCGGGTCGATCTCGGAGATCGCTCCGACCATGGTTGTCTTCCCCGACCCGAACCCGCCGGCGACCACGATCTTGGCCGACGAGGTCGGACCCGTCACCTGCGGCGCGTTCGCGTCGGAGTCAAATTCTCCGAAGCCCACTGAGCACCCTTTCCATGAACTCGATACTCGGACGGTCGCCCACGGTCGGGCTGCTGGAGTGCACCAGCACCAGCCCGAGGCCCGCCACGTCACCAATCAACACCCGCACCACGCCGAGCGGCAGACGCAACAGCGCCGCCACTTCGGCCACCGACCTGGTGTCGAGACACAGGTCGCAGATCGACCGGTGCTCGGGCACCCGGACCCGGTCGAGCATCCGGCCCTGTTCGCTGGTCGAGATCAACGCCTCGATGGCCAGGTCGAGCGTCGCCTTCGTCCGGCCCCGGGTCCGGAAGTACGGCCGGACCAGGCCGGAAGTCTCCATCTCCGTCGCCGGTGGCTCGTCGACGTACTCCTGGTGGGCCTGCCGCGGCAGCGCCGCGGCCAGCTCCCCGGAGTCCGGCCCCGAGCCGAAGTCGCGCTCGGTGCTGTACGCGGCGAACTCGTGCGCGTCGTACAGCGGCCCGCTCGAGCCGCCGAACAGCTCCGCGCCCGGACCGCCGAGGAGGCGGTCGCGGTACTCGGTGCCGCCGGCGATCGGCCGGAGCGGTTCCTGTCCGGCATTGCTGTCGGTCAGCCAGTTCGGCGGCTCCCGCACGGGGTCGCTGTCGGAGGCTTGCACCCGCCGCGCGCGCCACTCGCGGTCGACGCGTTCCCGGAACGACTGCCAGTCCTCCCGGCCGTCGTCCGGTTGGTCGGACCACCCGCCGGAGAAGTCGTCACCGAGCCGGCCATCACCCCTCAAGCGCCCGTCGTCCACGGCTCTCTCCTCGGTTCCCAGGTCCTCAGCGGCGGACGGCCGAACCCTGCAGTTGGGCTCGCATCTCCGGAGTCAGCTGCTGGCCGACCCGCTCCACCAGCAGGGTCATCTCGTAGACGACCAAGCCGATGTCACTCTCCGGCGACCCCAGAACCGCCAGGCACGAACCGTCGGAAACCGACATGAGGAAGAGGAACCCGTTGGCCATTTCGACCACGGTCTGCGCCACCGTGCCGCCCTCGAACACCTTGGCCGCGCCGCGTGCGAGGCTGGTCAGCCCCGACGCCACCGCGGCCAGCTGGTCCGCCCGGTCCTTCGGCAGGCCCCGTGAGGCCGCCAGGAGCAGGCCGTCGGCCGACACCACGACCGCGTGGGCCGCGCCGGGCACCCGGTGCACGAAATCCGTGATCAGCCAAGCGAAGCTGCCGGAATTGTTCGCCTTGGCATGCGCTTGGCCGTTCGGCTGCGCGGAGCCACCCGGCTGCATTGCACCCGCCCGTGTCACTTTCACTCCTCACTGCTGTCTGTGGTGTTGCCACGCCCCGGAACCCTGCTGCCTTCCAGCTGTTCTTCGGCCGGGAGTTCCTTCAAGGCGTGCCGTCCCGAGGTGTAGCCACGTTGGAAGCTTGCCATCCGGCTCCGCGCCGCGGACGCCGAGCGGGTGATCGCACCCGTTCCGGGCATACCGGCTCCTGCGTCCGCGAAGCTGTTCTGTGCCGGTGCCTCGGACGTCGAGCTCGGGCTGTTGATCGATCCCGGCACCAGGTAGGCGTTCGGGATGCGCTTGGGCAGCCCGGCCGTGGTGATCTCCTCGTTCTTGGACTCCAGCAGCGACTGCGCCGCCTGCCAGCCGTCGTCGGAGGCACTGTGCCAGCCGTCGTCGGCGGGGAGGAGCGGGTGCCGCGTAGCCGCGGTCGGCTGGAGCTCGTCCCGGGACGGCTCGGCCGGCGCGGGGGGCATGGGCGCAGCCGGCGGCCGCTCGTCGATCGGGGTGAGCGGCGGCAGGTTGGGGTCTTCACCCGCGCTCTGCGCCGGCACCGGGTCGGCGGTCGATTCGTCACCCTCACTGAACCAGCGTGACAGCACCGACTGGTAGATCGGCAACCGCCGGGTGGGTACATCGTCCTCGAGCGCCGACGAGCCCATCTCGTTGACGGGCGGTGGCGGCGGGGGCGGCTCCTCCGGCGGCACGAACTTCGGCTCGCGCTTGGGCAGCACCAGCGGCGCGAACTGCGTGTCGGCGGCCCGCGAGCTGGCCCCGTCGCCGTTCGACGACGGCGCGAGCGGCGCCAGGTCCTCGGCGGTCGGCCAGGCCGGCGTCTCGGGCTTCGGCAGCTCCGGCGACAGGAACGGGCCCGCCGCACGGCCGCCGCTGACCAGGTCGTCCAAGCTGATCGGCTGGTCGAGCGGCACCAGGCCGCCCTGGTTCGCCACGGGTTCGTGCACCGGCGGCGGGGGTGGCGGCGGTGGCGTCTGCGCGAACGACTGCGTCTGGTCGAAGTCCGAACGCGCGGCCGGGATCGGGATGCTGGGCATCGACATCGACGTCTCGGAGCGGTTCGCCGGCGGCGGCGACTGCCGCTGCATCCCCGGGCGGAGCTGGGTCAGCAGCTCGGCCGGGACGACGACCCGGGCGATCACGCCACCCTCGATGTCCTCGTTCTCGCGCAGCCGGACCTCGATGCCGTGGCGCTTGGCCAGCCGCGAGACCACGTACAGACCCATTCGCCGGGTCACCGAAACGTCCAGGTCGGGCGGGTCGGCCAGGCGCGCGTTGACCTCGGCCAGCCGCTCCTCGCTCATCCCGACACCGTGGTCGGTGACCTGGATGGCCAGCGCCTTGCGGCGGGTCACCACGGCCCGCACGATGACCTTCGTCTCCGGCTCGGAGAAGTAGGTCGCGTTGTCGAGCAGCTCCGCGAGGACGTGCACGAGGTCGTGGATCGCCAGGCCCTGGACCGCGACGTCGGGCACGATGCCGACCTCGATCCGGGCGTACTGCTCGATCTCGGACACCGCGGCGCCGATGACGTCGGCGGCGGGCACCGGCTTGGGCACCGACTTGGCCAGGCCGGCGCCGGAGAGCACCAGCAGGGACTCACCGTTGCGCCGCAGCCGCGTCGCGAGGTGGTCGAGCTCGAACAGGCTGGCCAAGTGGTCCGGGTCCTGCTCGTCGGCCTCGAGCCGGTCGATGACGCCGAGCTGGCGTTCCACCAGCCGCTGCGACCGGCGGGACAGGTTCACGAAGATGCCGTTGACGTTCTCGCGCAGGAGGGCCTGCTCGGCGGCCATCTTGACGGCCTGTTCGTGGACGATGTCGAACGACCGCGCGACCTCGCCGATCTCGTCGCGGGAAGTGACGGGCACCGGCTGGACGGCCTTCTTGGAGGCGCCGACCGGGTCCGGGTCGTCGAGGATCGCCTGCACGGTTTCCGGCAGCCGGGTGTAGGCGATGTCCAGCGCGCTCTTCCGCAGCACCCGCAGCGGGCGCAGCATCAGGCGGGCGACGACGAGCATCAGGGCGACCGCGAGCGCCAGCGCGGCGAGCACCACGGCACCGCCGACCCACGCGGAGTTGACCGCCGCGGTGGCGAGGTCGTCGGCGCGGGTCTTGAGCTGGGCCAGCAGGTTCGACTCGACCGCGTGCAGCTTGTCGGCCGACACGGTGCTGTCCTTGCCGAGCGCGGTGGTGTCGATGTTCGGCGGGTCGCCCAGCTGGGCGAAGGAGAACGCCGAGGTCTGGATCCGGCGGCGGTCGTCGACCTCCGGGCCGGAGTAGGTGTCGTTGTAGAGCTGGCGCTGGTCGTCGTCGGCGTTCGCGAGGAAGGACGCGATCGAGGCGTCCGCGCTGGAGGCCGACGCACGCGTCTGGTCCAGCAGGTCGCCGGGGAAGTTGCCGCGGAACGCGGCGATCTGCAGCTCGGCGTCGGAGCGGGTGGTGAACTCCTTGGCCTCGCTGATCGCCTGCGTGCTCGTGCCGAGGCGCAGCACGTCCCGGTCGGTGACCGCGGTGGTCACCTCGCGGCCGAGCTCGATGAGCGAGTCGACGATGCCCGAGTAGGCGGTCAGCACCGTGATGTCCGGCAGGCCGCTCGCGGTGTTGAACGCCGCCCGCAGCGGGCGCAGGGCGTCGAGGCGCTGGAGACCGCGGGTGTAGCGGTCCTTGGTCGCCTGGTCGTCGTAGTCGAGGGTGTTCGCCGCGCCGCGCAGGTCCTGGACCTCGCGGTCGACCTTGGCGATCTGCGCGTCGAGCCCGGTCTGCAGCAGCTGGTTCTGCGAGGAGATCCGGGCGACGGCCAGCGAGCGCTCGTTCTGCAGCTCGTGCACCACTGTGGTGACCTTGACGGCGAACGCGACCTGGTCGGCGGTGCGCTGGAACTCGGCCGCCTCGCGGGCGTCGTCGATCACGCGTACCGCGCCCAGTGCGAGCGCCGTCAGGGTCGGGATGATCAGGACCGCGGCCAGCTTGGACCGCAGCCGCCAGTCACGCATGCCGGAGAACAGCCCGGCCTTCCGGCCCGGATCTGCTCCGGGCGACTGCGCGGGGGCCCCTCCCACCCCCGCGGCGTCTTCGTTCGGCACCGCCGCTCCACCATGATCGTTCGTGCTCGGGAAACCCTGGTCGGTCCAGCGCCCGCCAGGGCGCATCGCGTTCTCCTCAGCCACTCGTCTGCACGCTCCCGGCGTTCCAGCGCTCCGGCCCATCGGAAGGAGCCCAGCGCAAGACGCTACCCGTACGGGTGAAAAGATCGTCTCCAGTGTCGGTACTGGGGGTTCCTGAACCCCGTCCAGCCGGACGGAATCGGTTCAGCTCGAGCATCACGGTCGGGTCCCTGCGCTGGTCCTGCATCGGTCTGTTGATCGGCCTAACCCACCGGCGCGGCGGTTGTGCCCGGCCAGGCAGTGGTCGTTGCGGGGAAGATTCTCTCAGGAAAAGCACAGTGTGTGCTGGTACACCGAAGTCGAACTTCTTGATCGGCCATCCAGGCACTCTCTCTCACTACATCGGAGGTTGATACCTCCCCGCAGGTGCAGAGGGTAGCGAACGGCAGGGGAAGATGTAACCCTCCCGACAGGACCCGCTCAATCTTGCACAGCGTTCGCTCAGTCGACGCACAGCAGCCATCGTCGATTCGAGAACCTCACCCTACGCTGGGTGAACAGCTACGGCGAGTGGAGCAGTGGGTCTAGACCAGAGGCCGAAAGAGTGACATGCGCCACTCGGTCAGGTAGTGATTCCACCCATTGTGAGCAAGCTGTCACGTTCTCTACAGTGGCCCGCGTGACTTCCGAGAATGAGTCACGCACTTCTATTCGAATCGGTTCCCCAACCGTCACTTTCTTCAAGGAGCAGGCCTTGCTTGGAAACGCCATGAGCAGTGGCCGGGTTCGCACTCGCCGCGCCGCGCTCGGGCTCGCCCTCACGGTCGCAGCCGCCACGGCCCTCACCGGCTGCAGTGCGCTCGGCTCGGACAGCTCGAACGCCTCGTCGAACGGGGGCAACCTGGAGAAGTCGAAGATCAAGGTCTCGATCATGCCGACCACGGACCTCGCCCCGTTCTGGCTGGCCCAGGACAGCGGTCTCTTCAAGGCCGAGGGCCTCGAGGTCGAGCAGGTCGTCGCCAAGAGCGGCCAGGAGTCGATGACGAAGGCGATCTCCGGTGAGGTCGACATCGCCCTCTCGACCTACACGCCGTTCTTCGTCGCCAAGAGCACCGGCACCGCGGACATCCAGCTGGTCGCCGACGGCACGTCGGTGAACGCGAAGAGCAACGCGATCGTCACGGTGCCGAACTCGCCGGTGAAGACGGTCAACGACCTCTACGGCAAGCGGATCGCGATCACCGCCAAGAACACCGCGTCCGACATCCTCACCAAGTCCGTCATGAAGGACCACGGCGTCGACTACTCCAAGGTCAACTGGGTGCCGATGCCGCTCCCGAACATGGCGGCGGCGTTGAAGGACAACCAGGTGGACGCGGCCTACATGCCGGAGCCGCAGCTGTCCCAGGCGGCGAAGCTCGTCGGGGCCACCCCGGTCATCGACGTCAACACCGGCGCCACCCAGGACTTCCCGCTGACCGGCTACGGCTCGACGACGAAGTGGGTGCAGGCGAACCCGAAGACCCTCGCGGCCTTCCAGCGCGCCATGAAGAAGGCCACCAGCGACGTGATCAACGACCGCTCGAAGGCCGAGCCGCTGCTGGTCAAGTACGCGCACATCGACGAGGACACGGCCAAGCTGCTGACCCTGCCCGGTTACGGCTCGACCCTGGACGCCCGGCGCCTCCAGCGCGTCCCGGACCTGCTGCTGCAGATGGGCGTCATCACCAGCAAGGTCGACGCCGCGCCGATGATCGCGCCGCAGGTGACCAGCTGACGTGGCAAAACTGCTCCGTGGCCTGGCCGGCCTGGTGGGCTTCCTCCTGTTCTGGGAGGTAGTCACCCAGGTCGGCCTGGTCAGCAAGACGTTCATCCCGCCGCCGAGCGTCGTCCTGGTCACCATGGGCGAACTGCTCGGCGACGCCGAGTTCCTCCGGGGCATCGTCGCGACCATGCTGGCCTGGCTGATCGCCATTGCCATCGCCATCGCCATCGCGGTGCCGGCGGGGCTGCTGCTGGGCAGCGTCCCGGCGCTGCGCACCGCGACCGCCGCGGTCGTCGAGTTCCTCCGCCCGATCCCGGTCGCCGCCCTCATCCCGCTGGTGCTGCTGGTGATCGGCTCCGGTCCCGAGGCGAAGATCACCCTCGGGGTGTACGCCTCGCTGTGGCCGATCATGTTCAACACGATCTACGGGATGAGCGAGATCGACCCGGTGCTCATGGAAACCGCGCGGGCCTGCGGGACCAG
The DNA here is from genome assembly GCF_046548995.1 of Amycolatopsis sp. lyj-109. NCBI lineage: Bacteria > Bacillati > Actinomycetota > Actinomycetes > Pseudonocardiales > Pseudonocardiaceae > Amycolatopsis > Amycolatopsis sp. lyj-109. The sequence goes on from NZ_JAJPWR010000015.1 coordinate 142,043, forward strand.
CCGGTTCCGCATCCTGTCGTCGGTCGCGCTGCCGCAGACCGCGCCGTTCGTCTTCACCGGCATCCGGCTGTCCGCGACGATCGCGCTGATCGCCGTCGTCAGCACCGAGTTCCTGGCCGGCTCGGAAGTCGGTCTCGGCAGCTACATCATGCTCGTCAGCACCGGCTCGACCCGGTTCGACCTGGTCTTTGCCAGTACCGTGGTCGCGGGCGCACTGGGGTACCTGATCAACGAAGGGCTCGAACAGCTCGGCAAGCGGCTGTTCCGCTGGAGCACGGTGGACCGGGAGGCGATCGCGTGACGGCAGCGACCCTTTCGGGCCGGGTGGGCAGGCGCGCGGCGCGCGGTGCCGTCTCGGTCCTGCGCAACTGGCTGCTGTTCGCGATCCTCGTGGTCGTCTGGGAGTTCGCCGCCCGGGCCGGCGGCAGCAAGTTCTTCCCGCCGCCGACGGAGATCGCGGTTTCCGCCGCGAAGCTGTGGTTCACCGGGCCCGCGTCGCACCTGTTCCTCACCGACGCGGTGTTCGACAACGTGTTCCCGAGCCTCGGCCGGGTGCTCGGCGGCTGGTCGCTCGCCGCGGTCGCCGGCATCCTGCTCGGCGTGCTGATCGGCCGGTCCGCCCGGGCGATGGACTACGTCGGCCCGCTGTTCGCGTTCTTCCGCTCGATCCCGCCGCCCACGCTGATCCCGGTGTTCGCGGTGCTCTTCGGGCTGAGCTCGGGCATGCAGATCGGGTCGATCATCTTCGGCGCGGTGTGGCCGGTGCTGCTCAACGCGGTCGACGGGGTCCGCTCGGTCGACCAGGTGAAGGTCGAGACGGCGCGGTCGTTCCGCACGCCGAGGCGGTACTGGCTCGCCATGGTCGTGCTGCCGGCGGCGGCGCCGAAGATCTTCGCGGGGCTGCGGGTGAGCCTGTCCATCTCGCTGCTGCTGATGGTGATCTCGGAGCTGGTCGGCGCCTACAACGGCATCGGCCGGTCGCTGATGAACGCCCAGCAGGACTTCGACTTCCCGACCATGTGGGCGTGGCTGGTGCTGCTGGGCATCCTCGGCTACGTCTTCAACACGATCTTCCTGGCCGCGGAGCGGCGGGTGCTGGCCTGGCAGCCGGCCCGTCTCGGCCGCGACTGACGCTCGAAAGGCCTCTCCCCATGTCCACCATGCTCGAAGTGTCCGGCCTCAGCCACACCTACGGTGCCGGCGCCAAGGCGCACACCGCGGTGAACAACCTTTCGTTCACCGTCGAAGCCGGACAGCTGGCCAGCATCGTCGGCCCGTCGGGCTGCGGGAAGTCGACGCTGCTGCGGTGCATCGCCGGGCTGACCCCGCCGACCAGCGGGACGGTCAGCCTGCACGGCGACCGCGTCTCCGGGGTGCCGGACGACCTGGCCGTGGTGTTCCAGGACTACAGCCGTTCGCTGTTCCCCTGGCTTTCGGTGCAGAAGAACGTCGAGTTCCCGTTGCGGTGGCGGCCGATCTCCCGCGCGGAGCGACGGGAGCGGGCGGCCGAGGCGCTGGCCCACGTCGGCCTGTCGGAGGTCGGTGGCAAGTACCCGTGGCAGCTGTCCGGCGGCATGCAGCAGCGGGTGTCGATCGCCCGCGCGCTGGCCAGCCGGCCGGCGCTGCTGCTGATGGACGAGCCGTTCGCCTCGGTCGACGCCCAGACGCGCTTCGAGCTCGAGGACCTGACCCGGCGCGTGCAGCGCGAGCAGGGCAGCACGATCCTGGTCGTCACCCACGACATCGACGAAAGCGTGTACCTGTCCGACCGCGTCCTGGTGCTGTCGAAGTCACCGGCGTCGATCGTGGCGGACCTGCCGGTGGCCCTGCCCGCCGAACGCAACCAGATCACCACGCGCGAGTCGGCGGAGTTCGTGACCCTGCGCGGCGAAGTGGCGCGGCTGCTGCACGGCGGTACGCCGGCGGAGGCCGCCGAGGCTGCCACCGCGGCTTCGGATGCGGCAGAGTGGGAACTGGCCGAGCGGGCCAAGAACGTGACGGAGTCCAAGACCGGGAGCTGACACCGACCGCGGGGGGATCATGGGGACGGCCAGGGCGGTACTGACCGGACTGCTGGCGTTGCTCCTGACCGGGTGCGGTGCCCTCGGCGGCTCGTCGTCGCCTTCGGCGGCGAAACTGCGGGTGTCGATGATGTCGACCATCGACACCGCGCCGTTCTGGCTGGCCAAGGACGGTGGTTACTTCCAGCGGGAAGGCCTCGACGTCTCGACGACGGACGCGGCGACCGGGCAGGCGTCGCTGACGAAGCTGCTCAGCGGCGAAGCCGACATCGCGTACTCCAGCTACACGCCGTTCTTCGTGGCGCGGAGCAAGGGCACCGCCGACATCCGGCTGGTCGCCGACGCGTCTTCGGCCGGGCCCCGCTCCACCGGCCTGGTGGCGCTGCCCGCCTCCGGGATCCGTTCGGCGGCCGACCTCGCGGGCAAGCGGATCGGCATCTCGGCGCCCAACACGATCGCCGACACGCTGACGAAGTCGGTGCTCGCGGACAACCACGTCGACTCCTCGGGCATCAAGTGGGTCCCGCTGCCGCTGCCGAACACCGCGACGGCGCTGAAGAACGGCGACATCGACGCGGGTTTCCTGACCGAGCCGTTCATCACGCAGGCACAGCGCACGACCGGGGCCACCCTGGTCGCCGACACCGGCACGGGGTCCACTGTGGACTTCCCGACGGCGGGCTACGGCGCGCTGGGCTCGTTCACCTCCGCCGCGCCGGGCACCGTGGCGGCGTTCCGGCGCGCGATGGCGGCGGCGACCCGGGACGCCGTGGCGGACCGCAAGAAGATCGAGCCGCTGATGGTGAAGTACGCGAAGATCGACCCCGGAACCGCGGCGGCCACCGGGCTGCTGACCTTGAAGTCCACTGTGGACGACCGACAGCTGCAGCGGGTGCCGGACCTGCTGCTGAAGACGGGCGTCCTGACGAACCCGGTGGACGTCGCCGCGATGGTGGTGCGCTAGTCAGTACAGCGACTTGGACGACGCCGCCACCCGGACGTGGACCAGCGTCGGGCGCGGGTCGGCCAGCGCGGCCGTGAGACCGGGGACCAGCTCCGCCGGCTCGGTGATCGTCACGCCGTGGCAGCCCATGCTCTCCGCCAGCGCCGCGAAGCCGATGCCGCCCAGTTCGGTGCCCGGCAGCTTCGCGCCGCCGATCGCGTCGCCGAGGATGCGGACCGCCGCGTACTCGGAGTTGTCCAGGATCACGAACGTCACCGGCAGCTCTTCGCGGGCCGCCGTCCAGAGGGCCTGGATGCCGTACATGCTCGAACCGTCACCGATCACGCCGACGACCGTGCGGTCCGGGCGGGCGAGTGCCGCGCCGACCACACCGGGGACGCCGTAGCCGAGCGTGCCACTGGCCATCGTCAGGAAGCCCGTGTCGGTGGCCGTGATCGGCAGGTGGTCGTGCAGGATCCCGCGGTGGCTGGGCGCCTCCTCGACGACCAAGGCGTTGTCCGGCAACAACTCCGCGAGCGTCGAGTAGACGAGTTCGCCGGTCAGCGCGTCACCGCTCGGCTTCGCGGGACGCTGCCGTGGGGCCGGTGCGGGCCGCGTGCTGCGCTCGACGACGTTGAGCAGCGCACGGATGCCCAGCTTCGGCGTGGCGCGGATGCCGACGCCTTCGAAGGCGCGCGCCAGGACCCGCTCGTCGTCGCTGACGATGAACAGCGGCGGCAGCGGAGCTTCCCCGCGCCCGCGGTCGACGTGGTAGGTGAAGGCGGGCGCCCCCAGCACGACGACGAGGTCGTACGGCGCGAGCGTGTCGGCGACGGCACCGCGTTCGGGGTCGAGGAACCCCTGGAACAGCGGGTGGTCTTCGGGAAACGAGCAGCGGTAGGACATCGGCGCGACCCACACGGCGGCGTTGAGCCGCTCGGCGAGCGCGACGGTCTCGACGACGGCCCCGTCCTGGTCGACCGCTCCCCCGACGACGATCGCCGGCCGTTCGGCGGCTTCCAGGGCCGTGTTGAGCTCGTCGACGGCCTCGGGATCCGGTGCGAAACCGCGGATCCGGGGGCGCGAGACGATCGGCCGTTCGGTGGTGACGGTCCAGTCGTCGGCGGGGACGGACACGAAGACGGGACCGGACGGCGCCTGCGTGGCGACGTGGTAGGCCCGCGCGAGCGCGGCCGGGACGTCCTCGGCGGAGGCGGGCTCGATCGACCACTTCACGTACGGCTTCGGGAACTCGGGCGCTTCCAAGGCCCCGAGGAAGGGCTCGTGCGGGAGGAGCGACCGGATCTGCTGCCCGGCGACGACGATCATCGGCGTCCGGTTGCGGTAGGCGTTGAAGAGGCTGCCGAGCCCGTGCCCGACCCCGCCGGCGGAGTGCAGGTTGACCAGGACGGCCTGGCGGGTGGCCTGGGCGTAGGCGTCGGCCATCGCCACGACGGCGGATTCCTGCAGGCCCAGGACGTAGTCGAAGTCGTCGGGCCAGTCGGTGAGGAACGGCACCTCGGTGGTGCCGGGGTTGCCGAACACCGTGGTGAGGCCGAGTTCGCGGAGGAGTTCGCGGGTGGCGTCCAGCACCGTACGCTTGATCATGCCGCCCAGGTTAACGCTTAGTCTTGCGAAGCAAAGTCCCCCAAGCGGCCCAGTCCCCCGGCGGCCCAGTCCCCCAGCGGCGCAGTCACAGCCGGGGCTGTCACTGCGCCGCCGTCACACACTCAGCCGATCAGGCCGGACAGCCCGCCGGCCTTGAACGAACCCCAGCCCGTCACCTGGTCGTAGCCCGTCCCGGCGCTGAACCCGGTCGTCCCGTGCAGGGTGTTGTTGCCCGAGGTCACGTCGTGGAAGCCCGTGCCGTACGAGGACCCGTTGCCGATCGAGTAGAACTTCGGGTTCAGGTTCCCCAGCTCGCCGCCGTGCACCTGGTTCTGCAGCGCCGCGAAGGCCGCCCACAGCGGCGTGGCGCCCGACGTACCGCCGACCGTTTCCCACGTGCCCGCGCTGTAGATGTAGTAACCCGACGTCGGCGAGGCGTCCGCCGCCACGTCCGGCACCTTGCGGTAGGTCGTGCTCTGCGAGGACTGCCACGACGGCGCCGTGAACACCGTCGAGATGCCGCCGCCGGTCGAGCCGCCGCTGCTGCCGTCGTTCCAGACCGCTTCGCTGCTGTAGCCGTTGGACGACGTCACGGTCAGCTTCGTGCCGCCGACACCCGACACGTTCGGGCTCGACGCCGGGAAGTCCACGCCCCGGGCCGACGAACCGGTCTGGCGGTAGCAGTCGGTCGTGCCGTCGTCGCCCGCCGCCGCGAAGTACGAAATGCCTTCCGCCGTGCCGGTCGCGATCGCGCTGCTGACGCTCTTCGCCGCGCTCGAACCCTCGGCGGATTCGCAAGCGCCCCAGGAGATCGAGACGACGTTGACCTTCGCGTCCGATGCGATCTTCTGGTACATCGCCAGTTCGCCCGCGCTCGTGTTCGGTGCCTCGTAGACGTAGTCGTTGGCCGCCGCGGCCAGCGCGTGCACGACCTCGATGTCGAGCTCCACCTCGATCTGGCCGTCGCCCGGCGACGAGTCGTAGTTCGCGCCGCTGACCCCGACCGTCGTCACCGAACCCGCGGAGAGGCCGTACGTGCTGTCGTACTTCGTGATGTTGGACTTCTGGTAGCCGTCGAACTCGACGAACCCGACGTTCACGCCGCTACCCGTCGCCGACAGGCCGCTGGTGCCGTAAGCGGTCTTGAGCACCGGCGGGGTGACGGACTTGACGACGTTCGGCTGCGCGAGCGGCTTCGACGAGTGCGTCCGCACCGCGTGGTCGTCGAGGCCGACGACGCCGCCCACGACGTCCGAGACGCTCGCCGGCACGGCCGGGACGGCGTCGTTGGCGAAGAAGTCCCGCCCGGAAGCCTGGTCGTGGTAGTTCCCGATCCGGGTCCGGAAGGCCGACTCGAGCTGCGCCGCCGAGCCGGTGAAGGTGACGGCCTGCCGGTTGCCGGAGACCTCGATCCCGCTCAGCCCGGCTTTCCCGAGAAATGAGACGGCCTTGTCGACGTCCGCCTGGGTCGGGCCGAACCTGGCATTGAACTGCGCCGGGGACAGGAACCGGTGGTATTGCGGTGAAGCGGGATTTTGGACGTCGGCGAGGAACTTTTCGAGCGCCTGCTGGTTGTGCAGTTTCAGCGAGAGCGCGGCAGTGATCGGCCGGTCGGCCGCGACGTCGCCGGTGCGTGCGCTGTTGATCAGCGGCGCGGCGTTGTCGGCCAGCGTGACCAGGGGTTCCGGGGCCGCGGCGGCCGGGACGGCCACGGCGAGGCCGAGCAACGCAGGCAGCGGCACAGCGGCCGCGACGAGCTTGCGCAAGCGCATGGGGAATTTCCTCTCGGCGGTGGGGACCGGGCCTGCGCGGAATGCTCGCCGCAGGTTGCCGAGAAGCATAAGAACACGCGATCACGCCGAGGAACCTACTTTTGTCTGGGCTTCAACGGATCCCATTTTCATTTTCCGGCAGGTTTACCTTTCCATGACAAACCGATTATTGTCCGGAATGCCCGACCATTTCGATGCGTTCGATGATCTCCCCGGCGTCCGCGTTGCCGGAGAACCGGCGCGCGGCCGCCGACAGGGAGTGCAGCCGCTGCCGCACCCGCGGCGACCGCAGCGCGCCGGCGAGCTCGACGGCCTCTTCGCCGACAGTGGCGGCGACGTCGAGATCGCCGTCCAGCGCGTGCACGGTGGCCAGCCAGATCAACGTCAGCGAGCGGCTGCGCCGCATGCCCCGCGGGTAGCCCCCGATCGCCTCGACGAGGGCGGGGATGCCGTCGCGGCCGTGGCGGATGTCGACCATCTGCGCCAGTTCGCCGTGCACCGTCCCGACCATCGCCGCCATGTCGGTGGCCCCGAAGAACGCCGCCCACGGCGACGGTTCGCGCCCCTCGGCCTCCGCGAACTCCTGCCGGGCGCGGCGCAGGTAGGTCAACGCACCGGTGACGTCGGCCTTCATGGCGTGCGCCCACGCCTGGTTGGCCGACAGGATCGCCTGCGCGAGCTTGGAGCGGGCCGACAACGCCGCCTCCCGGCCCCGCGTGAACTCCACCAGCGCCGCGTCGACCGCGCCGTAGTGCAGGTGCAGCCGCCCGACGCGGTACCGGATGTTGGCCTGGAGGTCGTCGTTCCCGGCTTCGACGGCCAGCTCCAGCGCCCGCGCGAACGCCTCCAGCGCGGCGGCCGGACGGTCCTGGTCGAAGTTCGTCCAGCCCGCCAGGTTGTACAAGTCGGCCACCGCGGTGTAGAGCCGCGCCTGGACCACGGTCTTCGTCACGCCGTCCAGCAATGCCACCGCGGCGGGCAACCGCGACTCCACCGCCTTTCGGCACGAACCGCCGCCGTAGCGGTAGTCCAGCGCCCTGAACGCCGCAACGCTGTCTTCGAGCTGCCGCACGTCGGCGAGGCCCACGCGCGTGCCGCTCCGTTCGTCCCGCCCGCAACTGCCGGTCATGGCAGCCCTCCGTCCGTAGAGAGCTGCCGATCGGGCAGCCCTGCTCATTCCCCGCCGGGCCAGGCCGGAGCCCGCTCCTTCGAGGGACTGGCACCGGGTAACACCCCGGTGGCGGTCAGCACCACACCCGTGGCTGTTTCCGCGATCTTGACGGCGGCCAGCAGGCCGGTGAGGACGAGGGAGCCGCCGAGCCCCAGTTTCGCGAAATCGTCTTCGGAGGTTTCGGTTCCGCGTTGGCGCGGTATCGCGCCGGTCACGATTCAGCCTTCCGGCTTGCCGCGGCCGCGCTCGGGCGATATCCGCGGGGAATCAGCCGGCCCCAGGTGACAGAAATCCACCTGATCGTCGGCATTCTGGTTTCCTGCTGTCCACGCAACGAGTTCTCGAACTGAATACGCGCGCACACGGCGCCGCCTCCCGCACTGCAGATCGATTTCTGAAGATCGGCCGGATCGCGAAATGCGGGATCACCGTAGCCAGTCGATCACCGTAAAATCAGCCGCCAACCAGGTCGAACCTGGAAATGCGCGTGCAGCTGCACGCGCAAATCAGCGCGCGACACTGCACGGGGCAGATGCAATTTCACGTGCCGGTTCACGATTGCGGACGACACGCGAAAACAACGGCAGAAATCGTTCTACTCCGCCGATTCTGCGCGAGAATGGCGTAGTCGATCAGGATTTGACGAGATCGACCCAGCTGCGCACGGTTCCGGCATCCACCGGCGCCTGCCAGCCGCCGGGCCGCACGGCGCTCCCGACGTGGAACCCCCGCACCCCGCCCGCGCGCAGGAGATGGACCTGCTGGGCGCGCAGGCCGCCACCCACGAGCAGCTCCGGCCCGCCGTCGCGCTGCGCGAGCCGCTGCAGCACCGAAAGGCCGCTGGCCACGCCGTTCGGGTGACCGGCCGCGAGCACCGTGTCACAACCGAGCGAGGCCAGCTGGTCGTAGGCGCGCAACGGATCGCGCGTGCGGTCGATGGCGCGGTGGAACGTCCAGGGCAGGCCGTCGACCTCCTTGATCAGCGCCTCGCAGGAGTCGAGGTCGATCTCGCTGTCGACGGTGAGGAAGCCGAAGACGAACTCCCGCGCGCCCGCGTCGATCAGCCGGGCGGTGTCCGCGCGCAGCCCTTCCAGATCACCGATGGCGAAGGAACCGTTGTCCCGCAACATGACCCGCACCGGGAGGTCGGTCGCCGAGAGCACGTCGCGCAGGGTTTCGATCGACGGCGTCAGGCCGTCCTGCGCCATGTCCGCAACCAGTTCGAGGCGGTCGGCCCCGCCCGCCTGCGCGCCTTCGGCGTCCACCGCGTCCAGCGCGATCACTTCCAGCAGGGGCGTCTTCGAGCTCATGCCTCAATCCGTTTCACTGGTTACGGGTGTCGTCCCCCCTCGCATGACGCCCTCGCCGGAAGCCGCCTTGAAGGCTCGTCATCCGCTCGCGCACCGCTTCCGGGGAAAGAGAGAGTATCGGCCGCTGTTCCGGCACCGCTCCCGGGCTGGCCGCGGAATCCAGCGGCTGCAGGAACGGCCAGGTGTCCTCCGCGCCGTCCTCCTGCTCCAGTTCGGCCGAGGTCGGCCATTCGTACACGGGCTCGATCGCCGGGGCCGGCACCGGCGGCGCGACCGGCACGGGCGGCGGTGCCGGCGGCGCGGGAGGCGCGACCGGGGTCAACCGCGGTTCGGTGTCCTCGTCGTCCGGGCCAGGCCGGACCAGGACGCCGCTTTCACGTGAAAGCGACGCTTCGGCGGGGACGGGAGCGGCGCTTTCACGTGAAAGCGGCGGGGGTGGCGGGGGCGCGGCGAGCGCGTGCCGTGGCTGGGGACCGGCCGGTCGCGCCGCCTCGGCGACCGGGCGCGGCTCCGCCGGCTTCCGCGGCTGTTCGGGCGCGGCGGAGGCGTCGAACCAGCGGGACAGGACGTCGCGGTAGGCGGGCATCCGCTCGGTCGGGGCGTCGAAGTCCAGGTGCGCCTCGGCGTCGACGGTCGGCCACTCCGGCGCGTGGTCGCGGGCCACCACCGGGGCCCGGCGCGGCGGCCCGGCCTCGATCGACGGCGGCGACAGCTCTTCCGGCTCCGGCTCCGGTTCGGGTTCCGGCTCCGGCGGCGTCAGCGGGGCGAGCGGTGCCAGCAGCTCCGGTTCCGGGGCGGCGGCCGGCTCGGCGGGCGGGGGCGGCGCCGGCATCGGTGGCAGCTCGACGATCAGGGCCGCGGGCACCAGCACGGTCGCGACCAGCCCGGATTGCGCGCCCGCACTCAGGCTGACGTCGATGTGGTGGCGCGTGGCCAGCGTCGCGACGACGAACAGGCCCATCCGGCGCGACACCTCGACGTCGACGTCCGGCGGGTGCGCGAGTCGCACGTTCGTGCGGTCGATCTCCGCCTGCGGCATGCCGGCACCGTGGTCGATGATCTCGATCTGCCAGTCGCCGTCGTGGGTTTCGGCGCTCGCCACGGTGACCATCTCGTCGCCGGAGTAGCGCGTCGCGTTCTCCAGCAGCTCGGAAACGACGTGCACGAGGTCGTTGACGGCCTCGCCGCGCACCGCGACCTGCGGCGCCGGGCCGAGTTCGATCCGCTGGTAGTGCTCGACCTCCGAGAGCGCGGCGCCGATGATCTCGTCGGCCGGCACCGAGCCGGCGTCCTCCCGCGCGGAGTCCTGGCCGGAGAGCACCAGCAGGTTTTCGCTGTTGCGCCGCATCCGCGTGGCGAGGTGGTCGAGTTCGAACAGCCCGGCGAGGGTGTCCGGGTCCTGCTCGCCGGCCTCCATCCGGTCGAGCACCGACAGCTGCCGTTCGACGAGGTCCTGGCTGCGCTGCGAGAGGTTGACGAACATCGCGTTGATGTTCTCGCGCAGCATCGCCTGTTCGCCGGCGAGCCGGACGGCCTCGCCGTGCACCGCGTCGAACGCGCGTGCCACCTGGCCGAGCTCTTCGCGGGTGAACACCGGCACGGGTGCGACGGCAAGCCGTTTCCGCAGGTTCTCGGGGGCGGGTTCGGGATCGGTGAGCAGGTTCTGCACGGCCGCGGGCAGCCGGTGCTCGGCCACCTCGAGGGCCGTCCGGCGCAGGATCCGCAACGGGCGCAACAGGGACCGCGCGATGACCACCGAAAGCACACCGGCGACGAGCAGGACGCCGAGCACCGCGCCGCCGTCCCACAGCGCGGCTGTCCGGGCTTGCGCCGCAAGGGCGTCCGTGCGTTCCTGCAACTGGACCAGCAGCGCCTGCTGCACCTGGTGGGCGAGGTTCACCGTGTGCGTCGCCGAAGTGTCCCACTGGTTCGGGTCGAGGCCCGAGAGGTTCTGGCCGTTTTCGGTGCGGGTGAGCGCGGATTCGACCATGTCGTTGCCGATGTCGACGACCAGGCCGATCACCGTGTCGTCGAACATCCGCTGCTGGTCAGGGGTGGCGAAGGTGCGGTAGTCGCTGCGCCCGGCGGCCAGTTCGGCTTCCGCGCCGAGCAGGGCGCGCGTGCGGTCGCGGTTGAGGGTGCCCGCCGCGAGCGCCTCGGCCATCACCGCCCGCTTGACCGACATCTGGTCTTTGATCCGGGCCAGTGCGTTGCCCGCCAGCCGCATCCGCGCGAGCTCCGGGTCGGCGACGTCGGCGGCGGCGGAGTCGCTGATGTCGAGCAGGCCGGAGATCAGCTCGCTGTAGGAGCGCAGCACGGCGTCGGCGGGGAAAGCCGAATGTTCCGCGGAGAACCGCAGGCCACCGAGCACGCGCAGCCGGTCGTCGGTCTGCTGCAGGCTTTCCGCGGCCTTCGCGTCGAGCCGTGGCTTGCTGTCGGCGAGCGTCCGCTCGAATCCGCCGATGGCCCGGTCGACGCGGTTGCGCTGGGCGGTCAGCTCCGCGGTGTCGCCCTGGCGGTTCTGCGCCACGAACCGGACCGTGAGGTCGCGCTCGCGTTGCAGCTCGTGCAAGGCTTCGGCGACGGTGTTGTCGACGCGGCCGCGCGTGGCAAACTCGGCCAGTTGCCGGGCTTCGCGCAGGTCCGAGCTGATCCGCAGGCCGACGAGCGCGATGACGGCCAGTGCCGGGATGAGGAGGACGGCGAAGAGCTTCGTGCCGAGACGCCAGTTCCGCAACCGCCAGCGGCCGCCCGCCGGACGTGGATCCGCCGCGTCGCCGCCCTTGCGGGGACGCTTGTCGCGACGGGTCACCTGGTTTCCTTTTCCGCCGCGGGCGGGAACCCGCGGATCGAACGACACCTCGAACCTACTGAACGGTAGCCCGCCCCATGAAGATCCGAAAGCCGCGCTGGCACGATACGGCCCTGCCCGCGATCGTATGGGGCGCGGACCATACGATCCAGCACGAGAACCAGATTCTCGCGGTAGGTGAAGGTTCATGAACAGACGCACGCGGATGATTCCGCTGGTAGCGGCGCTGCTGGCGACCGCGGGATGCTCCGTGTTCTCTTCCGGCACCCCCGCGTCCCCGCCACCGCTGGAGCGGACCACCCTGCGCGTCGGTGTGGGAAATGCCATCGACACGGCCCCGCTGCGGATCGCCGTAGCGGCCGGGAAGTTCGGTTCCGCCGGACTGACCGTGACGCTCGTCGAACTCGGCGCGGACGACGGGCTCGCGAAGCTGGCCGCCGGCGATCTCGACGTCACCTTCGCCTCCGACATCGCGATGTTCCGCGCCGCGGCCGGCGGGACGGCGTTGCAGCTGCAGGGCGAGGCCTACACGGCCGGCCCCAACACGATGGCCCTGGTGACGCTGCCGGACTCGGACTACACCGTGCCGACGGCCAAGAAGTCGCCCGAGATCGCGGTGAACATGCTCGACGACATCGGCGCGCTCGTCGCGCGCTCGGTGCTCGGCACCGCGGGCGTCGACGAAGCGAAGATCAAGTTCCGGGCGGTGCCGTTCGACCGGATGCCACCGGCCCTGCAGGCGGGCGACGCCGACGCCGCGCTGATGATCGAGCCGTACATCACCCGCGCCGAGAAGGACCTCGGCGCGCACATCCTCGCCGACGGCGCGCGCGGTTCGACGCTCGGCTTCCCGCTCTCCGGCTACACCGCCGCGAAACCGTTCGCGCAGGCCAACCCGCGAACCCTCCGGGCGTTCCGCACCGGTCTGGGCGCGGCCCAGCAGAGCGCGACGGACCCGGCGGTCGTGCGCGACGCGCTGCCGAAGTTCTCCGACATCGACGCGACCACGGCCGCGCTGATCTCACTCGGCTCGTACCCGGCGTCGCTCAACGGCATCCGGCTGCAGCGCGTCGCCGACCTGATGCACAACTCGGGCCTGCTGGCGAACCGCCTCGACGTCCAGTCCCTGCTCCCCGACCAGACCGGATATTAGCTACCGCCAAACCTGCACCTGGTCTACTTTTGCACTCAGTCTACTTGAGGAGTGCACGATGACCGACGTCCTGATCGCCGGCGTCGGCCCGACCGGCCTGCTGCTGGCCGGAGAACTCGCCCTGGCCGGGGTCGGCGTGACCGTGCTCGAACGCCGGTCCGGGCCAGGGCTGCCGCGGCCGGTCGGGCTCCAGCCGCGGACCGCGGAGCTCCTGGAGCTGCGCGGCCTGGATCCCGCGGACCAGCAGGCCGACGGCCCGAGCGGGCACTTCGCCGGGCTGCCGGTCGCGCTCGACCACAGCGTCTGGCGGACGCGGCACCCGCGGGTGCTGAACCGGACCCAGGACGACGTCGAGGCGATGCTGGCCGCGCACGCGGTGCGGCACGGGGCTGTCTTGCGGCGGGGGCACGAGGTGACCGCGGTCGACGCCGACGCGGACGGCGTCACGGTCGACGGCCTCCGGGCCCGCTGGCTGGTGGCCTGCGACGGGGCGCACGGCACCGTCCGGCGGTGCTGTGCGCCCCGTCGGAGTGCCGTTCCCGGGCCGTACCGAGACCTACGTCGCCACGCTGGCGCACATCCGGCTCGCCGCCGCGTCCGGCCTGGTACCGGCCCGCGCCGGGCACTTCAGCCAGGTCACCCGGCAGGTCGACGGCTACTGGTCGATGCTCACGCCGCTTGGCGACGGCGCCCACCGGTTCGTCTTCGGCTCCACGACGCGCCAGCCGGGCCGTGACGCGCCGGTGCCGGACACCGAGGTCACCGAAGCGCTGACAGCCCTGTACGGCGCCGAGACGCGCCTGGGCGAGGTGTACGGCGCTTCGCGGTTCAACGACGCGACGCGGCAGCTGGAGCGGTACCGGCACGGCCGGGTCCTGTTCGCCGGTGACGCCGCGCACATCCACCCGCCGCTCGGCGGCCAGGGGCTCAACCTGGGTGTCCAGGACGCGATGAACCTCGGCTGGAAGCTGGCCGCGACCGTCCGCGGGACGGCGCCGTCCGGGCTGCTGGACACCTACCAGGCCGAACGTCACCCGGCGGCCGCGCGCGTGCTGCGGCACACGGCGGCCCAGCGCGTGTTCACCGCCCCTGAGCGCGGCGAGAACGTCGAGGCGCTGCGTGAGATCGTCGTCGACCTCATGCGGCTGCCGGACGCCAACCGCTACTTCAGCGGGCTGCTGTCCGGCCTCGGCCTGGACTACCCCGGCGCGCACCGCGTCCCGGACCTCGACCTCACGACGGCGGCCGGGCCGACGCGGCTCTCGACCTTGCTGCACGACGGCCGCGGGCTGCTCCTCGACCTCGGCGACCACGCCACGCCACCCGGCTGCACCGGCCAGGTCGACGTCGTCCGCGCGGCCACCGGCGACGCCGAGCACCGCGGCGAGTGCAAAGGTCTTGAATGAGTCATTCAGGACCTCGGAGGTCCTGAATGACTCATTCAAGACGTTTGGGTTCGGGCTTCGGAGCCTGGGCAGCGCTCTGCTGCTGCAGCAGCTAGATGTTCTCGCCGGTCTTGATCAGGCACACCGTGCGAGCCGGCGGGCCGGCGTAGCTGAGCACCTTGTCGGCGCCTTCGCAGTTGTCGTCGCGGCCGAAGCCGGAGAGGATCTCGACGCGCTCTTGCGCCGTCGCGTCGGTGCAGAGGACCTTGCCGATCGTGCTCTCGTCGTCGACGTCACGCAGGCAGTCGCCGGCCTTGACGTTCAAGGCCAGGCAGAGTGTCTGGCCGGAGCCGGAGCCGAGCCGGAACCGCACGTAGTCGCCGGAGCCGCACGCGATGGCCCCGCGATAGGTGTTCTCGACCTTGAACGTCGCGTTGTTCGCGGAACAGCCGACGCGGTGGTAGGCGAGCTTGCCGGCCCCCTCGCGCGTCAGGTACAGGCAGTCACCGTCCGACGGCGGTCCGCTGCGGTCGGCCCAGTAGATGCCCATCGCGCCGAGGGCGCCCAGGCCCAGCGCGGCGACGACGCACGCGACCAGCGTGATCTTCACCTTCGTGGTGAACCAGTGCGGAATCTGGTGCTGCCCGGGAACGGGCGGCATCGGCCCAGGCTGCGCGTAGCGCGGCGACCGGAACGGATTGTCGTCGAACGGCGGTGTGGTCAACGTGCCCTCCAGTGATCCCCTCGGCACCTCGTCCCACCGGCGGACCCGCGAGAGAAGCGGACCGGAGCGAGGCACGTATAACAGTAGTTGTGACTGATGGCCCGCTGATCGTCCAGTCCGACAAGACCGTGCTCCTGGAGGTCGACAACCCCCAGGCCGATGACGCGCGCATCGCGATAGCGCCGTTCGCGGAGCTGGAACGGGCGCCGGAGCACGTGCACACCTACCGGATCACGCCGCTGGCGTTGTGGAACGCGCGTGCCGCGGGCCACGACGCCGAGCAGGTCGTCGACGCCCTGACGACGTACTCGCGCTTCCCGGTGCCACAGCCGCTGCTGATCGACGTCGTCGACGTCATGGGCCGGTTCGGGCGGCTGCAGATCGCCAACCACCCGGCGCACGGGCTGGTCATGTCGACCACCGACCGCGCGGTGCTGACCGAGGTCGTCCGGAACAAGAAGATCAGCCCGATGATCGGCGCGCGGATCGACGAGGACACCGTCATCGTCCACCCGTCCGAGCGCGGGCGGCTGAAGCAGGCGCTGCTGAAGGTCGGCTGGCCGGCCGAGGACCTGGCCGGGTACGTCGATGGCGAAGCACACCCGATCGCGCTGGACGAGACGGACTGGCAGCTGCGCGACTACCAGCGCCAGGCGGCGGAGGCGTTCTGGGCGGGCGGCTCGGGCGTCGTCGTGCTCCCCTGCGGGGCGGGCAAGACGATGGTCGGCGCCGCGGCCATGGCGAAGGCGGCGGCGACGACGCTGATCCTGGTGACGAACACGGTCGCCGGGCGCCAGTGGAAGCGCGAGCTGATCGCGCGGACGTCCCTGACCGAGGAGGAGATCGGCGAGTACTCCGGGGAGAAGAAGGAGATCCGGCCGGTCACGATCGCCACCTACCAGGTGGTCACCCGCAAGACCAAGGGCGAGTACCGGCACCTGGAGCTGTTCGACTCCCGGGACTGGGGCCTGGTCGTCTACGACGAGGTCCACCTGCTCCCGGCCCCGGTGTTCCGGATGACGGCGGACCTGCAGTCCCGGCGGCGCCTCGGCCTGACGGCCACGCTGGTCCGCGAGGACGGCCGCGAGGGCGACGTCTTCTCGCTGATCGGCCCGAAGCGCTACGACGTGCCGTGGCGCGACATCGAGGCACAGGGCTGGATCGCCCCGGCGGAGTGCACGGAGGTCCGCGTGACGCTGACCGACGCGGAGCGCCTCGAGTACGCCACGGCCGAGGCCGACGAGCGCTACAAGCTGGCGGCGACGGCGTTGACGAAGACCCCGGTGATCAAGTCGATCGTCGCCAAGCACGCCGGCGAGCCGACCCTGGTGATCGGCGCCTACCTCGACCAGCTGGAGATGCTCGGCGACGAACTCGACGCCCCGGTGATCCAGGGCTCGACCCGCAACAAGGAGCGCGAGGAGCTGTTCGACAAGTTCCGCCGTGGCGAGATCCGGACGCTGGTGGTGTCGAAGGTGGCGAACTTCTCGATCGACCTGCCGGAAGCCTCGGTGGCGATCCAGATCTCGGGCACGTTCGGCTCGCGGCAGGAGGAGGCCCAGCGGCTCGGGCGGTTGCTGCGTCCGAAGGGCGACGGGCGGCAGGCGCACTTCTACTCGATCGTCTCGCGCGACACGGTGGACACGGAGTACGCGGCGCACCGGCAGCGGTTCCTCGCGGAGCAGGGGTACGCCTACCACATCGTGGACGCGGACGACCTGCTCCGGCCGCTCTGAGCCGTTCAGCCGACGTCGGTGCCAACCGGAGCGGCCAACTCGGCCGCCGCAACGGCCAACACGCCGGAGAACCCGGGCGAGTTGGCCGCTGCGGGCGGTGAGTTGGCCACCGGAGCGGCCTCAGCGCACCGCTCGCATCACAAGGGTGAGGGCCACGCCCCCTCGACGTGGCCCTCACCCCTACCCCCAGCGATCAGTAGTTCGTCACCTGGAAGTCGCCGACCCCGCTGGTCTGCTCGACCCAGGCGCCGTACGGGCCGCCGTCCTTGACGGCCAACGAACCGTCCGTGCGCAGGACACCGACCCGGCCGGTCGGGGCGTCGACCTCGATCTTGGCCGCGTTGGCGAGCTGGTTGATCCAGCCCGCGTACAGGTTGCCCTGCTTGACCGACGCCAAGCCGTTGGTGAACACGACACCGAGGTAGTCGCCGGACAGGTCGACCTGCTTCACGCCCGACGTCTGCTCGACCCAGGCACCGTAGAGGCCGCCTTCCTTGACCGTCAGCGAACCGTCGGTGCGGACGACCGCGATGCGGCCGGTGCTCGCGTCCAGCTCGACGTCGGCCGCGGCACCCAGCTCGGTGACCCAGCTCGCGTACAGGTTGCCCTGCTTGGCGTACACCGCACCGCTTTGGTCGACGACGGCGATGTAGTCACCCGAGAGCTCGACCTCCTTGGCATTGCCGGTCTCCTCGACCCAGCCGCCCTGCAGGCCACCCTCCTTCACCGCGACCGTGCCGTCGGTGCGCAGGATGCCGACGCGGCCCGTCGACGACTCGAGCGCGAAGTCCTTGACGTTGTTCGCCTGCAGGACCCACCCCTGGTACAGGTTGCCCTGCTTGACGTAGAAGTCTCCGCTGCCGGTGAGCACGCCGACCATGTCACCGTGCACTTCGGACTTGGCGATACCGCCGCCGTGCACGAGGGTCCAGCCCGCGTAGAGGTTGCCTTCCTTCACCTGCACCGAGCCGTCCTGGAGCAGCACACCCAGGCGGGGCGTGGCGGGCTTCGCCGGGTCGGTCAGACCGGCCGGGCTGACGAACGCCGAGATCTGCTGGCCGGCGAGGTACTGGCCGACCCGGCCGGGCCCGGACCCGTACTCGACGCTGGTGCTGCCGGGGCCGCCGTTGCCCCAGTTGCCGTTGATCGTGCGGATGGTGCCGTCGGCGTTGACCGTGTCGACCATGCCGACGTGGTCGGCGTAGCCGTTGCCCTGGTAGTTGAAGACGACCGCGTCGCCCACCTGCGGGACGTACCCGGGATCGGTGTGCAGCGTGCCCTTCTGCTGGCCGTACAGGTAGAAGCTGCCCGCGGCGGCGGTCAGCCGGTCGGTGTTGAGGTTCCGGTTGCCCCACACCCATCTGACGAAGTCGGCGCACCAGGCCCACTGCATCCGGCAGCTGTCCATGAACCCGACGCCGCCGAGGCTGTTCGTGCTGCAGGTCTGCTTGTGCGCGTTCGCGGCGGCGAGGTCGCGGACGTCGGTCCGCGAGTCCGCGCTGGCGGGAACGGCGCCCAGCAGGGCGAGGACGGCGGCGGCGAGGACGGTCGTGGTGACGCGTTTGAGCGACATGACGTTCTCCTTGGGAAGCAACGAGGATCAGCGGGTGCAGGTGATGGCGCCGTCGGCGACGGGCAGCGAGCCGCCGTTGAAGTAGGCGAGCGCCTTCTTGTAGTCCGCGCAGCGGTTGAGCGACTCGGTCGGGTCGAGGCCGTAGGAGTAGCCGATCGCGCGGCCGACTGCGCCCATGTCGTAGTTGTCCGCGGCGCCGTTGATGTTATGGGAGGTCCAGTACCAGCGGGCGATCTTGGCGCTCCAGTCGACCGTGGCGGCGTCGTCGGGGTAGCTCAGGAAGTCGTGGCCGAGCGCGTTGCCGGCGGACCGGTAGTTGAAGTCGTTGGTCAGCTGGATGAACCCGCGGCCGCGGTACACGTCGCCGTTGCCCGCTTCACCTGCGTTGTAGCGGAAGCCGCTCTCGTGCTTGAGCGTGGCGAGCAGCGCGGCCTTGCGGCTCGGCGTGGTGATGCTCCCGGCGGCCATCTCGGCGTTGAGGCTCGGCAGCCCGGCCGCGACGGTGTCGGTGGCGTAGGTCGAGCCGTAGACGGCGGTGATGTCGGCCAGCGAGACCTGGCCACCGGTCGAGGTGGCGCCGGCCGCGGCGAGCGCCAGCTGCTGGACGCCGCCGGTCTGCTCGACCCAGGTCCCGTAGAGACCGCCGTCCTTGACGGTGACGCTCCCGTCGGTGCGCAGCACGCCGATGCGGTCACCGGCGATCTGCAGGTTGGCGGCATTGGCGAGCTGGTTCACCCACGACGCGTAGAGGTTGCCCTCCTTGACGGTCGCCAACCCGTTGTCGAGCACGACACCGATGCGGCTGCCGGAGAGTTCGAGCTGCTTGACGCCGGAGGTTTCCTCGACCCAGTTGGACCAGAGGTTCGACTCCTTGACGGCCACCGTTCCGTCGGTGCGCAGGACACCGATCCGGTCGGCGGAGAGCTCGAGGTCGGCAACGGCCCCCATCTGGTCCACCCACGGCGCGTAGAGGTCGCCCTCCTTGACGGTCGCGAGCCCGTTGTCGAACACCACGCCGACCCGGTTCGGGGTCAGCTCCAGGTCCTTGACGCCGCTGGTCTCCTCGACCCAGGCGGCGTTCAGCGCGCCGTCCTTGACCGCGGCCGTGGTGTCGTTGCGCACCACGCCGATCCGGTTGCCCACGAGCCGGAAGTCGCGGACGTTACCCGCTTCTTCGACCCAGCTCGTCCACAGGTTGCCTTCTTTGACCAAGAGCCGCGAGTCCGCGGTCAGCACGCCGATCCGGTCGCCCGCGATCTCGAACTTCTGCACCCCGCTCAGTTCTTCGACCCAGGGGGCGTAGAGGTCGCCCTCCTTCACGTGCAGCTTGCCGCCGGCCAGCACGCCGATGCGGTTCGCACCCGGCGGGAGGTCCCCGGCGGACGCGGTCGTCTGCAGGCCGCCGAACGCGATCCCCGCGACGAGCGCCACGGTGGCGGCCCGGCCCAGTGTCTTCTTGAGCGTGGACATGATTGTTCCCTTCTTCACCTTGGGAAAGATCCGCAGGTCCCGAGGGGCGCTGTGCTTGCGGCCCCCTGCGTCCTCCTCGGGACGGAAAGAAGCTTCTCCCGCCGGGTTCAAAGAAACCTGAAAGCCTTTTTTGATGCGTTGACCAGGGGAAACGTCCCGATCAGCGCCGAACGGAAGGAGAACTTTCAGCCGGCTTCGAGAGCCGGAGCACCGGCCGGGGCTCCCGCGCCTCCCGGCTGCCGTGCAGCCGGAAGATGCCCGCGGCCTCCGTCCACGCCGCTTCGGCGCCGGCGGTCTCGCCGAGGGCGTCCAGCGTCGTGGCGAGATCGCGCAGGGCACGCGCCCGCCACACCGGCAGCATCAGCGCGTCCCACCACTGGACCGACCGCTCGAGGTGGGCCCGCGCGTCGAGGAGCCGCCCGGCGGCGAGCTCCAGCTCACCCAGGGTGCGCAGCATCAGTCCCTGGCCGAAGCCGTCCTGCATCTCGTGGCACGTGGCGAGGCAGGCGAGCATCGCCTCGCGCACCTCCTCGCCCCGGCCCTGGCGGATGCGGACCTTGGCGAGCGCCTGCGCGGCGTAGGCGGACATCAGCGGGTCGTCGTCGGCGCGCAGCAGGTCCACCGCCTCCTGGCTGCACCGGTCCGCCTCGGCGAGCCGTCCGGCAGCGCGGTGGACGAGGCCCACCGAGCGCAGCGCGAGCGCGCGGCTGCTCCCGTCGCCCGTCGACACGTACCCCGCCACGGCAAGTTCGGCGGCGACCAGTGCCTCGTCCAGTTCGCCCTGTTCGGTGAGGACGCGGCCGAGCCCGTGCAGCGCCTGGATCTCCGCCTGCGTCTCGCCCAGCTCCCGCAGCGCCGGCAGGGCGAGGTCGAGCGAGTGCCGGGCCTGGGCGAACTGGCCGTACTCGCATTGCACGACGCTGAGGTCGAGCCGGCTCATGGCCTGCCCGCGGCGGTCGCCGTCCAGCTCGTAGGCGGCGAGGGCCTGCTCGTGGTAGGCGATCGACTCGTCGAAGCGGTCCTGCTCGTAGCGCAGCCAGCCCAGCCCCGAGAGCAGCCGCGCCTCACCGATGCGGTCGCCGGTCCGGCGCGCGGCCGCGAGCGCGGCGTTGTGCGTGCGCCACCACTGGCCGAACAGGTTGCGCACGGCGAACACCGACGAGCACAACGCCGCCGCCAGCCGGGTGGCGACGTCGGTGAGGTCCAGCCCGCTGACGCGCTCGACCACCCCGACCAGGCCGGTCTGCTCCGCGTCGAACCACGCCTCCGGGTCGGTCAGGAGCTCGTCGATCTGCGCCGGCGCCAGGTACCGGGCCAGCGCGCTGCCCTCGGCGGGCGCGTGCGGCGCCCGGCGGCCCGCGAGCTCGACGAGCCCGAGCCAGCACTCGGCCGCCCGCTCGGCCGACGCCTTGATCTCGTCCGCGGGCTCCTCCGCCTCACCGCGTTCGCGGGCGAAGGCGCGCGTGAGGTCGTGGATCTGGTACCGCAGGGCACCGCCGTCATCATCCACAATGGACACATCGAGGAGCTGGGCGTCGACGAGCCGCTCGACGACCTCCTCCGCTTCGTGGCCGTCGCAGTCGAGCAAGGGCGCCACCACCCACGCGCCGAACGAGGAGACGTCGAGGAGGCCGAGCCGGCGCAACGCGGCCCGTTCGCGATCGTCCAGGCCGTCGTAGCTGAGCGCGAAACTGCTGCGCACCTCGAGGTCGCCGAGGGTGAGCTCCTGCAGGATCCGGTGCTGCACGCGAAGCCGCTCGGTGAGCCTGCCGACCTTCCACTGCGGCCGGGCCGCGAGGCGGGCGCCGGCGATCCGCACGGCCAGCGGCAGGTTGCCGCACAGGCGCACCAGCTCGCGGGCGGCTTCGGGGTGTTCCGCCACGCGGGCGTCGCCGATGACCCGGCCCAGGAGGTCCAAGGCTTCCGCTTCGTCCAGCACGGGCAGGTGCAGGTGGGCCGCGCCGCCGAGGGCGCCGAGGCGTTCCCGGCTGGTCACCAGCGCCGCGCAGGCGTGGCCGCCGGGCAGCAGCGGACGAACCTGGCGTTCGTCGGACGCGTCGTCGAGCACCACGAGGATGCGCCGGTCGGCGAGCAGCGTGCGGTAGAGCTGGGCGCGTTCCTCCAGGCGCGCAGGGATGTCCGCCTCCGCCACGCCCAGCGCACGCAGGAAACCCGCCAGCACTTCGACCGGATCGGCGCGGACGGCCTGCACCCCGCGCAACGAGGCGTAGAGCTGGCCGTCCGGGAACTGCTCGCGGACGCGGTGCGCGACGTGCGCGGCGACCGTGCTCTTGCCCGCACCGGGCTTGCCGTAGACCGCGCACAGCCGCGAGCCGACGGTCTCGCCGGCGGACAGCCACCGCGTCAGCTCCGCCACTTCGTGCCCGCGGCCGGTGAAGTCGGCGATGTCGAACGGGAGCTGGCTCGGCCGGGGGACGCGCAGGTCGGTTCCCGGCCGGGACGCCGGCGTCTCGTGCTCGTCGCGCAGGACGCGCTCGTGGGCCGCGAGCAGCACCGGGCCGGGCTCCAGGCCGAGTTCGGCGAGCAGCGTCTTCCGGCCGTCCTGGTAGCAGGCGAGCGCGTCGCCCCGGCGGCCACTCTGGTGCAGGGCGAGCATGAGCTGGGCGCGCAGCCGTTCGCGCAGCGGGTGCTCGGCGACGGCCGAGGTCAGCTCCGGGACCAGCGACTCGCCGGCGCCGGTCTCCAGCTCGACGTCGACGCGGTCCTCCAGCGCCGCGACCCGCAGTTCCGCCAGCCGGGCGCGTTCGTTCTCGGCCCACCTGCCCTGCGTGCCGCCGAGTGCACTTCCCCGCCACACCGCGAGCGCCTGCCGGAGGTGGGCGACCGCCCGGCCGGGTTCGCCGGCCGCCTTGGCGCGACGGCCCGCGGACGCCTCCCGGATGAAGGTGTGCAGGTCGACCTGGTCGACGTCGACGGCCAGCCGGTAGCCGCCGCCGCTGCGCGCGATGACTTCGGGGTCACCGCCGTCGGCCAGCGCCCGGCGCAGGGCGGAGACGTAGGTGTAGACGGCGGCGCGCGCCTGGTCCGGTGGTTCTTCGCCCCAGATCGCGTCGATCAGCTGCTCCAGCTGGACCACGTGGCCCGCGTTCACGGCCAGCAGCGCGAGCAGCGTGCGCGGTTTCGGGCCGCCGAGGCCGGCCGGGTGCCCCGCGACCACGACCTCGACCGGGCCGAGCACGTGGAATTCCATCCGCCCCTCCGCCCTCGCCTTGATCGTGTTGCTCCTTGACGGAGAGCCTGGCAACCGATCTCCGGCTAAGCAAGATCCGCACAGGTGACCGGTCTGTCGGGATCGTCTCGTGTCGGTTGCGCCACCCCTTCGGCGCAGTGGCGTGCCTCAGCAACATCTTGTGTCACATGAGTCCCAGCGTCGTCCTGACCTGCACATTTGCAGATTCACTCGAACGGATGAGCGGCCGAAACGCTGGAAATTGTCAGACCCTCGAACTACTGTTCGAGGTGCAGTAACCGAACACAAGTTCGAGGGGACGTCCATGACGATCGCACCGCTCCGCCCCGGTACGCCCGCGCCGCCGGTCCAGACCCTGCCACCGGGGTCGTGGCACGGCCGGCTGTGGGTGTCCGACCTGCCGCTGACCCGGCCCGAGCGCTACCTCGGCTGCGTGGCCGAGTTCGAGCGGTCCGGGCTGTGGCCGGTGCTGATCCCCCACGACCAGCGCTTCGCGGCGAACGGCGAGGACTGGATCGACGACCGGGGCAGGCTGGCCCCGACCGGCCACCGGGTGGCCGCGGCCGACCCGGCGGGAGCCCTGTCCCGCTGGTGGGACACCTCCTGCTGCGACGGCGCGTGCCTGAGGCCGTTCGGCGCCCGCTTCCCGGGGCTGGCCAAGCGCAGCCCACGCAGGTCCGACCCACTGGCCGAGGCGGGCAACACGGGTTCGATCCTGGCCACGCGCGCGCCGCACCGGCTGGGCCTGGTCCAGACGGAGCGCCCGGCCGACATCCCGGCGCTGCTGGGGTGGACGGGGATGATCAAGTGCACGGACCAGGTGGCGGAGCTGTCGGCGGTCCTGCGGAGCTGGGAAGACAGGTTCGGGGCGACGCTGGTGGTACTGGGGTTCGACACGATCGAGCTTTCGGTGGCGGCGCCGCCGAGGAACCAGGCTCGGGCGCTGACGGTCGCGGCGGAGCATCGGGCGTTCAGCCTGCCGACGTTTGCGGGGCAGCCGGGGAATCTGCGGGAGTACGCGTCGGGGTTGGTGCAGTCACGGCATTGGCGGTTTTCCTGGGCGTGAGAGTCGGTCGCGAGCGCGGCCCGGCCACTTGCGACCCGATGCATCCGCACCACCCCTCCGAGAGGTCAACGCTTGAGCCATTACTTCAAAGGTCCGGTGAGACGGGCGTCCGCCGGATTGGGCCGCCCGTCCCAACCTCCGGTCCGGCCGTCCGGGCGGGCGTGCGTTTGGCCGTCCAGGCGAACGGGCATCACCGTTCGCGGAAAGGCGGTGAGAGCAATCGCCGAGATCCGGATCGGGACCTCTGGGTGGCGTTATCCCCCGTGGCGCGGGGTGTTCTACCCACCCGGGCTCGCGCAGCGGCGGGAACTCGAATACCTCTCGCGGCGGATGAACGCCGTCGAAATCAACGGGTCCTTCTACTCGCTCCAGCGTCCCGAGCGGTACCGCGCCTGGTTCGACGAAACCCCCGCCGACTTCCTCTTCGCCGTCAAGGGCGGGCGTTTCATCACCCACATGAAGCAGCTTCGCGACGTCGAGACCGCCCTCGCCAACTTCTACGCCTCCGGCGTTCTCGCCCTAGGCGCGAAACTGGGTCCCTTCCTGTGGCAGCTGCCGCCGAGACTCGCCTTCGACCCCGATCGGCTCGAGAGCTTCTTCGCTCTCCTCCCGCGCACCACCACCGATGCCGCCCAGCTGGCGGCGAAGCACGACGACAAACTGAAGGGCACGCCGTTCCTCGAAGCCGGGGCAAGGAAACCGCTGCGGCACGCCCTGGAAGTCCGCCACCCCAGCTTCGCCGAACCCGCCGCCAAGAATCTCCTCAAAGAACACGGCATCGCCCTCGTCGTCGCCGACACCGCCGGCAAATGGCCGTTCCTCGAACACCAGACCGCCGACTTCGCCTATGTCCGGCTGCACGGCGCCGAAGAACTCTACGTCAGCGGCTACTCCGGCCAAGCCCTGCGCAAGTGGGCCGGGAAGATCCGGGCTTGGCACGACGGCGGACGGCGTGACGTGCACGTTTACTTCGACAACGACGTCAAAGTGGAAGCTCCCCGGAACGCCGAATGCCTCGCCGATTTGCTCGGCGTCGCCCCGATCACGAGACAGTGAGCGGACAGTGAGCGCAATCGGCTTGAGTGGACTTTCGGGCCGGGCCGGCTTGCGTGCTGCCACTGGGGGTCGGCACGTGAGCCGGCCGGTTCCGAAGACTCAGGCCCCCACCACGACCAGCGCCGCCAGCTTGGCGCGCACGTCGTCCGCGTCCGGGTGCCCCAGCTCCGTCAGCAGGCGCACCGAACGGAGCCAGCACTCGCGGGCCGGCGCCGCGTCGCCGTGGCGGAGGTGGATCGTGCCCAGCTGGGCCAGGACGTCCGCCGCCTCGTACTGCTCGTCCATGGCGAAGAACATCTCCACCGAGTCGCGGATGCACGCGATGCCTTCCGCGAACCGGCCGAGGCCGATCAGGGCCAGGCCGCGCGTGTGCTGGGTGAACCGGGTGTCCACCGGGCGCCCGTCCGATCCGAGGATCGCCAGCGCCGCGTCGGCCAGGCGCAGCGCCTGCTCGTGATCGCCCATCGACGTGCAGATGTCGCCCAGCGCCCGCAGCACGCTCGCCTCGAAGTGCCCGAGCCCCAGCTCGCGGACGATCTCCAGCGCCTGCATGCCGTGTTCGTATGCCCAGGCGCAGTCTTCGAGGTTGTGCGCCGCCATCGCCAGGTTGTACTGCGCCCGCGCCTCGCCCTCGCGTGCCCCGAGCGCGCGCTGGATCGCGAGCACCTGCTCCAGGTACCGCCGTGACTCGGGGTACTGCCGGGCGACGCCGTTGACGACGCCGAGCCCGCTCAGGATTCCCGCCTCGCCCGGCCGGTGGCCGCTCGCTCGCGCGGCTTCGAGCGCCACCGCGAACACCGACCGCCAGTCGTCGAGGCGCGAGCGTGTCATGAAATAGCTCTGCAGGAGCCAAGCCAGCTTCCAGCAGACGTCGTCGCGGCCCCGGCGCCGCGCCAGGTGCACCGCCGCGATGAGGTTGCCGCACTCCTCGCCGAACCAGTCCAGCGCCTCGTGGTACGACCGGAACACCAGCCCGCCCTCGAGGTCGTCGAGTTCCAGCAGCCGGTAGTAGCGCTCCGGCCGCATCAGCCGGGACGCGTTCAGCGCCGACGCCGAGTACCAACCCAGCAACCGGTCCAAAGCGGCGTCACGCTGCGAAGCCGAGTCCACCTGCGAAGCCGCTTCGCCGGCGTACGCCCGGATGAGGTCGTGGAACTGGTAGCGGCCCGGCCGCGGCTGGGCGAGCAGGTGCGCGGCGGCCAGGGTTTCGAGCATCGGCCGGGTCGCGGCGACGTCCAGCCCGGCGACCGCGGCCGCCGCCGGCGCGGTGAAGTCGACGCCGGTGAGCAGGCCGAGCAGCCGCAGCAGCCGGGCCGTCGACGGCTGCAGTGCCTGGTAGGAGTACGAAACCACGGACCGGATGTTGGTGCCTTCGCCGTCGGCGAGGTCAAACGAACCGAGCAGGTCGCTGTCGAGGGAGCCGACGAACTCGTCGAGCGGCAGGTCGGGGAACTGGGCCGCGCGCACGGCGAGGATCCGGATGGCCAGCGGCAGCCCGCCGCAGTACCGCACGAACCGCTCGGCGGCCGCCGGATCGCGGGCGACCCGGTCGAAGCCGATCGTGGCCGCCAGCAGCGCGACGGCGTCCTCGTCGCCGAGCTCCTCCAGCGCGATCCGGTGCGCGCCGTGCGTCGCGACCAGCGCGCGCAGCTGCCAGCGGCTGGTGATCACGACCAGGCAGCCGGGCCCGGGCAGCAGCGGGCTCACCTGCTCGGTGCGGCTGGCGTTGTCCAGCACGACCAGCAGCCGCCGTCCCGCGGTGTGCGTCCGCCAGCTCGCCGCGCGGCCGTCGAGGTCGCCGGGGATCGCCTCGCACGGGACGCCGAGCGCGGTGAGCATGGCCTCCAGCGCCGCCGACGGCTCGACCGGATCGCACGGGCCGTAGCCGCGCAGGTTCAGGTAGACCTGCCCGCCGGGGAACCGGTCCGCGATCTCGTGCGCGAAGTGCACGGCCAGGGTCGTCTTGCCGATGCCGCCCATGCCTTCGACGGACGCGATCGGTGTCGACGCGCCGGCGTCGACCGCCTCCGGCAGCAGCGCGTGCAACGCCTTGAGGTCGCATTCGCGCCCGGAGAAGGTCCGCAGGTCGGCGGGCAGCTGGTGCGGTACCTGCGGCTCGACGCCGAGCCGGTACCGCGCGAGCCGCACGGGATCGCCGTCGTCCGCGCCGGTCAGGATCGCCTGCCGGGTGCGCTGCAGCGACGGCCCGGGATCGAGCCCGAGCTCGTCGGCCAGCACGCCGCTGATCCGGCGGTAGACGTCCAGTGCCTCGGCTTGGCGGCCCGATCGGTACAGGGCGATCATCAGCTGCTCGTGCAGCCGCTCCCGCAGCGGATTTTCCCTGGTCAGCCGGGCGAGCTCGGGGACGACGGTGCCGTCTTCGCCGACTTCGAGCAGCGCGTCCGCCCACTGCTCGCGCACGCGCAGCCGTTCCTCGGCCAGCTGGCCGGCCTCGTCGCGGTGCAGCGCGTCGGACTCGACGTTCAGCAGCGCCGGGCCGCGCCACTGCGCGAGCGCCTCGGCGAAGTGGGTGGCCGCCCGCCGGCTTTCGCCACGGTCCATCGCGGCTTTGCCGCGGACGGCCAGCGCGCGGAACCGGGTCAGGTCGAGCAGGTCGTCGTCGAGCTCGATCAGGTAGCCGCCGCTTTCGGTGCGGATCGCGACCTGGTCGCCGAGGGCTCGGCGCAGGCGCAGCACGTACGTCTGGAGAGCGCCCTTGGAGCGGCGGCGGTCGTCGGTCCACAGCCAGCGGCCGAGCTCGTCGACCGGCACCACCCGGTTCGCGCGCAGCAGAAGGCCGGCCAGCACGATCAGCGGCCGGCTGCCCCCGAGTGGTACCGGGCGGCCGTCGGCCGTGACCTCGGCCGGACCCAGCACGCGGAAATCGAGGACCACGGACTCATTCTTGCCGGAAACGCGCAGTTCGGCACCTGTTTGCGAGCCTCGGCACGGTGGCATGATCGGCCTCGATGAAGGTCTACGCGATTCCCCTGCGCACCCGGTTCCGCGGTATCACCGTCCGTGAGGGCGTGCTGCTGCCCGGCCCGGCGGGCTGGGGCGAGTTCTGCCCGTTCGCCGACTACTCCGACGCCGAGAGCGTGCCGTGGCTGCGGGCCGCACGGGAGGCAGCCGACACCGGCTGGCCCGCGCCGGTCCGCGACCGGATCGAGGTGAACACGACGGTGCCGGTGGTCGGGCCGGAGCAGGCGCACGCGCTGGTCCGCGCGTCCGGCTGCCGCACGGCGAAGGTGAAGGTCGCCGATCCGCGTGTCTCTCTGGCGGACGACTGCGCGCGGGTGGAGGCGGTCCGCGACGCGCTCGGCCCCGGCGGCGCGATCCGCGTCGACGCCAACATGGCGTGGGACGTCGACACGGCGGTGCGCGCGATCGCGGACCTCGACCAGGCGGCGGGCGGGCTGGAGTACGCGGAACAGCCGTGCCCGTCGATCGAGGAGCTGGCCGCGGTCCGGCGCCGGGTGGACGTCCGGATCGCGGCCGACGAGTCGATCCGCCGCGCGGAGGACCCGTTGAAGGTGGCGGTCGCCGGGGCGGCGGACATCGCGGTCCTGAAGGTCGCCCCGCTCGGCGGTGTCCGGCGCGCGCTGGAGGTCGCCGAGGCGTGCGGGCTACCGTGCGTGGTGTCGTCGGCGGTGGAGACGAGCGTCGGCCTGGCGGCGGGACTGGCGTTGGCCGGCGCGCTGCCGTCGCTGGAGTTCGCTTGTGGACTCGGGACGCTTTCCCTGCTGGAAGGGGATGTCTGCACGGAGCGACTGTCCCCTGTGGACGGATACCTCCCGGTTCTCCGGACCGCTCCGGAGCCCACGACGGCCTACGAGGCGTCGCCCGGGGTCGCGGCGGCTTGGGAAGACCGGCTGAGCCGGGTCCGCGCGCTGGGCTGAGCGCGGACCCGGCGTTCAAGGCCGCCAGGCTGAGTCGTAGGCGTGTACCAGCCACCGGTCGGCCCAGTCGCGATCGGGCTCTTCCGGCAACGGTGACGCACACCGGGTCAGCCGGTCGAGCCGATCTTCCAGCTCGGCCGCGGCAGCGACGGCTTCGTCCTGGGTGTGCTTCCCGCGACGCAGGTCACGCAGCCAGGTCAGCCACGGCTCGGCGATCGGCAGCGTCATCCGGCCGGTCTCCAGCAGCTCGACGCCCTGGACGCCCAGGCGGACCATGTGCATGGCGTACTTGGTGTCGAAGCCGTACTTCGCGATCAGTTCGGGCCGGTTGACCCGCAACGCACCTTCGAGCATCCGCGTGCGCTGCGTCCGCAGGTACCCGGCGAACCGCAGGCCGGCCAGCCGCGACACGACCCGATCGGCGTTGGCGCGCAGTTCGTGGCCGAGCTCGGTGATCCGCACGATTTCCGCGTCCGGCACGAAGAGCGGCAGCAGGATCGTGGGATTTCCGGTCAGCGCCAGGCGCATCCACTTGCGCAGCGAGTAGACGATGAGGTCGAGGTCGCCGGGGCCGGACCGCACGCCTTCCGGCTGGGTCCGGAAGACGTACTGCTCGAACCGCCGGAGGCCGGTGACGTACTCGGCGGGTTCGACGCACAGCCCCATTTCGTCGCGGTCGTCCTGACCGTCGACGGCGGTGCCGTGCAGGCCGGAACCGACCTGGCAGCGCAGGATCGTGCCCTGCTCGGCGATCGCGGCGAACTCGGGGGTGTCGTGCTTCATGTCGACAGTTGTAGCGGGCCGGCCGCGGTGCGAGCACCTGGTTTTCCCCGAGGGCAACTTCAGGGTCGGGGTCCGGGCCGTTCCCGATGTGGGCGACCACCCGCGAGAGACACCATTGAGCCATGACGAACAGCGTGTACACCCCGGAAACCAAGAAGCTCCGCCGCAGCCGGAGCGACAAGATGCTCACCGGTGTCTGCGGCGGGTGGGCCACCTACCTCGGCATCGATGCCACCGTCCTGCGGCTCGGCCTGGTTGCTGCCGTGTTCCTGTCGGTCGGGATCGCCATCCCGGTCTACATCGCCGCCGCGATCCTGACGCCCGAAGAGGACTCCTGAACGCGGGCGGGCTCCGGCTCGCAGGGGGAGCCGGAGCCCGCCGGAGGCCGGGGGTGCGCTGAAGACACTCGCGCCGGGGGGCGCGGGTCGGGGGGACTGCCGCCGTCGGGGGACGCGGCAAGTCACGAAACGAACGGCCCGGACGTCAGGGGACGTCCGGGCCGTTCGGCGGCGGTCGTTGGGCCGGGTGGCCCAAAACCTCACCGCGAATCCCGTTCGAGGGGTTAGGGTTCGCGCTTGTGGATCACGGAAACACCGCCCCCAAGGTCGTCGTCGGGATCTTGGGCGGGTTGTACCTGATCACCGGGCTGGGGCTGACCGCCTTCGCCGCCTACGCCGTGCTGTCCGCCGGCGACACCGGCGGCGTGCGAGCCGGTCGGCTCGTGCTCTACACCGCCGCGGGGCTGGCGATCTGGGTCATGCTCACCGGGATCGGCGCCATCGTCGTCGGGCTGGAAGCGGACGACAAGAGCACCGCCTGGCTCGGGGGCCTCGGCGTGCTCGCGCTCGGCGTCGTGATCGTCGGCGCCTACGCCGTCTGGTTCTTCACCAAACCATGAGACCGTGCTCATAAAGAAAGCCCGGCCCGCCGAAGCGGACCGGGCTTTCCCAGTCAAGCGACCGGACTCAGAAGTCCATGCCACCCATGCCACCGGACGGGTCGGCGGGAGCGGCCGAAGCCTTCTCCGGCTTGTCCGCCACGACGGCCTCGGTGGTCAGGAACAGCGCCGCGATGGACGCGGCGTTCTGCAGCGCGGAGCGGGTGACCTTCGTCGGGTCCGGCACGCCGGCGGCGAGCAGGTCCTCGTAGACACCCGTGGCGGCGTTGAGGCCGTGACCCTGCGGCAGGCCCTTGACCTTCTCCACCACGACGCCGCCTTCGAGGCCGGCGTTGATCGCGATCTGCTTGAGCGGGGCCTCGACGGCCACCTTGACGATGTTGGCACCAGTGGCCTCGTCGCCCTCGAGCTTCAGGCCCGCGAAGGCCGCCTCGGCAGCCTGGATGAGAGCGACGCCACCACCGGCGACGATGCCCTCTTCGACGGCGGCCTTGGCGTTGCGCACCGCGTCCTCGATGCGGTGCTTGCGCTCCTTGAGCTCGACCTCGGTCGCGGCGCCGGCCTTGATGACGGCCACGCCGCCGGCCAGCTTCGCGAGCCGCTCCTGCAGCTTCTCGCGGTCGTAGTCCGAGTCCGAGTTCTCGATCTCGGCGCGGATCTGGTTGACGCGACCCTGGATCTGGTCGGCGTCGCCCGCACCCTCGACGATGGTCGTCTCGTCCTTGGTGATGACGGCCTTGCGGGCCTTGCCCAGCAGGGACAGGTCCGCGTTCTCCAGCTTGAGGCCGACGTCCTCGGAGATGACCTGGCCACCGGTCAGGATCGCGATGTCCTGCAGGATCGCCTTGCGGCGGTCACCGAAGCCCGGGGCCTTGACGGCGACGGACTTGAAGGTGCCGCGCATCTTGTTGACGATCAGGGTGGCCAGGGCCTCGCCCTCGACGTCCTCGGCGATGATCAGCAGCGGCTTGCCGGACTGGATGACCTTCTCCAGCAGCGGCAGGACGTCCTTGACGGTGGAGATCTTGGAACCGAAGAGGAGGATGTACGGGTCCTCGAGCTCGGCTTCCTGACGCTCCGGGTCGGTCACGAAGTAACCGGAGATGTAGCCCTTGTCGAAGCGCATGCCCTCGGTGAGCTCGAGCTCGAGACCGAAGGTGTTGCTCTCCTCGACGGTGACGACGCCTTCCTTGCCGACCTTGTCCAGCGCCTCGGCGATCAGCTCGCCGATGGTGCGGTCAGCGGCCGAGATCGAGGCGGTAGCAGCGATCTGCTCCTTGGTCTCGATCTGCACGGCGGCCTTGTGCAGCTGCTCGGTGATGGCCTCGACGGCCGCCTCGATGCCGCGCTTCAGGCTGATCGGGTCGGCGCCGGCCGCGACGTTGCGCAGGCCTTCCTTGACCAGGGCCTGGGCGAGCACGGTGGCGGTGGTGGTGCCGTCACCCGCGACGTCGTCGGTCTTCTTGGCGACCTCTTTGACGAGCTCGGCCCCGATCTTCTCCCACGGGTCTTCGAGCTCGATCTCCTTGGCGATGGAGACACCGTCGTTGGTGATCGTCGGCGCGCCCCACTTCTTTTCGAGCACGACGTTCCGGCCCCGCGGGCCGAGGGTCACCTTGACGGCTTCGGCGAGGATGTTCAAGCCGCGCTCAAGACCGCGGCGGGCGTCCTCGTCGAACGCGATCAGTTTGGCCATTGCGGTGTGGTCCTCCGGTATTGGGCGCCACCGCCGCGCTGTCCACAGCGGCGGCAGCAGGACTCTTCCTCGGCCAGGCTCGGTGCCCGCGACGGACGACTGACCCGGGTGGGGGTCAGCCTCACCGTCCCGACCTTTGGCACTCGACGGCGTCGAGTGCCAAGTCCGTGTTTAGCACTCTCGGGGTGAGAGTGCAAGAAGACCTGCTCAGCGCCGCACGATCAGGAGCTCGGCTTGATGCTGATCGACGTCGGGGGCGCGTTCAGCGAGGAAGTCGGGTTGGTCTGCGAGTCACCCGGGCCGACGGGGATGTTCGGCGCCGTCGTCTGGCCGCCGCCACCGCTGCCGCCGTCGCCGAAGAGGAAGATCGCGCCCACCACCAAGCCGGCCACGACCACCAGGCCGAGGACGATGAAGAGCCACTTCTTGCCACCGCTGCTCTTCGGCTGGTGGAACGCGCCCGCACCACCGGCGGGCATCGGCGGGCGCAGCCGCATCGGGTCGCCGGGCGGGCCGTAGCCGGGCGGCGGGCCCTGCGGGGGCATGCCCTGCTGCGGCGGGTAGCCGTACCCCGGGGGTGGGCCCTGCGGCGGCATCCCGGGCGGCGGCCCCTGTGGTGCGCCCTGCTGCGGATAGCCGTAACCGGGCGGCGGCCCAGGCGGCCCCGGCGGGCCTTGCGGGCCCTGCGGTCCGGGCCCCTGGCCGTAGCCGGGCTGCTGTCCTCCGTACGGGTGCACGGGGGCCCCCTCTCCCTGCGGTGCGCTGTTCTGATGCGGCCCCTGTTGTACCTGACCAGGACGCTGCGGCGCGGGGATTCCGCCCGAATGGGACCCGGGCGGGCCGGGCGGGGTGTCCGAGTTCGCCAGGGGCCCGAGCGCGCGGCGCGCGGCCGCGACCATCTCGACGCAACTGGCGTAGCGGTCGGCCGGGCTCTTGGCCATGCCGCGCCGGATCACCTCGTCGATCGCCGGCGGCAGCGCGACGGCGCGGGAGATCGCCGGCGGCTCGCCGTTGAGATGACCCTTGATCACCGTCGGGACGTCGCCCTTGAACGGCGGGCTCCCGGTGAGGCAGGCGTAGAGGACGCACGTCAGCGCGTACTGGTCGGTGCGCCCGTCCAGTGGCTCCCCGCGCAGGTGCTCGGGGGCCGCGTACGTGGGCGAGCCGAGGAAGTCGCCGCCGCGCGTCCGGTGCCCGGTCGCGCCGCGCCGGGTCAGCCCGAAGTCGGCGACGTAGACGTGCTCGCGCGAGGTCTCCTTCTTCGTCACCAGCACGTTCGCCGGCTTGACGTCGAGATGGACCAGACCACGGTTGTGCAGCGTGTCGAGGGCGTCC
Organism: Amycolatopsis sp. lyj-109; assembly: GCF_046548995.1. Classification (NCBI taxonomy): domain Bacteria; kingdom Bacillati; phylum Actinomycetota; class Actinomycetes; order Pseudonocardiales; family Pseudonocardiaceae; genus Amycolatopsis; species Amycolatopsis sp. lyj-109. Next base: position 175,665 of record NZ_JAJPWR010000015.1, read on the forward strand.
GCGACCTGGTCGAGCATCGTCAGGGCGCGGGACGGCGCGATGGGTCCCCCCGAGATCAACCCGGCGAGATCGCCGCCGTCGACCATGCGCATGGCGATGTAGAGCATGCCGTCGAGCTCGCCGAAGTCGTACAGCGGCACGACGTTGGCGTGGTCGATCGCGGACGTGTTGCGCGCTTCGTCGACGAACCGTTCGCGGAACTCGGCGTCGGCCCCGAGGTGGTCACCGATGACCTTCAGGGCCACCTTGCGGCCGAGCCGCACATCCGTGGCCTTGTAGGTCACACTCATGCCGCCCTTGCCGAGCACTCCGTCGATGCGGTAGTTGCCCAGCCGGCGACCGGTGAGGTCCCCCGACACATCGCCTGTCACGCCCGCAGCCTAACGCCCCTGGTTCGGCGCCTGCCGGGGGTTCACCGATCAGCTGACAGGCGTGTTACGAAACCTTTCGAACGTCGGCTGCCTGGCTCCGGCCATCCCGGCCCGACTGGACTTCGAACTCGACGCGATCGCCTTCGTCCAAAGTGCGGAATCCTTCGGACTGGATGGCCGAATAGTGGACGAACACGTCCGGCCCCTCCGTGGATTCGATGAACCCGTAGCCTTTTTCCGAGTTGAACCATTTGACGGTGCCGACAGCCACGGCGCCCTCCCTCAGCACAAAGGATCCGCTGGCCCGAGCGGATGCCAGCGGCGGAAGTGTCAATCACGCTACCGGAATTATTCCCCTCGGCAATGGGCAATTCGTCCGAAGATCACGAACCCGAAAGGCGTCGGTTCCGCGCGTGCACGAGCACCGTCCCGGGACCCGCGAAGTCGAGAGCGAGTCCTTCGCCGGTGCGCAGTGACTGCGGCCCGCCCGGGTCGAGGGCCCGCAACCGGCACTGGATGGTGTCGGGATAGGCCAGCAGGTAGTCCGGCCGGACCGTGACCAGCTCGCCCTTCCCGAGGTCGAACGCGTCCACCGGGCCCGGCGCGGCCAGCACGAGCGGCCCGGTCCCGCTGTAGTGCTCGAGGAATCCCGAATCGGCGCCGAAGAGCTGCTGCAGCGGCCCCCAGCCGGCGTCGTGCCGGACCGACGAGGGCCGCACCAGCACCGCGTCGCGGTGCACCGACCAGCCCGTGCCGCCGCCCACGTCGAGCGGGTAGACGTCGCCCGGGCGCAGCGGCGCGAAGTCGATCCAGCCGCCGTCGGCCGGTGCGGTGTAGACCACTGCCGTGCTCTTGCCCGCGCGGACACCGCCGCGGCCGGCCGGCGTCTCGGTGACCCCGAACCGGCTGGCGAGCAGGGTTTCCGGCGCGGCCTGCACGGCCTCGCCCGGGTCCAGCAGGACGCGGGCGACGCCGAAGGTGGGCGTGTGCCGGGTCTGGACGCGCATCAGCGCGACGGGACGTGGGAGACGATCCAGCTGATCAGCGCCGACGGGTTGCGCGTCTGCGTCATGATCTGGCCGGGGCCGACGAAGTCGAACACCAGGCCTTCGCCGCTCTTCATGGACTGGATGATGCCCTGCGCGACCTTCCGGATCTGGTACTGCACGGTGTCGGCGTACGCGACGACGTGCCCGGTGTCGATGGTCACCATCTCGCCCTGCTGCAGCGTGATGGTCTCGACCGCGCCGTAGCAGCTGACGAGCAGCTGACCCTGGCCGGTCGCGTGGGTCAGGAAGCCGCCCTCGCCGCCCATCAGGTTCTTCATCCCGCCCCACTTGGTCTCGGTCTGCACGCCGTGCGACGACGCGAGCCAGCAGCCGCGGGTGACGGCCCAGCCGGTCCGGCCGTCGAGGGTGATCACCTGGATGTCGCCGGGCAGGTTGGCGGCGACGTCGACCCAGCCGCCGTTCTGCGGCGCGGTGAAGGTGGAGATGAAGAAGGACTCGCCGGAGAGGAACGCGCGGCCGAGGCCCTTCATGATCCCGCCCTGCGCCTGCGACTGCACCTGCACGCCGTAGCTGGTGGCCATCATCGCGCCGGACTCGACCTGGCACGGCTCGCCGGGCGCCAGCATCAGCCGGGCGACGGCGAACGAAGGCTGTTGACGGATTCCGACCTGCATGCGTGCTCCCCTGAGGCGTGCCTGTGACGGGGCAGAGTCTTGCATGCGTCCCGCAGGCGGGGAGGATGGTCCGGTGATCTCCGTCGACGACTACCGCGACCGCGTCGCCGCGCTCCTCGGCACGGCCCCCGCGACCATGCTGCCCCTCGCCGCCGCGGCCGGCCTCGTCCTGGCCGAAGACGTGCGCGCCGGCGTCTCGCTGCCACCCTTCGACAACTCCGCGATGGACGGCTACGCGGTCCGCGCCGATGACGCAGCCACCACCCCGGTGACCCTGCCGGTGGCCGACGACATCCCGGCGGGCCGGGTCGACGTCCGGCCGCTCGAACCGGGCACCGCGCACCGGATCATGACCGGCGCGCCGCTGCCACCGGGCGCGGACGCCGTCGTGATGGTCGAGGACACCGACGGCGGCACGTCGCAGGTGACCATTTCCGCTCCCGCCCGCGAGGGCGCGCACATCCGGCGCGCCGCCGAGGACGTCGTCGCCGGCGACGTCGCCCTGCACGCCGGCACCGTGCTGGGCCACTCCCAGCTGGGCCTCGCGGCCGCGGTCGGGCTCGCCGAGGTGCGGGTGCACCGGCCGTTGCGGGTCGTGGTCGCCTCGACCGGCACCGAGCTGATCGACGCGCCGGCCCCGCTGCGCCACGGCCAGATCTACGAGTCCAACAGCGTGATGCTCGCCGCGGCGATCCGGGGCCTCGGCTGCGAGGTCGACGTCGTCCGCAGCGTCGTCGACGACGTCGAGGAGTTCCGCAAGGTCATCGAGCCGAAGCTGGCCGGCGCCGACCTGCTGGTCACCTCCGGTGGGGTCAGCGCGGGCGCGTACGAAGTGGTGAAGGACGCGCTGACCGGGCAAGGCGTCGAGTTCGCGAAGATCGCGATGCAGCCGGGCGGGCCGCAGGGCAGCGGACGCTGGCAGGGCGTGCCCGTGGTGGCGCTGCCCGGCAACCCGGTCAGCGTGCTGGTGTCGTTCGAGGCCTTCCTGCGCCCGGCGCTGCTGGCGGCGATGGGCCACACGGACGTCTCCCGGCGGCGGGTGCGGGCCCGGCTGACCGAGGCGATGAGCTCGCCCGCCGGGCGCCGCCAGTACCGGCGGGGCGTGTTCACCCCGTCCGACCGGGAGGTCACCGGGATCGTCGGACCGCGCGGCGGGCCGGGCTCGCACCTGCTGGCCGCGTTCACCCAGGCCAACTGCCTGATCGTGCTCCCGGAGGACGTCACGTCGGCTGAGGAAGGCGCCGAGGTGGACGTCCTGCTGCTCTGACTGGGAAGTCCCGCAGCTTCCGGTAGGGCGCGAGCAGCGGCAACGCGAGGATCGAAATCCCCGCGGCCGCCCAGAGCGTCTCGCGGATGCCGATCGCCTCTCCGAGCACGCCGCCGAGGACGCCGGCCAGCGGGATCGAGCCGTAGTTGACGATCGACATGCTGGAGTTGACCCGGCTGAACAGCTCGGGCGGGCAGTACTGCTGCCGGAACGTCGTGACCAGCACGTTGCCGGCGACGACACCCCCGCACACGCCGAACAGCGCGAGCCCGAACGGCACCAGGCCCCACCCGGGCCCGCTCAGCGGCCCGAGCAGCAGCATCGGCGCCGCCAAGACCTCGCACAGCAGCCACGCGCGTGCGGCGCCGAGGCGTGCGGCGAGCCGTCCGGCCACGGCCGCGCCGAGCACCCCTCCGGACGCACCCAGCGCCAGGACCAGCCCCACGAGCCCGGGTGCAGTGCCCAGCGTCCGGGACAAGAACACGATCTGGATGGCGCTGTAACCGGTGAGCGCGAGGTTCGAGACGGCGCCGAAGGTGATCAGCGACCGCAGGTACCGGTCGCCCACGACGAATCGGAGCCCCTCGGCGATCTGGCTGCGCAGCGGCGAGCGCTCGGCGGGAACGACGGTTTCGCGCGCCCGGATCGACCGCACGCACAGCACGGAGACACCGAAGCTGACCGCGTCCGCCAGGATGCCGCTGACCGGGCCGAACGCCTGGGCCAGCAGCCCGGCCAGGCCCGGCCCGGCGACCTGCGTCGCGGACTCGCTGCCCTGCAGCTTCGCGTTGGCTTCCAGGAGTTCGCCATCGCCGACGAGCGCCGGGAGGTAAGCGCGGTAGGCGAGGGTGAAGAACACCTTGGCGACGCCGCCGAGCAAAGCCGCGGCCAGCAGGTACGCCATGGTGAGCGCGCCGAAGGCGGCGGCGACCGGGACGCTGCCGAACACCGCCATCGAGACCGCGTTGCAGGTCAGCATGACCGGGCGCTTCGGCAGCCGGTCGACCCACGCACCCGCCGGCAGGCCGATGACCAGCCACGGCAGCCAGGCGGCCGCGGTGAGCAACGCCACTTGAAAGGTGCTCGCCCCCAAGGTGATGACCGCGACCAGCGGCAACGCCGTGCTCGCCACCATGCTGCCGAGCATGCTCGTGGTCTCGCCGGTCCAGAGCAGCCGGAAGTCCCTGTTCCCCCAGAGCCCCGTCACGGCTTGCCCAGCGACGCTCGCGCGGCGAAGAAGACCGGCCGGCGTTCGATGCCGTCGCCGGGTTCGGTGCGGTTCTCGAACTCGCCGATCAGCAGGAAGATCCGCTCGTTGAGCTCGTCGAGCTCGTCCTTGGACAGCCGGACCCAGGTGTCGATGCTGAACGGCGCCCCGCGCCACTCCTCGGGGTAGGTCTCGCGGTTCGCGATCCATTCGCGGGCGACCGCCGTCTGGTGATCGAGCACGAGGACCTCGGCGGCTTCGGCGACCGGATCGCCCGGGAAGTTGGCAGCGGCCCACCGCAGCGTCTTCGCACTGCGCTTCCACCAGCGTTCCCGCTGGTCGCGGGCCAGTTCCGGAGCCTCCTCGACCAGCTTCGCGGCGGCCAGGACCTTCATGTGGTGGCTGACGTTGCCGACCGCCTGGCCGGTCTTCGCGGCGAGCATCGACGCCGTCGCCGGGCCGTCGAGGTGCAGCAGTTCCAGGAGCCGGCGCCGCAACTGGTGGGACATGGCGGCCAGCACCTTCGAATCCCGGATCTCCCGGATGTCATCGGTCATGACGCACAAGAGTAGTTGTACAAGAGATCTTGCGCAATGACGCTTGTACATCTCCCTCACGTAAGCTTCGGCCATGGGTTTCGTCGCATGGGTGATCTTCGGCGCCATCGTCGGCTGGATCGCGAACCTGGTCGTCGGCGGGCGGGCGCGGCAACGCCTGGGTTGCCTGGTCAGCGTGCTTGTCGGGGTCGTCGGCGCGGCGCTGGGTGGGCTGGTCTACCGGCTCGCGACCGGCCAGGCGCAGGCGTTCGACTTCGACTTCCCGAGCTTCGGCGTGGCCATCCTCGGCGCGGTCGTGCTCCTGGCGATCCTCCGGCTCGCGAGCGGTCTGGCCCGGCGCCCGAGTGACCGTTGGTAACTTTCGCCGAACGAACCGTGATCAACGGGCCGGTGGACGCTAAAGTGCGTCCTCACGCGCATCTCCCGGTGGCCGGGTGCGTGCGCCGTCGGGGGGCGGATGCACCCGGCCGCTTTTCTCTTCCTCCCTCGCCTTTCTCGCCTTCTTCGCCTCGATGACGACGGCGGCCGCGCACACCGGGTCGACGAGCGACGGCAGAGGCACCTCGTCGATCTCCCGACACCACGCGCCCAGGAGCTCGCGAAGCCGGGCTTCGGCGGGATCGTGGCGGTCGTTCATCGGTCCTCACAGGTCAGGCGGGGCAGCGCCCCGAACGGCGGCAACTACTTAGAGTTATCGGCGAAGTCGACCTTGCGTTACGACGAGGCGATCATTCCCACCCGCTGCGGTGACCCCCTCCCGGAGGAGTCCGGCAGGGGCGCGCGGACACCCTCACCTGGGGCAGCGGTAGCGTGGGGACGCCCGTACGCGGCCGCCGGATTCCGGCGCCCACAGTTCTTCCGACACGAAATCAGGGGACCCGACCATGAGCGGCACCCGGCCGGAGCCCGCCGGCAACCCAGTCGCCCACGCCCTCCAGCTCGCCCGCGAAACACTGCCGCCGATGCACCCCGCCGGTCGCCCGTTCGTGGCGGGCGGCGCGGTCGCGACGCTGGTCGCCCGCCGGTTCTCCAAGCGCCTCGGCGTCCTCGGCGCGCTCACGACCGTGGCGATGGCCGCGTTCTTCCGCGAGCCGAAGCGGGTCCCGCCGCCGCGTGACGGCGTCGCCCTCGCCTCGGCCGACGGTCTCGTGTCGCTGATCGAGGAGGCCGTGCCGCCCGCCGAGCTCGGCCTGCCCGCCGAGCCGCGGATGCGCGTGTCGGTGTTCCTCTCGGTGTTCGACGTGCACGTCCAGCGCGTGCCGGCGAACGGCGTGATCGAGCGCGTCGCCTACCGGCCGGGCAAGTTCCTGTCCGCGGACCTGGACAAGGCGAGCGACGACAACGAACGCAACTCCGTGCTGATGCGCACCGAAGACGGCCACGAGCTCGTCGTCGTGCAGATCGCCGGCCTGGTCGCCCGCCGCATCCTCTGCGAGATCCGCGAAGGCGACAAGGTCGGCGCCGCTTCGACGTACGGCATCATCCGGTTCGGCTCGCGGGTCGACCTCTACCTACCGCCGGGCTCGACGGTGCTGGTCAGCAAGGGCCAGCGCACGATCGGCGGCGAGACGGTCATCGCCGAACTCCCTGCCGCGCCTGCGAAAGGCTGATCGATGGTCCGGGTGACCACCCCGGGCGTCCGGCTGCTGCCGAACGCCATCACCGTGCTGGCGCTGTGCGCGGGCCTCTCGGCCGTGCAGTTCGCGCTGACCAAGAACTACGGGATGGCGATCGCCTCGATCGGCATCGCGGCGGTGCTCGACAGCCTGGACGGCCGGATCGCCCGCCTGCTCGACGCGACGTCGAAGATGGGCGCGGAGCTGGACTCGCTGTCCGACGGCATCTCGTTCGGCGTCGCGCCGGCGCTGGTGATCTACGTGTGGCAGACGGGCGCGGACCGGATCGGCTGGGTGGCGTCGCTGATCTTCGCCGTCTGCATGATCCTGCGCCTGGCCCGGTTCAACACGCTGCTCGACGACACCGAGCAGCCGCCGTACGCGAGCGAGTTCTTCGTCGGCGTCCCGGCGCCCGCGGGCGGCCTGCTGGGGATGCTGCCGCTGGTGGCGTACCTGCAGTGGGGCGAGGGGTGGTGGTCGTCGCAGTACGTCGTGTGGGCGTGGACGGTCGCCATCGCGGCGCTGCTGATCAGCCGCATCCCGACGCTGTCGCTGAAGACGGTCAAGGCGCCGGCGAGGGCGATCGCGCCGCTGCTGCTCGGCGTCGCCCTCCTGGCGGCGGCGATCATCCAGTTCCCGCTGGTCGCCCTGTTCGCGGCGATGGTGCTGTACCTGGCGCACATCCCGTATTCGGTCTACCGGCACCGCTGGCTGGCGGCGCACCCCGAGGCCTGGGCGGCCCCGCCGCGCGAGCGCCGCGCGATCCGCCGGGCCCGCTCCCCGCGCCGCCTCGGCCTCCGCCCGCCGCTGCGCCGCCGCGTCGCGGGCGCGGCAATGCGCGCGGTCCGCCTCCCCCGCGAAACGGCCCGAACCCCCCGCGTCACCTCCGAAAACGGCCAGCGCCGCCGCTCCTGGCGCCAGATCGGCCTCCGCCGCAAGTAGCCGTGTCGACCCTCCAATCACGCGAGATGCCCCTTCAATCACGCGAGTTACGCCTTCAATCACGCGAGACCCGGGCTGGATCACGCGAGCGTCCGTGATCGGGAGGTCGACGCGCGTGGTTGAAGAGACGACACGGGTTCTCACCTCCTCGTGGGGCGATGGCTCGCTAGGGTGAAGGGCGTGAGCCACCCCCAGATCACGCTGACCGTCCGGCACACTCCGTCAGCGCTGGACACGCGCCGCGGCGTCGTCCGGCTGCATCCCGAAGTCCTCGACGCCTTGGGCCTGCGGGCTTGGGACGCCGTCCACCTCACCGGGGCGCGGGTCAGCGCCGCGCTCGCCGCGCCCGCCGACGAGACCGGGGTGCCCGGGGTGGTGCTCACCGACGACGTCACGATGTCGAACCTCGGCGTCACCGAGGGCGCGGAGGTCGTCGTCACGCCGGCCGACGTCGCGGCCGCCAAGACCGTGACCGTCGCCGGGTCGCGGCTGGCCAGCGTCTCGGTCAGCCCGCACATGCTGCGGCTCGCCCTGATCGGCAAGGTGCTCACCGTCGGCGACGCCGTTTCGCTGCTGCCGCAGGACCTCGCGCCGTCGCCGGGGTCGGACCCGGCCGGCCTGCGCGGCCAGCTGTCGCGGGCGATCGGCGCGACCTGGACGAACGAGCTGCTCACCGTCACCGCCACCGAGCCGGCCGGCACCGTCGCGGTCGGACCGTCCACAGTGGTCACCTGGCGCGACGGCGCCCGGCCGGGCGCCGCCGAACCGGCCACGCCGCGGACGGCGACCGCGCTGGTCCGCACCTCCGCCGTCACCGCGGCCGAGGAGTGGATCGACGCCGAGGTCGTCGAGGACGAGGTCGCGGCCGAAGAGGCCGCCGTCCCGCTGGCCGACCTGATCGGCACCGAAGCCGCCGCGCGCAAGCTCGCCGAGTGGTTCGACCTCGCCTTCCACCGGCCCGAGCTGCTGGCCCGCCTCGGCGCGCCCGCCCACCTCGGCGTCCTGCTGTCCGGCCCCGAAGGCGTCGGCAAGGCGACGCTCGTACGCTCGGTGGCCCACGAAGCGGGCATCAAGATCATCCCGCTGGCCGCGCCGAACCTCGCGGTGCTGGACCCGAACGTCGCCGTGGCTCGCCTGCGCGATGCCATCCGAAGCGCTGACGGCCCCTCCGTCCTCCTGTTCAGCGACGTCGACGCGCTGCTACCCGCGACGACTCCCCCGCCGGTGGCCACGGTCGTGCTGGAGGAGCTGCGGACGGCGTTGCGGCGCGAGCGCTTCGCCGTCGTGGCGACGACGGCCCGTGCCGAGTCGGCCGACCCGCGGCTGCGCGCCGCCGACCTGCTGGACCGTGAGCTCGGCCTGGCTCTCCCGGACGCGAAAACCCGCCGCGAGCTGCTGAACGTCCTGCTCCGCGACGTGCCGCTCGACGCCGGGATCGACTGCGGCGTCCTCGCCGAGCGGACGCCGGGCTTCGTCGCGGCGGACCTCATCGCGCTGCGCCGGGACGCAGCCCTGCGAGCGGCGCTGCGCCAGCGCGACACCGACGAGCCGCGCATCTCGCAGCAGGACCTGCTGGACGCGCTGGCCACCGTCCGGCCGGTCTCGATGTCCACTTCGGACAACCTGGCCACCGGCGGGCTGACCCTGGACGACGTCGGCAACATGGTCGACGTCAAGCAGTCGCTGACCGAGGCCGTGCTCTGGCCGCTGCGATACCCGGACTCGTTCGCCCGGCTCGGCGTCGATCCGCCGCGCGGGGTGCTGCTGTACGGGCCGCCCGGCGGCGGCAAGACGTTCCTCGTGCGGGCGCTGGCCGGCACCGGTGCGCTGAACGTCTTCGCGGTCAAGGGCGCCGAGCTGATGGACAAGTGGGTCGGCGAGTCCGAACGCGCGGTGCGGGAGCTGTTCCGCCGGGCCGCGGAGGCCGCGCCCGCGCTGATCTTCCTGGACGAGATCGACGCGCTGGCCCCGCGTCGCGGCCAGTCGTCCGACTCCGGCGTCGCCGACCGCGTGGTCGCCGCCCTGCTCACCGAGCTCGACGGCGTCGAGCCGATGCGCGAAGTCGTCGTCCTGGGCGCGACGAACCGGCCCGAGCTGGTCGACCCGGCGCTGCTGCGGCCCGGACGGCTCGAGCGCCGCGTCTACGTGCCCCCGCCGGACGCCGAGGCCCGCGCGGCGATCCTCGCGGCCAGTTCGAAGAACACCCCGCTGGCCGACGACGTCGACCTCGCCGCGGTGGCGTCCACTCTGGACGGATACTCGGCGGCCGACTGCGCGGCCCTGATCCGCGAAGCGGCGTTGACGGCGATGCGCGAGTCGCTGGAGGCCCGCGAAGTCACGGCAGCGCACCTGGACGCGGCCCGGAAGACGGTCCGGCCGAGCCTCGACCCCGGCCAGCTGGCCACCCTCGAGGCCTACGCGAAGACCCAGGCTGGTGATTGAAGGGGCAGCACGCGTGATCAGAGAGGCGTCACGCGTGATTGAAGGGGCATGACACGTGATGCCTGCTCAAGCACGCGAAAAGCCCGTCAGCTGCCCTTGTGGCCGGCCTGGTACTCCTTCGTCACTATGACGATGACCCCGGGGCTCGCGCTCTGGATGCCCTCGAAGCGGGGCTCGGCTTTGATGCCGAACTCCTGCGCGAGCTGCTTGGCCGCGGCTTCCTCGTCGGTGCCCGGGCGGTAGAACGCCGTCGTCGTCGGGATGATGCCCTGGGAGTAGTTGCTGACCTCGTTGACGTTCCAGCCGCTGCCGCGGAAGTCCTCCGCCGCGCGATCCGCCAAGCCCTTGATCGTCGAGTTGTTGAACACCCGGACGGTCACCCACTTGTTGGACGCCTGCTGGTCGCCACCCGGCTGGCCGGGGGCGGCCGACGTCGGCTGGCCGGGCGCCGGCGAGCTGGGGGACGGCGGGACGGGCGACGAAGAACTCGCCGAGGTCGAGGTCGAGGGCGGCGTCGCCGAAGAAGACGTCGAAGGCGGCGCCGAAGACGAGCCCGGCTGCGTCGGCGTCCCGCTCGGCCCGGCTTCGTTCGACCCGTTGCCCCCACCCAGCGCGGAGATCCCGCCGATGACCGCGGCGATGATCGCCACGCCGATCAACGCGACGCCCGCGGCCTTCATCGGCCGGGACATTCCGGAAAACACACTCATTTCAGCTCGATCCCCAGTCGGCGGGCGCCTCGCTTGCGCTGGCGGGCGGCGCGCGTCTTGCGCAGCCGCTTCACCAGCATCGGGTCGGCTTCGATCGCCTCCGGCTTCTCCAGCAGCTTGTTGAGCAGCTGGTAGTAGCGCGTCGCAGACAAGTCGAAGCGTTCGCGGATGGCGTTCTCCTTCGCCCCGGCGTGTCGCCACCACTGGCGCTCGAAGGCGAGGATCTCGACCTCGCGTTCGGTCAGGCCGGGTACGGGCTTCGGCGGCGACGGCTGCGGCTCAGCCATCGACTCCGCGGCGTCCATCCGAGTCCCTCTCAATCGGGCGTCATGGCGAATCAGATCCAGCTCTTCCGCGGGCGCCATTCAACCACGGAAGCGGCCGCCGACGTGGGCATCGACGTCGGCGCGTCACGGTCTGATGCAGGTCTACCAGAGGGGGCCGACTAAACTGGCTCGCCGTGACCATCCACCCCATCGTTATCGCCGGCGAACCCGTGCTGCACCAGCCGACTCGGGAGATCACCGAGTTCGACGAGAAGCTGCGCACGCTCGTGGACGACATGTTCGAGACGATGTACGCCGCCGAGGGTGTCGGCCTCGCGGCCAACCAGATCGGCCTCGATCTGCGGGTGTTCGTCTACGACTGCCCGGACGACGAAGGCGTCCGGCACAAGGGCGTCGTGGTCAACCCGAAGCTCGAGACCTCGGAGATCCCGGAGACCATGCCGGACCCGGACGACGACTGGGAGGGCTGCCTCTCGGCGCCCGGCGAGTCGTACCCGACGGGCCGCGCAAAGTGGGCGAAGGTGACCGGCTCCGACGTCGAGGGCAACCCGATCGAGGTCGAGGGCACCGGCTACTTCGCGCGCTGCCTGCAGCACGAAACCGATCACCTGGACGGGTACATCTACCTCGACCGCCTGGTCGGCCGCCACGCGCGCGCCGCGAAGAAGATGCTGAAGTCGAACAAGTGGGGCGTCCCCGGCAACTCGTGGCTGCCGCCGCGCACCCCCGAGGACGACGGCGCGGTCATCTGACCCGGCCCGCTCGTGAGTGGTAATTAGGGTTAGAACCCTAATTACCACTCACGACAGCCGCGGCAGACTCGGGTCAGCAGCCGAGGAAGTGGCAGCGGACGACGCGAGGCGTCTCCAGCACCGAGCCCGCCTTGACGTCCCAGGCGAGGCGGACGTACTGGGCGTGCGTCCAGGCCAGCGGGGTCGCCGACGTCGTGGGCGTGCCGGCCGGGAAGCCGGTCTGCCCGGACGGCGGGTTCTCGTCCCACACCTGCTCCGGCATGGTCCCCGCCGAGCTGCTCACCCGGCCGAGGTCACGCAGCCGCCGCGCGGCCGACGACGGATCGCCGAGCGCCAGTTCGTACTCGCCGCGTTCGCCGGCGAGCAGCGGCCAGAGCCGGCCGAACGTGGTGCGGCTCTCCGCCGGGAACGTGTAGTCCCACGGCGACCCGTCGGCCTGCTCGCCGTAGCCGTCCTTCGTGTAGCGGTGCCAGAACTGGCCGGTCGGCGTGGTGAAGGCGATGTCGGAGTCCGTCACGCGCACGCTGGTGCGGATCACCGGGTCGTCGGCGCGGTAGATGCCGAGCCGGACCAGGTCGAGGAAGCCCGCGTCGGTGACCGCGCGCTGGTCCATCGTCACGCTCGAGTTGCCGAGGTTGTACGTCGTTCCGGCGTTCGCGTCGGCGTCCTTCGTGAGCCGGACGAAGTACGGGTCCTTCGACAGCGGCCCGTTCGTGGTGATCGTCTGCTTGGGCAGGTCGGCCTTCATCTTGTCGGCCGCGGCGAGGTACCGGGCGGCGTCGGCGGCCGCGCCGTTGTGCGAGGCGATGTCGGCGGCGCAGACGAGCCCGGCGATCACCGAGGCGATGGTCGACGGGGACCAGCCGTCCTGCTCCTCCCAGCGCTCCTGCTGGGTGTACGGCGCCGGCTGCCCGTTCGGCCCCTGGTACCCGAGGACGAAGTCGGCGGCCTTGCGGACGCCGGGCCACAGGTCGTTCCGGCCGAGCTGCTGGGCGAGCACGATCGGGAACGCCGTCTCGTCGAGCTGGATCGACGTCCAGTACGGCACGCCGTCGACCCGGCTGTTCTGCGGCAGGTGCCCGTCGGGCTGCTGCTGCGTGCCGAACATGTAGGTGACGGCGCGGTTCGCGGCGGCGGTGTCGCCGCCGGCGGCCAGGCCGGTCGCGATCTGGTAGAGGTCACGGGGCCAGACGAGGTGGTAGGTGCCGGACGGCGACCACTCCGGGTCGTTGTTCCCGAACCGCCACGGCATGCTCGGCGACGCGATGAAGGCGCCCGGGTGGTGCTTGTCCTCGCTCGCGGCGAGCGTCAGCATCGACGCCTGGTAGAGGTCGCGCTCGGCGCCCGTCTTCAGCGACGACGGCGGCCTGCTGATGCCGCGCAGGTACTGCTGCCAGCCGCGGTCGTACGCGCGCGTGATGTCCCGGACGCCGCGCCGCTGCGACGCCTGTGCATTTCCAAGCGCGTCGGCGGCCTTCGCGCCCATGCCGAGGGCAAGGGTGACGTGCCGGTTCCGGAGCCCGTCGGCGTTCGTCTGCCCGGTCAGCACGACGTTGCCCTTGGTCGCGGTGTCGTACGTGGCGAGCTTGAAGGTCTTGGCGAGCTGCGTGTTCCCGTCGGACGCGCCCGCGTAGCCGACGCTGGTCTTCGTGAACGCGGGCTTCGCGGTGAGCGCGGCGGCGTTCGAGGCGTCCTGCGCGGTGACGGCGTCACGTGCGCGGGCGGCCGAGTCGTCGGAGCCGTCGTTGGTGAGGTCCGGGTCGGCGACCGCGTAGAGCTGGTAGGGCCGCCCGGTGAGGGACTGGAAGTCGACGTCGACCAGCACGGTCGTGGCGGCCGGGTCGGTGACGTAGGTCTTGCGGAGGCGCCAGCGGTGCTGGTCGTCGGTGCTGGTCTGCTCGTAAACCAAACTGTCGTCGTCGGTCCGCCGCACCTGCTGCGACTTCGCCGAGTAGTCGGTGACGGCGAAGCTGCGGCCGTCCGTGACGACGAAGTTCATCGAGCGGACGCTCGGTGTCGACAGGTCCGGGTAGTAGACCTCGGACAGCTGCCCGCCCTGGAGGGTGAACCAGACGTTGCTGGACCGGTCGTGCGCGGTCCCGAACCCGGTCTTGTTCGCGGGTAGCCAGCTGGGATGGGCCCCGGGCGTTCCGGGAGCCTCACCCTGCGCCGCCGCGGTCGCCGGGATCAGGCCGGTGACCAGCAGCCCGGCGAGGGCGCCGAAGATGAGTTTTCGCATATCAACCCCACAGAAGATCGCTTCTGCACCGTTACAGAAGCGACTTGGGAGTCTGCCGCCGATTCTTCACCGGCGCATGGTCCGATCCGGTGAACCACTGACCGTCACTGGTCCGGCCGCCGGTTCACGGACAGCGAACGGAGTTCCCGCCGAACCGGGCGCAGAATTGTATTACCTGCAACGGTGTAATCGGGGGCTGCCATGGACGAGGCGATGGACGCCTACTCGCGCGCGGTCAGCACCGTCGCGAAGACCGTCACCCCGCACGTCGCCGGGGTCCAGCTCGCGCGCGGCAGCGGCTCGGCCGTCGTCTTCGCCGAGGACGGGCACCTGCTCACCAACGCCCACGTCGTCAGCGACCACCGGCGCGGGGTCGCCACCTTCGCCGACGGCAGCGAGGTGCCCTTCGACGTCGTCGGGGCCGATCCGCTGTCCGATCTCGCCGTGCTGCGCGCCCGGGGCGCGACGCCGGCCGCCGCGGTGCTGGGCGACGCCGATCGGCTCGTCGTCGGGCAGCTCGTCGTCGCCGTCGGAAACCCGCTCGGGTTCTCCGGGACCGTCACCGCCGGGGTCGTCAGCGCGCTCGGGCGGGCGCTGCCGGTGCGGCAGGGGCGCACCACCCGCGTGATCGAGGACGTCATCCAGACCGACGCCGCGCTCAACCCCGGCAACTCCGGCGGCGCGCTCGCCGACTCCGCCGGCCGGGTCGTCGGCATCAACACCGCCGTCGCCGGGTTCGGCCTCGGGCTCGCCGTGCCGATCAACGCGACGACGCGGCGGATCATCGACACGCTCGTCGTCGAGGGCCGCGTGCGGCGGGCGTACCTCGGCGTCGTCGGGGTGCCCGCGCCGCTGCCGGACGACGTCGCCGGGCGCACCGGGCAGAACGCCGGACTGCGGGTGCACGAAGTCGTCGCCGGCGGTCCCGCCGACCGGGCGGGACTCAAGGCCGGCGACCTCGTGCTGACCGTCGGGCGCACCCGCGTGTCGGACGCCCAAGGCATCCAGCGGCAGCTGTTCGCGGAAGTGATCGGCACCGCACTGCCGATCACCGTGCTGCGCAACGGCGCCATGGTCGACGTCTACGCCACCCCGGCAGAGTTGGTCGGCTGACTTGAGTATCGCGCGTCGGCGTGGCATGGTCGGGGACACAACACCAACGCGGGAGCTCGCGCCATGGCGGGCTGAGAGGGTGACTTGCGTTTCGCAGGCGTCACCGACCGCATGAACCTGACCGGGTAATGCCGGCGTAGGGAGTGAAAGTCGTTGACGACGCTGGAAAACAAGGACGTCTCCGTGACCACGGGACCGATCACCGGCTCGCACAAGGCGTACAACCAGACCGAATCCGGGCTCCGCGTCCCCGTCCGGCGGATCGATCTCTCCAACGGTGAGCAGTTCGACGTCTACGACACCTCTGGCCCGTACACGGACCCGGAGGTCGAGATCGACGTCCACAGTGGACTTCACCGGCTGCGCGCCGGCTGGGCCGACGGACGTGAGCACAACACCCAGCTCGGGTGGGCCAAACAGGGCGTCATCACCCGGGAAATGGAGTACATCGCCGCCAGGGAACGGGTTTCGCCCGAATTCGTGCGCGACGAGGTCGCCCGCGGCCGCGCGGTGATCCCGGCCAACCGGAAGCACCCCGAGGCCGAGCCGATGATCATCGGCAAGAACTTCCTGGTGAAGATCAACGCCAACATGGGCAATTCGGCCGTCTGGTCGTCGGTCGAGGAAGAGGTCGACAAGATGGTGTGGGCGACCCGCTGGGGTGCCGACACGATCATGGACCTCTCCACCGGCAAGCGGATCCACGAAACGCGGGAGTGGATCATCCGCAACTCGCCGGTACCGGTCGGCACCGTGCCGATCTACCAGGCGCTGGAAAAGGTCGACGGCGAACCGGAAAAGCTGTCGTGGGAGGTGTACCGCGACACCATCATCGAGCAGTGCGAACAGGGTGTCGACTACGTCACCGTGCACGCCGGCGTGCTGCTGCGCTACATCCCGCTGACCGCGCGGCGCGTCACCGGCATCGTCAGCCGCGGCGGCTCGATCATGGCCGCGTGGTGCCTGGCGCACCACCAGGAGTCCTTTTTGTACACGCACTTCGAGGAACTCTGCGAGATCCTCCGGCAGTACGACGTCACGTTCTCCCTCGGCGACGGCCTACGCCCCGGCTCGATCGCCGATGCCAACGACCGCGCCCAGTTCGCCGAGCTGGAGACCCTCGGTGAGCTGACGCACATCGCGCGTTCGCACGACGTCCAGGTGATGATCGAGGGCCCCGGCCACGTGCCGATGCACAAGATCAAGGAAAACGTGGAGCTCGAGGAAAAGCTCTGCGGTGAAGCACCGTTCTACACCCTCGGCCCGCTCGCGACGGACATCGCGCCGGCGTACGACCACATCACGTCGGCCATCGGCGCGGCGCAGATCGGCTGGTACGGCACGGCGATGCTGTGTTACGTGACGCCGAAGGAGCACCTCGGCCTGCCCAACCGCGACGACGTCAAGACCGGCGTCATCACGTACAAGATCGCCGCGCACGCCGCGGATCTGGCCAAGGGGCACAAGTACGCGCAGGAATGGGACGACGAGCTGTCGAAGGCGCGGTTCGAGTTCCGCTGGAACGACCAGTTCAACCTGTCGCTGGACCCGGACACCGCGCGTTCGTTCCACGACGAAACCCTGCCCGCCGAGCCGGCCAAGACCGCGCACTTCTGCTCGATGTGCGGCCCGAAGTTCTGCTCGATGCGGATCACGCAGGACGTCCGCAAGTACGCGGAGGAACACGGACTGTCCACTGTGGAGGCCATCGAGGCCGGCATGGCTTCGAAGTCGGCGGAGTTCTCCGAGTCCGGCGGCAAGGTCTACCTGCCCGTGGTGGGGCAATGACCCCACGGACCGCCCTCACCATCGCCGGCTCGGACTCCGGCGGTGGTGCGGGCATCCAGGCCGACCTGCGGACGTTCTTCGCGCACGGAGTGCACGGACTGGTCGCGCTGACCGCGGTCACCGTGCAGAACTCGTTGGGCGTGCAGGGTTTCACAGAGATACCCGCCGACGTGGTCACGGCGCAGATCAAGGCGGTGGCGTCGGACATGGGCGTCGACGCGGCCAAGACGGGCATGCTGGCGACGGCGGAGATCATCCGCGCGGTCGCGAAGACCCTGGACGAGGTCGGGCCTTTCCCGTTCGTGGTCGACCCGGTGGCGGCGTCGATGACGGGACACGCCCTGCTGCGCGAGGACGCACTGGAGGCGATCCGCACGGAGCTGTTCCCCCGGGCGACGCTGATCACGCCGAATCTCGACGAAGTCCGGCTGCTGACGGGTGTTTCCGTGGTCGACGCGGCTTCGCAGCGGACCGCCGCCGAGGCCCTGCTGGAGTTCGGCTCGCAGTGGGTCCTGGTCAAGGGCGGCCACATGCAGGGGACGACCGAGTGCGTCGACCTGCTCTCGGACGGCCGTGAGTACATCTCCCTCAGCGGCCCGCGCTACGAGACGGAGAACACCCACGGCGGCGGCGACACCTTGGCGTCGGCGATCACGGCATCGCTGGCGAAGGGCGCCTCGGTGCCGGACGCCGTCGCCGCGGGGAAGAAGTTCATCGAGAGGTGCGTGGCGGAGGCCTACCCGCTGGGTGCGGGTGTCGGCCCCGTCTCCCCGTTCTGGGTCCTACCGCACTTGTCGTGAGTGGTAATTAGGGTTAGAACCCTAATTACCACTCACGAGGACCGCGGCAGACTGTCTTAGCCGCGCGCGAGTACCTGCGGCAGGACCGTCGTCAGCCCGGTCCAGTCCGCGGTGACCACCGACGCGTGCTGCTTCGCCAGGTCGGCGACGCGCTGGTTGGCCTGGTCGACCGTCGGGTTGTGGCCGTCGATGGCCGGCGCGACGTTCTGCCCGTCGGTCATCACGACGTAGTAGTGGTTGGCGTCGTACCACCACGGCCCGGTCTGGGTCACCCACGCGTTCGCGTCGCCGTCGAAGACCACGAACCACGGCTTGAGGTCGGCGGTGTACTTGTCCCGCGGGTCACCCCCGGCCGCGCCGTGCACGGTCGGGAAGATGTTCGCGTCGCCGAGCTTGCCCACGTTCTTGAGGCCGACCAGGTAGCGCGCGTACTCGACGTCGGTCTTGAGCGTGTCGGTCGGGTTCCCCTCCTCGACCGTGCCCGGGATGATCTCGGTGATCACCCGGCCCCGCAACGCGTCCACGGACGGCCAGTTGTCCGCTTTGGCCGCGTCGTCGAGCGTGCCGTAGCTCCCGAGCAGCTCGGCCGGCCGGAAGGCGACGCTGCCGAGGTGCGCCCGGAACGTGGCG
Organism: Amycolatopsis sp. lyj-109; assembly: GCF_046548995.1. Lineage (NCBI taxonomy): Bacteria > Bacillati > Actinomycetota > Actinomycetes > Pseudonocardiales > Pseudonocardiaceae > Amycolatopsis > Amycolatopsis sp. lyj-109. Next base: position 194,070 of record NZ_JAJPWR010000015.1, read on the forward strand.
TCCAGCTCGTCCGGCCCCATGCCGGTGTTGTCCGAGAAGCCCGTCTTCATCTCGAGCTTCAACGTGACCGGCGTGTGCCCGGGATGGGCGGCCAGCCAGATCCGGATGTCGTCGAGGCAGTACTCGAGGTTCTTGTTCTTCCCGCCCGAGTACAGCTGCGACGCCGAAGTCGCCGCGACGCAGTTGTTGTTGTTCCCCAACGGGTTCGAGTGGCTGACCTTCCATTCGTGGGTGAAGAAGTCCGGCCAGACGTCGAGCTCGATCAGCGACGACCCGGCGTCGAGCGCGCGAGCCAGGTAGTCGTAGGCCGCCGGGTCGTAGGTGTTGTGCACACCGACGGTCGTGACGTGGGAAAGCTTGGGACTGTCGGCGTTGGCGGCGGTCGCCCCGGAGAGCGTGAGCGCGGCCGTGAGGAGTGCCACCGAGAAGAGCTTCATCCAGGCTCCTTCGAACGTGAGTAACGTTCACAATGTCCCACCGTGGTTGACTGTTGATGAAGCAAAAGCGGCCGATTGGCCTAGACCAGAAGTCGGGAAAACCATGATCCCTTCGGCGTTGACCATCGCCGGGTCGGACTCCGGCGGTGCCGCCGGCCTGCAGGCGGACCTGCGCACGTTCCTGACCTGTGGCGTGCACGGCCTGGTCGCGGTCACCGCCGTCACCGTGCAGAACACCCTGGGCGTGCACGACCGCGCCGATCTGCCGCCGCACATCGTGGCCGGGCAGATCGAGGCGGTGGCGGCGGACATGGGCGTCGGCGCGGCGAAGACCGGCATGCTGGCCTCGGCCGAGATCATCCACGCCGTCGCCGCGGCGTGCGACAACGCCGAAATCGGGCGGAACGAGAAGATCCCGTTCGTCGTCGACCCGGTCGCGGCGTCGATGCACGGCCACCCGCTGTTCGACGAGGCCGGCCTGCACGCGCTGCGCGACGAGCTGCTACCGCGCGCGACCGTGCTGACGCCGAACCTCGACGAGGTCCGGCTGCTCACCGGGATGACGGTGAAGGACCGCGAGGGCATGCACACCGCGGCGGTGGTGCTGCACCGGATGGGCCCCCGGTACGTCCTGGTCAAGAGCGGTCACCTGCAGGCCGACCCGGAGTGCGTCGACCTGCTGTTCGACGGTTCGACGTTCGTGGAGCTGCCGGGCCGGCGGTACGCGACCCCGCACACGCACGGCGCGGGCGACACGATGGCGTCGGCGCTGACGGCGGGGTTGGCGAAGGGGATGTCGGTGGTGGAGGCCGCGCGCTACGGCAAGTGGTTCGTGTCGCACGCGGTCGAGCACGCGTATCCGATGGGCGCGAAGGTCGGCCCGGTCTCGGCCTTCTGGCGGCTGGCTGCCGAGGAGCGCTGAGTACCCACCCGGTTACCATCCCTGCGTTTACTCATCCTTGAACTGAGCAGGGGGCGGCCTTGACCGGGCGCGAGCGGATGACGAAGGTCCTCGAGGGCCGCCGCTTCCAGAACTTCATCATCGCCGTGATCGTCTTCAACGCCGTCACCCTCGGCATGGAGACGTCGACGTCGCTCATGGACGGCTACGGCGGCCTCCTGCACGTCCTCGACCACCTCGCGCTGGGCATCTTCGTCGCCGAGCTGCTGGCGAAGTTCTACGCCTACCGCGGCAGCTTCTTCCGCGACAACTGGAACGTCTTCGACCTGCTGGTGGTCGGCATCGCGGTGATCCCGGCGACCGGGCCGTTCGCGGTCCTGCGGTCGCTGCGCGTGCTGCGTGTCCTGCGGCTGATCTCCGTCGTGCCGTCGATGCGCAAGGTCGTCTCCGGGCTGCTCGCCGCGATCCCCGGGATGGCCTCGATCGCCGCGCTGCTCGGGCTGATCATCTTCGTGGCCGGGGTGATGGCGACGAAGCTGTTCGGCACCATCGACCCCGGCGACTTCGGCGACCTCGGCACGTCGCTGTTCACCCTGTTCCAGGTGATGACCGGCGAGGCGTGGCCGGACATCGCGAAGACGATCATGGAACAGGCACCGATGGCCTGGATCTTCTTCGTCGTCTACATCCTGGTGTCGAGCTTCGCGGTGCTGAACCTGTTCATCGCCGTCGTGGTCAGCGGGATGGAGGACGAGCTGCGCCAGGACATCCGCGAGGAAGAGGCGAAGCAGGCCGAAGCGCAGGCCGCCGCGAACCAGGAAATCCTCGACGAGCTTCGTGCCCTGCGCGCGGAGCTCGCCGAACTGCGGCAGAAAGCGGCTTAGTCGTCCGCGATCAGGGCCTCGAGCGCCGGCAGCGCCGCCAGCAGCGCGTCCCGGTGGTCGGGCGAGAGCCGGTCGAGCCGCCGGTTGAGCTCCTGCACCCGGGTCGACCGGACGCCGGACACGAGCCGCTCGCCCTCTTCGGTCGCCTTCGCCAGCCACGCCCGCCGATCGACCGGGTCGGACTCGCGGCTGACGTAGCCAGCCTCGACCAGGGACGCGATGATCCGCGACATGGTCGCCGCGGCCACGCCCTCCTTGGCCGCGAGGTCGCCGAGGCGGAGCTGACCCGCGTGCACCAGCGTCGCCAGCGCCGAGATGGCGCCGTGGCCCGGCCCCGGCACGCCCGCCTGCCGCAGTGACCGGGACAGCCTGCCCACGGCGAGGTACAACCTGCCCGAGACGTCCTGGACCGATGTGCTCGTCACGGCTGGCTCCTTCTGCCCTGCCCCGCCGCGGGTGCGCCGGAAATGCCGTCCACCTTACGGGTTCGCGGTTACGGTCGGTGTTACCAACCCTGGTTCACCGGGGTGGGCTCGACGCCTTCGCCCAGAAGCGCTGCGGCACCCGCCCGGCCTCGCGGGCCAGGCGTCCGGCAACGACGGCCGAACGCATCGCCGCGGCCATCCGCTCGGGATCGGCCGCCCGGGTGACGGCGGTGGACAGCAGCACGGCGGCACAGCCGAGCTCCATCGCCAGCGTCGCGTCCGAGGCCGTGCCGATTCCGGCGTCCAGGATCACCGGGACGCCCGCCCGCGACACGATCAGCTCGATGTTGTGCGGATTCCGGATGCCGAGGCCGGTGCCGATCGGCGCGCCCAGCGGCATCACCGCGGCGCAGCCGGCCTCCTCCAGGCGCAGCGCGAGCACCGGGTCGTCGTTCGTGTAGGCGAACACGGTGAACCCGTCGGCGGCCAGCCGCTCGGCAGCGTCGAGGGTCTCGAACGGGTCCGGCAGCAGCGTCCGGTCGTCGGCGTGCACCTCGAGCTTGATCAGGTCGGTTCCCAGCGCCTCGCGCGCGAGCTGCGCGGTGAGCACGGCTTCGGCCGCCGTCCGGCAGCCCGCCGTGTTCGGCAGCAGCTCGATGCCGAGCCGGTTGAGGAGTTCGAGGACACCGGAGCCGCCCTCGGCGTCGGCGCGGCGCATGGCGACCGTGGTCAGCTCGGTGCCGGACGCCACCAGAGCGCGTTCCAGGACGGCGAGGTTGGCCGCGCCGCCGGTGCCGATGATCAGCCGGGACGTCAGCTTGCAGGTGCCGATGACCAGCGGTTCCTCGTCCATTTCAGCCTCCTTGGACCGCGGTGAGCACGTCGACGCCCGCCCCCTTGGGCACGGCGGTGGCAGCCCAGTCGGCCCGGCGGACGACCACGCCGTCGACCGCGACGGCGATGCCGGGCCGCTGCCCGCCGGTGGCGTCGAGGACGTCGGCGACGGTCGCGCCGTCCGGGAACGCCGTCCACTCGCCGTTGAGCTTGATCTCCATCACACGTGCTCCTTCTGGTGCAGGCGGGCGGGGGACGCGGCCGCGGTGTCCTCGGGCGGCTCGTCCCCCTCGAGCCAGGCGACCACGGCGTCCGCGGTCACCGGGGCCATCAGCAGGCCGTTGCGGTGGTGCCCGGTCGCGGCAAAAACCCTGCCGTCCAAGGCGCCGAGGTACGGCAGCGCGTCCCGGCTGCCGGCCCGCAGGCCGGCGGCGATCTCGGTCAGCTCGTACTCGGTGATCGCGGGGAAGACGCGCTCGGCGCCGTCGAGCAGCTCGCGCACGCCGCGGGCGGTGACGGCCTGGTCGAAACCGGCCTCGTACTGGGTGGCGCCGAGGACGAGCTCCTGGTCGCCGCGCGGGACGAGGTAGATCGGCCGGCCTTCGACGAGGGCCCGGACGGTGTGCGTGGGCGGCGGCAGGCAGCCGCGGCGGGGCCTGAGCCGCAGGATTTCGCCCTTGAGCGGGCGGACGGCGTCGGCGAGCAGCGGGTGCAGCCGCCCGGTCCAGGCGCCCGCGGCGAGCACGACGGCTTCGGCGTCCGGGAGTTCCTCGACGCGTTCGCGGACGAACCGGACGCCTTGCCCGGTGCAGGCCGCGTACAGCGCGTCGAGCAGTTTCCGGTTGTCCACGGCCAGGTCACCGGGCACGCGCAGTCCACTTCGGACGGATCCGACGCCGGGTTCGAGCCGCTTGACCTCCCGGCCGGTGAGCCGCTCGGCCGCGCGGCCGAGCTCGTGCAGGTGGCCGGCCAGGATGTCCAGGTGGCCGGCGTCGGCGCTGTCGAAGGCGACGACGAGCGTCCCGTGCCCGGCCAGCCCGGGGTCGACGCCCTCTTTTTCGAGGTCACGGGCGAAATCCGGCCAGCGTTTCAGCGACGCTTCGCCGAGGCGGAGGACGTCCTCCTCGCCCGGCCAGGCCTCGGTGACGGGAGCGAGCATGCCCCCGGCCAGCCAGGACGCCCCGCCGCGGGCGGGTTCGGGGTCGTACAGGGTGACTTGGTGGTTTTTCGCGGCGGCTCGCCACGCGGCGGACAGGCCGATCACGCCGCCGCCCACCACTGCCAGGTTCGTCATGGAATCACGCTCCCTGCGCCGGCATGACCCGGATCAGGTTCCACGGTCGGAGCGGCAGCTCCCTCTCAGCCCGTGCCTCGGGCTCCCGTGCGGACGACTCCACCCTAACGCGCGCGGTACGGTCCCCGCTATGCCCGCCCTTTCCGGTGACAAGATCCGCGCCCGCCTCGATTCGGCGCGCCTGTACCTCTGCACGGACGCCCGCACGGCGCGCGGTGACTTGGCCGCGTTCGCCGACGCGGCCCTGGCCGGCGGCGTCGACATCATCCAGCTGCGCGACAAGACGGGGGCCCTGGAGGCGGCCGGCGAGATCGCGGCGCTGGAGGTGCTGGCGGAAGCGTGCGCCCGGCACGGCGCGTTGCTGTCGGTGAACGACCGCGCCGACGTGGCGCTGGCGGTCGGCGCGGACGTGCTGCACCTGGGCCAAGACGACATCCCGGTCCCGCTGGCCCGCCGCATCCTGGGCGACGACGTGGTGATCGGCCGCTCGACGCACTCGCTCGACCAGGCCCTCGCGGCGGCCGCGGAGCCCGGGGTGGACTACTTCTGCACGGGCCCGTGCTGGCCGACGCCGACGAAGCCGGGCCGCCCCGCGCCCGGCCTGGACCTGGTGCGCGCGACGGCGGCCTGGACCCCCGACCGCCCGTGGTTCGCGATCGGCGGCATCGACGGGCCGCGGCAGCCTTCGGTGCTGGAGGCGGGGGCGTCCCGGATCGTGGTGGTCCGGGCGATCACCGAGGCCGAAGACCCCGAGGCCGCGGCGCGGGAGCTGCGAGCCCGCCTGCCCTGAGGGGCACCCTCATGGACTTCACGGCGTGGGCGTCGCCGCGGCGCCCTTGCTGGTCGGCGGGGTCGCCGTGGTGGCCGGGGCCGAGGTCGACGGCTGGTCCGTCGTCGTGCTCGGGGTGCTGGTCGCCGGGGTTTCGGACGACGTCGTCGGCGGGGTCGATGTCTCCGTCGTCTCCGTGGGGGACACCTGGGTGTCGTTCGTCGAGGTCGGCGGGGTCGTCGATGGCGTCTTGTCCTCGTGGCCGGACCCGCCCGTGAAGATCTTGCCGATGCTCGAGCCCGTCCCGCCGCCGATCGGGGTGCCCGTGGCCGACTCGAAGCCGACGATCGACAGGATCGCCACCGCGAACGCTGCCACGCTCGTACCGATGATCAACGGCCAGCGCAGCTTCTTCAGCCGCGCGGACAGCCGCGACGGCTCGACCTCCGGCGGTTTCAGCTGGACCGTCGGCTGCTCGGTGATGTCCACGTCCACGGGCGCCTCCGCCGGCCCGCGCCGCCGGATCCCCGACGTCGCCAGCTGACGCGCCCTGAGCGCCGCCTCGCGAGTGCGCTGCAGCGAGCGCAGGTACAGCTCGCTGCCGACCGTCGACACCACGCTCGCGACGCCGGCGCCGGCCACCGTGCCGGCCACACCCAGTGTCGAACCGAGCAGGGCCGCGGTGACCGCCGCCAGCGCCGCCGCCAGGACCTGCGCGATCCGCAGGCCCGACTTCTCTTCCTTCTCTTCCGAAGTCGCTACGTTCTCCTTGGTCATGATCCCGTTCTGGGTAGTCCGTGTTCTCCCCTGTCCAACGTGTAAGGCGCGCGAGTGACTCCCCTCGTTGCCGCAGCGTGAGGAGGACCACTCCGTCTGTCCACAGTAGACACTCCAAACCGAACGTTTTCTTGACATACTCGGCACATGGAACTGGTGACGATCTCTGACATCGAGTCCGCCGCGAAGCGCGTCCAAGATGTCGCCGTGCGCACACCCCTGCTGCTCCAGACCTGGGATCCCCGCAAGACCCTGTGGCTCAAACCCGAAAGTCTGCAGCCGGTCGGCGCGTTCAAGGTGCGTGGCGCGTTCAACGCCATCGCCGCCCTCGACGACGCGGCCCGCGCCCGCGGCGTCATCGCGTACTCCAGCGGCAACCACGCGCAGGCAGTCGCGTACGCGGCGCAGCGGTACGGCGTGCCCGCGGTGATCGTCGTGCCGGACGTCGCGCCGCGGATCAAGGTCGAGGCCACCCGCTCGTACGGCGCCGAGGTCGTCGAGGTCCCGATCGGCGAGCACGAGGCCAAAGCGCACGAACTGGCCGCCGAACGCGGGCTGACCCTCGTCCCGCCGTTCGACGACGCGGCCATCATCGCCGGGCAGGGCACGGCGGGCCTGGAGATCGCCGAGGACCTGCCGGACGTCGAGGTCGTGCTCGTCCCGATCAGCGGCGGCGGGCTGGCCGCCGGCGTCGGCACCGCGCTCAAGGCCCGGTGCCCGCGGGCGCGCGTGATCGGCGTCGAGCCCGCGCTGGCCGCGGACGTCGCCGACAGCCTGCGGCAGGGCCGGCTGGTCCGGTGGCCGCAGGCCGACCGCGCCCGCACGATCGCCGACGGCCTGCGCTCGCAGCCGTCCGAACTGACCTTCGCCCATTTGCGGGAAGTCGTCGACCAGATGGTCACGGTCACCGAAGACGAGATCCGCGAGGCCGTGCGCGTCCTCGCCCGCCAGGCCCGGCTGGTCGCCGAGCCCAGCGGCGCGGTGACGATGGCGGCGTACCTGTCCCACGCCGACGAGCTGCCGGCCGGCAAGACGGTCGTGCTCGTCTCGGGCGGCAACGCCGACCCGGCCCTGTTCGCCGAGATCCTCGCCTGACCAGCACCCGCCTCAAGCGCCCCAAGGCGGCCTTGGTTGCGTCTGGCGCACCGAAGGCCGCCTTGGGTGCGTCTAGCGCACCGAAGGCCACATTGGGGCGCTCGGGCTAGGAGCCGGCGACGGAGGAGCCCCGGCGGATGTGCGTCGGCGGGCCCTCGACGCCGCAGTGGTAGCACTCGCCCAGGTGCGGACTCTCGTCGGATTCGGGGCCGGTGGGCGGTGCGAGGACGCCGTTGTGGATGCCCAGCGCGATCAGCCCGCCCGCGATGGCCAGGGCCGCGCAGATGATCAGCGCCGTCCGCCAGCCCGCCGTCAGCGCGACCGGGTCGGTGTACGCCTCGCCGGTCAGCCCGGCCGCGGCGGGGAGCACCGCGACCGCCAGCAGGCCGCCCGAGCGGGCGATGGCGTTGTTGACGCCGGACGCGACGCCGGCGTAGCGGTCCGGGGCCGCGGCGAGCACCGTCGCGGTCACCGGGGCCACCACCGTCGCCAGGCCGAGCCCGAAGACCACCACCGCGGGCAGCACCGTGCCGAAGTAGGACGCGCCGGGCGCGATGCGCAGCATCAGCAGCATCCCGATGCCGACGACGATCGGCCCGACCACCAGCTGCGTGCGGGGGCCGATGCGCTGCGCGAGCGCGCCGGAGCGGCCGGAGAGCAGCAGCATGATCACCGTCAGCGGCAGCCCGGCCAGCCCGGACGCGGTCGGCGAGTAGCCGAGCGAGACCTGCAGCTGCATGACCAGCAGCATCATCACGCCGCCGAGGGCCGCGTAGACGACGAAGGTCAGCGCGTTCGAGAGCGTGAACGTGCGGTCGCGGAACAGCGACGGCGGCACGAGCGGCTCGTGCGAGCGGTGCTGGACGAGGACGAACCCGGCCAGCCCGGCGATCCCCAGCAGGCCCGCGCCCAGCACGAGCGGGTCGCCGACGCCGCGGGCGGGCGCCTCCACCAGCGCGCCGGTGATCCCGGCCAGGCCGAGGGCGCCGAGGGCGGCGGCGCCGAAGTCCGGGTGCCCGGTGGCGTCCGGGTCGCGGGATTCGGGGACGAACTTCCGCGCCATCAGCACCACGGCGACCGCGATCGGCACGTTGATCAGGAACGCCAGCCGCCACGACCACACCTGCACGAGGAAGCCGCCGAGCAGCGGCCCGGCGGCGGCCGCGATGCCGCCGAGGCCGGACCAGGCGCCGATCGCGCGGGCGCGGGCGTCGTGCGCGAAGGACGCTTGGAGGATCGCGAGCGACCCGGGCGTCAGGAGGGCGCCGCCGATGCCCTGCAGGATCCGCATCGCGACGAGCATTTCGGTGGACGTCGCCGCGGCACACAGCCCGGACGCGACGCCGAACCAGATGACTCCGACGAGGTACATGCGGCGCCGGCCGTACCGGTCGCCGAGCGAACCGGCGACCAGGATCAGTGCGGCGAGCGCCAGCAGGTAGCCGTCGAGGATCCACTGGAGCCCCGCCACGGACGCGTTCAGCTCGGCGCCGATGCGGGGCAGGGCGACGTTGACGATCGTGCCGTCGAGCATCGCCATGCCGGAGCCGAGGATGGTGGTCGCGAGGACACCGCGCGCGGCGCCGGTCCCCCAGCGGATCCCGGTGTCTTCAGTGGCAGTCACCCGGTCACCTTCACCTTGACCGCGGACCCCCGTCAACCCGGCTGTCGTGAGTGGTAATTCGGGTTAGAACCCGAATTACCACTCACGACGTCAGGGCAGCAGCGTCGTCACGAACTTGTAGCGGTCGCCGCGGTAGACCGAGCGGGCGAACTCGACCGGCTTGCCGTCGGTGGCGAACGAGTGGCGGGTCAGCATCAGCACCGGCATGCCGACGTCCGCGCCGAGCATCTCCGCTTCCTGCGGCCCCGCCAGCGACGTCTCGATCGTTTCTTCCGCGCGTTCGAGTTCGACGCCGTAGTGCTCGCGTAGAACGGCGTACAACGAACCGCCGGCCGAGACGTGCTTGCGCAGCCCGCGGAACCGGCCGAGCGGCAGGTGCGTCGTCTCGAGCGCCATCGGCTGCGAGTCCGCCAGTCGAAGCCGTCGAAGGCGAAGGATTTTCGCGCCGGTCCGGATTCCGAGCAGCTTCGCGAGGTCGCCCTCGACCGGCATTTCCTCGACTTCCAACAGTTTCGACGACGGCTTCAGGCCCTGCTTGCGCATGTCCTCGGTGTAGGAGGACAGCTGGAGCCGCTGGGCGAGCTTCGGCTCGGCGGCGAAGGTGCCCTTGCCCTGCACCCGGTGCAGCCGGCCCTCGGCGGTCAGGTCGGCCAGCGCCTGGCGCACGGTGGTGCGGGAGACCGTGAACTCCCCGGCCAGCGCGCGTTCGGTCGGGATCGGCGACCCCGGCGGCAGCACGTCCAGCAGGTCGAGGAGGTGCTGTTTCAGCGCCCAGTATTTGGGCTCGCGCTGCCCGCGCATCCCGGCGACGGCGCCCGCCTCGCCCGTGGTGGTGGTCTCCAACATGCCCGGCTCCCTATGTCTTCCCTCATCGCACGCCACGTCCCCGTAAGAAACGTACCCTTTTCCCCAAACGCGCCGCCCCTATAACATTGGTCTAGACCTGACCGACGCCGCCTGAGTCCGGTACATAATGCCGGAGGTGGAGAGGAAAATGATGACCGAACAACGGCCCGGCGCACACATGGCCGCGGAGATCGCCCAGCAGCCGGAGGTCCTGGCCGGACTGGTGGCGCGTCAGGCGGAAATCGCCGAAGTGGCGGAAAAGATCTCACAACGCCCTCCGCGGTTCGCTTTGCTCGCCGCGCGTGGATCGAGCGACCACGCAGCGTTGTATGCGAAGTACCTGATAGAGGTACTTCTCGGCCTTCCGGCTGGTTTGGTTTCCCCGTCCACGGCGACGCTGTACGGCGCCCGGCCCGATCTGCGGGACGTGCTGTTCGTCACGGTCAGCCAGAGCGGTGGCTCGCCCGACCTGATCGAGGTCACCGAAACGGCGCGGCGCCAGGGCGCGCTGACGGTGTCGGTCACCAACACGCCGGACTCGCCGCTGCGGGCGGCGTCCGAGCTCGGCGTCGACATCGGCGCGGGCGTCGAAAAGGCCGTCGCGGCCACCAAGACGTACTCCGCGACGCTGATGGCGCTGTACCTGCTGATCGACGCGGTGCGCGGCGGCAAGGCGGCCGACGCCGAGAAGATCGGCGAGCTGGCGCAGCAGACCCTCGACGGCGCCGAGGAGGGCGTGCAGCGCGCGGTCGACCGGTACCGCTTCGTGGACCGGGTCCTCACCACCGGCCGCGGCTACTCCTACGCCAGCGCGCTGGAGGGTTCGCTCAAGCTCGCCGAGACCAGCTACCTCGCCGCCCGCGCGTACAGCGGCGCGGACCTGCTGCACGGCCCGGTCGCGGCGGTGGACGGCGAGACCGCCGTGCTCGCGGTGACCAGCAACGGCCAGGGCGGGCAGGCGATGCACGAGGTCCTCGAAGCCGTCGGCAAGCGCGGCGCGGACGTCCTCGCGGTCGGTTCGGCCGCCGCCGAGGTGCCCGCGGCGCTGCGCATCGACGTCGCGCCGACGGTCGAGGAGCTGGCGCCGATCCTGGAGATCCTGCCGATCCAGCGGATCGCGCTCGGCCTGTCGCTGGCCCGCGGCGGCGACCCGGACAGCCCGCGTGGCCTCCTGAAGGTGACCAAGACGAGGTGAGCTTCGCGATCGGCGTCGACGCCGGTGGAACGTCGACCAGGGCCGCACTGGTCGACGCCGCCGGCGTCGTGCTGGGCACCGGACGCGGCGAAGGAGCCAACCCGAACGCGCACGCGCCCGAGGTCGCCGCGGGCCGGATCGCCGGCGTGATCACCGCGGCGCTCGGCAGCCACGACCCCCGTGCGGTGCGGGCGTGCGTCGTCGGCATGGCCGGGGTCAGCAAGCTGAGCGACCAGGGCGTGGCGGCGGTCTTCGCCGCGGCGTGGGCGCGGATCGGCCTCACCTGCGCGGTCCGGACCGTCGCCGACGCCGAAGTGGCGTACGCGTCGGCGACCCCGGCACCGGACGGGACGGTCGTCGTCGCCGGCACCGGCTCGATCGTGGGCCGGATCCGCCGGCGGCGTCTCGCGGGCACGACCGGCGGCTACGGCTGGCTGCTCGGCGACGAAGGATCCGCGTTCTGGCTCGGCCGCGAAGCCGTCCGCTCCACTTTGGAGGCACTGGGCCGCGGGCTGCCGCTCGACGGGCTCCCGTCGGCGGTGCTCACCGCCGCACTCGGACCGTCCGCTTTGGACGTCGACGGCGACGCCGGGCGGCTGGCCGCGTCCCGGGCGTTGATCACGGCTGCCAACGCGGAGGCGCCGGTCCGGCTCGCCCGGTTCGCCCCGTTGGTGAGCGCGGCGCACGACGCGGACGAGCCGGCGGCCCGGGAGATCGTCGCCCGCGCGGCCGGGCACCTGGCCGAGAACGCCCTCGCGGCGCGCGAGCCCGGCGAATCGACCCCGGTCGTGCTCGTCGGCTCCGTGCTGACCGGCACCAGCCCGGTCGGCGAGCTCGTGCGCCGCCGCCTGACCGGCCTCGAGGTGCTGACCAGCTGCGATGGCGTCCTCGGAGCGGCGTGGCTGGCCGCCGTGGACGCCTTCGGCGAGGGGACACCGAGACCCCGGGCGTAAGGATATTGAGCAAAACGCGGCGCAAAGACGCGAAACCGTCGACTGAACCCGGGTAGTCCGGGTACCGTAGGCAGTGGCCCCCGGACCCTCCCCCCTCGCCGGGGGCCGCCTTATGCCCCGGGTACGTCGTCCGAGCGGGTTTCCGGAGCCAGGCGCAGGCCGGGATGCTCCGGCGGCAACGCCCGGTAGAGCACCCAGCCACTGACCGCGACGGTCAGCGCGACGAGCGGCCACGACAGCACTGTGCGGGCGACGCCGAGCGCGAGCACCTGGCCTGCCGACCACAGCAGGCCGTAGACGACCACGCGCAGCGTGTACTGGAGCACCCACACCCAGCTGGCCCGCGAGTAGGCCTTGAGCAGCACGGCGTCGCGGCGCCAGCGCGTCTTCTGGCCCAGCAGCAGGCCGACGACGACGCCGAGCAGCGGCCAGCGCACGACGATGCTGGCCGCCCAGAGCAGGGCGCTGGCCACATTGGACATCAGCTGCAGCAGGAAGAAGTCCTGGGCACGGCCGGTGTGCAGGGCGATCAGCGCGGCCGCGACGACGGCGGCCAGGCTGACGACGAGCGCGCGGACCTTGCCACCGCCGGCGATCCGGAAGATCCCAACCGCGACGGCGACCACGACGGCGGCACCGGCACCCCAGGCGACGGATTGACCGGCGGCGAGCCAGCCGGCGACGAAGCCGACGGGCGGGATGCTGGCGTCGAGCGCGCCCCGGCGGCCACCGAGGATCTGCGCGAGCGATTCACGGGGTTCTCCGGACACGTGTCCAGCCTGCCGGATCGCGTCCGGCAGGCCCCGGGGAGGGAGATTTTCGCCACATCGGGTGCCGGGTTTGCCTCCCAGTGTGCTGTTTCACGGCATGCCGAAGGTGAAGACTGCGTAATAGAGAGGCGCAGAAGGCCGACAAGATAAGACACTGTTACCGCAGGCTGAACGCCCGGGGGTGGAGCGGGTTTGCGGCCGACGGTTAGTTGAGGTGTACAACTACATGTCGGGGTGTGTCGGTCGCAGGATGGGAAGGGGACCCAACGTGTTCGGAATCGACAGCTACGTAGCCCTCGGTGACAGCTTCACCGAGGGCCTCAACGACGACCTGCCGGACGGCTCCTTCCGCGGCTGGGCCGACCGGCTGGCCGAGGTCCTGGCGGCCGGCCGCCAGGACTTCCGGTACGCCAACCTGGCCCTGCGGGGCAAGATGCTCGACGAGATCCTGGACGAGCAGCTGCCGATCGCCCTGGAACTGAAGCCCGACCTGGTCACGCTCTGCGCGGGCGGCAACGACATCATCGTGCCGGGAGCGGACGTCGACGCGGTCACCGAGCGCCTGGAGGAGGGCGTCGCGAAGCTGCGCGAGGCGGGCATCCCGGTGCTGATGTTCAACGGCCCGGACACGAAGGTCCTGTCGGTGATGTCGGTCCTGCGCGGCAAGGTGGCCATCTACAACACGAACCTGTGGGCGATCGCGGAGCGCCACGGAGCCCGCATGGTCGACCTGTGGACGATGGGCCCCCTGCACGACCGCCGAGCCTGGAGCGACGACCGGTTGCACTTCTCCCCGGAAGCCCACCACCGCATCGCCCTGAGGGCGGCGGAGGTCCTGGGCATTCCGCTGGAGACGGACTGGCGCGAGCCGTGGCCGCTGCAGGAGACGCCCAGCCGGTGGATCGACTCGCGGCGGTCGGATCTGACGTGGACGAAGGTGCACCTGCTGCCGTGGATCCGGCGGCAGCTGCGGGGCGAGTCGATGGGGGACGGGTTGTCGCCGAAGCGGCCGCAGCTGGCGCCGTTTGCGCCGTTGGACGTGCTCGAGGTGCCGGACCAGCCCCGGCAGCAGCAGGCGAGCTGAGGCCGCTGCTTTGGCTCGGTGAGCTTTCGGCTCCGTGAGCCTGCTACCTCGGCGCCCCTTCCGCCGTCAGGCACGCCGGCGACAGCCACCGGCGCCCCGGCAGGCGCGTCCGCTCCGCCTCGACTGGCCCCAACACCAAGCCGGGCCCGTTCGAGGCGTCAGCCCGGGTGAACCCCGACCACGGGTGTCTTGAATGACTCATTCAGGACCTCCGACGCCCTGAATGAGTCATTCAAGACACGGCGCGGGCCCATCTCGGCTTGAGCGCGGCCGCGAAGGCGGGACTTTGCGTGGGGCTGCGCCCCCCGGTCTCCAGCCTAGCGACCACTACCGACGGAAAGTGGCCGAACGATCACGATCCCCCGAGTTGTCCACATGTCGACTCGGCTGGGGACAACTTGTGGATCGCCACCCGGATTCAGCTCGCCAACCCGCCAGCCCCGGCTTACAGTCCCTTTATGCGTCAGCGCTGGATCCTCGTGGTCCCGGTTGCGGTGCTGGTCACAGCGCTGCTCGCGGGGGTCGCCACCTGGACTCAGTCCGGGAAACTCGAGCGTGACCTCACCGCGCGAGCCCAGGCGGCGCTCTTCCAGGCCGGCCTGCCCACCGGGGATGTCCGCTTCGACGGCCGGGACGCCACCCTCAGCGGCTTCCCGCCCGGCCAGGCGCTGAGAGCCCTCGAAGTCGTGCAGAGCGTCGACGGTGTCCGGGCCGCCCAGGTCGACGGCGATGTCACGCCCATGGCGCCGAGCACCGTCACGAGCCCTCCGTCGCCGGCACCCACCACGAGCCCGCCGCCGCCGCCGACCACCAGCACCACCGCTCCGCCTCCCACCGACAAGGCCGGCGTGCAGGCCGAGATCGATCGGATGCTCACCGAGGTGCCCATCGCCTTCGAGCCCGACACGGCGAAGCTCACCCCCGAAGGCGAGCAGGCCGCGCGCAGCGTCGCGATCGCTCTCGCCAAGGCGCCCGCCGGCTTCCGGTACCGCGTCACCGGGCACGTCGCGCGAGGACCGGGCAGTGAGAGCGCCGCCCTCAAGCTCTCCCGGGACCGCGCCCGGGCCGTCGCGCGGATCCTCACCACCAACGGGCTGGCGGCCAAGCGCGTGACCTACCGGGGGCTGGGCGACACCCGGCCCGCCACCGGTGGCGAAGAAGACCGGCGTGTCGAGATCACGGTCGTTTGAGGGGTGATGAGCTGATGTTCTGGCTGTTCGGGCAGATCTGGCTGTGGCTGATCGTCGCCTTCGCCTTCGGCGCGCTCACCTCGTGGCTCGTGCTGCGCGCCGCTCGACGTCCCAAGGCCGGGCCGGAACCCGGACCGGACGAAGACCTCGAAGAAGAGCCGCGGTACGAGCCGCCGCCACCGCTCTCGACGGAGCAGACGCAGTTCATCCCGGCCGCTTGGGCCCAGCACGCTCCCGATCGGCGATTGGCCGTACCCGACGACGAAGAAGAAGCCGAGCCCGTGGGCCACCGTGAAGGGCACTTGCCGCTGCCGCCGCAGCGCGGGGCGCAGGCCGAGGACTGGCCCACCGAAGAAGAGCCCGCCTGGCCGGAGGCCGAAGAGGCCCCGCAGTGGCCGCACCAGCCTGGGCGCGGTGGCTGACACCCATCCTGGTAAGTTCGGCTACGCACTGTGAGCGAGGGCTGAGGAGGGGGTGGAGTGGCGCTCCCCCATTGGACGCCGCAGCAGGTCCTGCCGCCGGGCCGGCACGCGGGTGATCTCGCCGACGTCTACGAACGCCTGGTGTTCGACGCCCCGCACCAGAACGACCGCGAGATCCTGTTCAGCGCGCTCAACAGCTACCTCGGCGTCGCCCGGCGGATCATCCCGTCCGGCCGCGCCTGGATCGGCGGCGAGCTCATCACCCGGACCGCCCACCCACCGCAGAGCCTCGACGTCGTCCTCATCCCCGACGAGTGGGGCGCGCTCAAGCGGCTCGACGACGCCGGCCGGTCCGCGCTCTACGGCCTGCTCACGCTGCGCGGCGTGATCGTCGGGCAGCCGGCGATGTACCTCGACCAGGTGCAGCCGGTCGGCGGCATGCTGGACGGCTTCCTGTGCCGGCCCGGCGACGAAGACGTGTGGGCCGAGGTCTGGGCCGAAGGCGGCAGGGGCTACCCGGAGATGATCTGGTGAGGAACGAGTTCCGGCGCATCGCCGACGAGATCCCCGGCGGCACGTGGCTCGACGACCTGGCCCGCGCCTCGGCGATGGCGGCCAACGCCAAGTTCGAGCGGACGTCCCGCGCACCGCTGCTGCACGTCTCGGTGATCGGCGAGCAGACCATCGACGCCTACACCTTCTCCGACATCAGCCGCGCCCTGCAGGACGCGACGGCGAAGATCGGGCACATCATCCGGAACCCGTCCGGCGAGGTCACCCAGGTCCAGCAGACCGACCGGGACAAGGCGCCGCTGATCCAGCGCGGCCAGGCGGGCAACGCGATCTTCTTCGGCTTCCCGGAGCCGCTGGCCGACGACGCCCTGATCGTCGACGGCATCGAGACGCTGTCCGAGCGCGCGGTCAAGGAACTGTGCGACTTCCTGCCGGCGAACGGCTCCGACGACGGCGCGCTCGACGCCGTGCTGCTGCAGCGCGACACCGTGCGCAACGCGGTGAGCGACATCGTCAACGCCGTCGCGAAGAACGCCGGCATCGGGATGGCGCTGACGCCGACCGCGGGCGAGCAGGTCACCCGCAGCATGACCACCGAGCAGGCGCGGATCCTGCAGGGCAGCCTCCGCGAGTCCCGCGAGGAGGTCGGCTACGAGACGGTCCGCGGCCGGCTCGACGGCGTCCGCACCCGGCGGCGCATCTTCTACCTCGACCGCGAGTCGGGCGGCACGATCCAGGGCGCGGTGGCGCCGGACCTGCTCGACGAGATCAAGGAGAACCTCGACCGCGAGTCGGGCGGCACGATCCAGGGCGCGGTGGCGCCGGACCTGCTCGACGAGATCAAGGAGAACCTCGACCGCCCGGTGACCGCCCGGTTGCGCGTCGTGCGCACGACGACGATCGACGGCCGTCGCGGCCGCCCCGTCTTCGAGCTCCTCGAAATCACCCCGGAAGTCAGCCTTTTCGACTGAGAAGTCCGTTATGCGACTTTCGTCTTGAACGCTGTACCGACGGTCGTCGTAGGCCTCACGGTGGTGCCAAGCTGCCCGTACGGTATTTACGATACCGGCTGCGAGGTCGCAAAAGGCCGCGTCGAACAGTGGGAACTCCGATATTCTTCCCATTGATCACCGGGCCACGCCATGCCCGCGATGTCAGGAAATATCGACACCTGGCCGCAAATGGTGGGACAATGACTTTTTCCAGAATGTAACAATTTCGTTCTGGGCCACACTTATGGGTTAACGTCGTCGCACTCCCACCCGAAGGGGTTCGCATGATGACCGACCCGCAGTACCCGCCGGCCACCGCGCGCCACGGCCGGCCCGCACCGCCGGTGACGGCCACGGAGCGTCGTCAAGCCAATGCGAGGCCCGCGCGGAACATCCTGGCGATCGTCGGCCTGCTGCTCGGCTTGGCCGCACTTGTCGTCACCTTCGTGCCGGACATCGAGTTCGTCGCGTGGCCGCTGGGCGGGATCGGGCTCGTCCTCGCGGTCACCGGGCTGGTCCAGGTCAAGAAGGGCACCGTGGGCGACCGCGGGGTGGCGATCACCGCCACCGGCGTCACGGCCGCCGCGCTGCTCACCACGGCCGGGATGCTGCTGTATTCGACCTTCTTCGACGGCGGCGAGGCCGGGCTGCACCTGCCCGCGGTCGCCGCCGACAAGCACTCCGTGACCTTCCAGGTCACCTCCGCCGGCGGCGCGACCGTGCGCTACGGCAGCCTCAACGACCAGCGCACCGAAATCGCGCCCGCCAGCACCGACGCCTGGCAGGGGCAGGCGTCCTACAACAATGGCTCCTACCTGCTGACGCTCACCGCGGACACCCGCAATGCGACGGTCACCAACGAAATCGGCTGCGCCATTCTCGTCGACGGCAAGAAGGTCGCGGAAAACAACGGTACGACGATCGCGCTCTGCACGGCGAACGTCGGCTGAGCGGGCGCGGCACCCCGCCTGGCGACCGGCCGGCCTACCCCCATCTCGGCCGGCCGGGCCGCCACGAGCCGCTCCTGGCGACTCCGGGCCCCGCGAGGAGTTTCCCGCGCGGAGCCTGGCACCGGCGTCTCCGCCTGCCCCTCCCCTAGGGCTCAGCCGGCACCGCCGAACCTACGCGGACAGCGCCCGCGCCCACTAAGAATCCACTAAGGATTCAGCGTACGGGCGGGGTTGTGACCCATTCGCAATGAAATTCCGACAACGGCGAAAGCGTCGAAAAGCCTTCACTGCAGATCGGCGAGTTCGGTGCGCACCTCACCGACGAGCTTCGGGTGCACGCGTTCGTAAATGCGCACCGACAACGCCAGTTGTTCACGCGCGCCGTCGATGTCGCCCCGGGCCCGCAGCACCCGGCCCAGGGTCAGCCGCAGCGTGCCTTCCCGCGCGACGAACTCGCGGCTGATCGCCAGGTCGATCGCCTCCCAGGCGTACCGCTCGGCCGCCTCGTGGTCCCCGGCCCGCAGGCTCAGCTCGGCCAGCTTGTCCAGCGAGCCGACGACCTGGTCGTCGTCGCCCAGCTCGCGATCGATCCGCAGGCCGGCGCGCTGGTGGGCGATCGCGTCGGCCAGCCGGCCCGCCCGCTTCTCCGCCTGCGCGCAGCTGCTGAGCGCCTGCCCGCGCAGGGTGACGTCGGGGGCGTTCGCGACGGCCTCGGCCAGCCGCTCGATGGCTTTCCCGTGTTCGCCGAGCCGGCTCAGCGCGCGCCCGAGGTGCAGGTCCACCGACGTCCGCAGCCGCTGGTCGGCCGACGCGGCGGACAGTTCCGCCGCCCGCTCGGCGTCGGCGAGCCCGAACCCCGGCAGCTCGAAGGCCAGCGCGATCTCGCACCGGGCCATGCGCAGCCAGCACTGCCCCGCGACGTCGCCCGCGGCTTCGGCGGCGGCGACGCCGAGGTCGGCCATCCGCGTCCATTCGTCCAGCAGCGGGCAGGCGACGCGGTAGGTGTGCGCCAGCCGGGCCAGCCGCCAGACGTCGTCGTGGCGGCCCGCGGCGTACGCGGCGTCGAGGACGGCCAGGAGGTTCGGCCACTCGGCCGCGAACCAGTCGTGCGCCTCGGCGAAGCCGGGGAGCGGCGGCATCGCGTCGTCGGCGAGCCAGGCGGAGAAATCGAGCGGGTCGGCGACCCGGCCGAGCCGGCGCCGCGCCCGGTCCGCCACCGCTTGGTAGTACCGGACCGTCCAGCCGAGCGCTTCGTCGCGCTCCTTGTCGCCGAGTTCCTGCTCCGCGAGCTCCCGCAGGTACAGCCACACGAGGTCGTGCGGCACGAAGACGTCGCGTTCGGTCTCGGCGATGAGGTTGTGCGCGGCCAGCGCGCGCAGCCGCCGCCGGGCCTCGGCCACCGGGATCTGCCCGACCGCGGCCAGCACGTGCGGCCCCGCCATCACCCCGGGCACCGCGCCCAGCTGCAGGAACGTCTCGGCGACTTCGCCGGGCAGCCCGCGGAACGAGACGTCGAACGCCGCGCGGACGCTGTCGTCGGCGCCGTCGACCTGCAGCCCGGCGAGCCGGGTGCGTTCGTTGCCGAGTTCGTCGACGAGCTCCTCCGCGGTCCGTTGCGTGCTCGCCGAGAGCCGCGCACCCGCGATCCGCAGCGCCAGCGGGAGGTAGCCGCAGAGCCGGGCGAGGGCGTGGTTGAGGCTCGCCGGGCCGGCGAGCTCCTCGATGAGCGCCACGGCGTCGTCGGGCGCGAGCGTGCCGAGCACGCGCTGCTTGGCCGCGTTCGACACGGCGAGCCCGTCGAGGCGCGAGCGGCTGGTGACCACCGTCATCGTCCGCGCGCTCGGCGGCAGCAGCGGGCGCACCTGCTCGGCGGTGCGGGCGTCGTCGAGCAGCACCAGCATCCGCCGTCCGGCGATCAGCGACCGGTAGAGCGCGACGCGTTCGTGCAGCAGCTCCGGGATCTTCGCGGTTTCGACGCCGAGGCCGAGCAGGAACTGGGTGAGCAGCTCGGCCGGCTCCAGCGGCGGGTGGTGCGGGTCGAAGCCGCGCAGCGACGCGAACAGCACGCCGTCCGGGAACCGCCGCGCGACCCGGTGCGCCCACCACACGACGAGCGTGCTCTTGCCGACGCCGGCGGTGCCGGTGACCACGGCGATCGTCGTCTGCCCGGCCTCGGCCCGGGTCACCAGGCCGTCGAGCCAGGCGAGCTCCTCGTCGCGCCCGGCCAGGCTCGGCACGGCCCCAGGCAGCTGCGAAGGCGCAGCGCCGCTTTCACGTGAAAGCGGCGCCCCCAGGTGGGAGCTTTCACGTGAAAGCGGCGG
Organism: Amycolatopsis sp. lyj-109; assembly: GCF_046548995.1. Lineage (NCBI taxonomy): Bacteria > Bacillati > Actinomycetota > Actinomycetes > Pseudonocardiales > Pseudonocardiaceae > Amycolatopsis > Amycolatopsis sp. lyj-109. Next base: position 214,346 of record NZ_JAJPWR010000015.1, read on the forward strand.
GAGGTCGTCGTTGAGGACGCGCTCGTGGAGCCAGCGCAGCTCGGCACCGGGCTCGACGCCGAGGGTGCGCAGCGTCGCGCGGGAGACGGTCCGGTACAGCTCGAGTGCGTCGCCGCGGCGGCCCGCGTGGTACAGCGCCCGCATCAGCTGCCCCGCGGTCCGCTCGGACCGCGGATCGGCCCGGACGATCGGGCTGAGCTCGACGATCAGCTCCGCGTGCCGGCCGAGTTCGAGGTCGGCGTCGACGCGGGCGCCGTGCACGGCAAGGCGGAGGTCCTCCAGTTCGGGCGCCCGCAGGGAGTCGGGCACCCCACCCAGCGCGGGGCCCTGCCACAGCGCGAGCGCCTCGGCGAGCAGCGCGGCGGCGACCTCCGGGGTGGCCACCGAGGCGCGGTCCAGCAGCGTGCGCGCCCGGTGGACGTCGATCCGGTCGGGCTCGACGTCCAGCCGGTAGCCCGGCGGGGTGGTGAGGATGCGCGGGCCGTCGAGGTCGCGCAGGACCCGCCGCAGGTGGGAAACGTTGCCGTGGACGATGGTCCGGGCGGTCGCCGGCGGGTCATGGCCCCACAGGGCGTCGATGATCTCGTCGACCCCGACGACCTTGCCGGGCTTCAGGGCCAGCAGCGCGAGCAGGCCACGGACCCCGGGTCCGCCGATCGGGACGGGTTCGCCGCCGTGGAAGAGCTGAACGGGCCCGAGCAGCTGGAGCCGGGTCTGGGCCATGCTCGCGCCCACCTCCCCGGGTCCACGGTGTCCCCCGGCGTCGCCCTCGCCGGAAAAATCAACCTACCGTGATCGCCGGTCGCCGAATACCGCCCCACCGGGCCGGGACCAGGACGTTTCGTGACACTCCGAATTCCGCAGCCGGGGTCCGGCGGGCCTCCGATTGCCGCGGACGTAACAGGACCCCGCACCACCGGTCCCGATCCGGTGGTGCGGGGTCACTGGCAAAACTTCCGGCCGGGCCGCCAGGGGCCGTCCGCCCGTCCGCCACCGTGGGCAACCGGGCGGGTGAGCTCACCCCGAGCGAAGTACCCGCCGCCGGCCGTCCGCGAAGACGTGTTGCGCGGGCCACACACCCACGCGGTGGCGACACGGTAACAAAGCGCACCGGATCAGTCACCGCCGGGTGGCGGCAGGTCTCTCAGCGCGTGATCGGCGTCGAGTTCCGGCCGGCGATGAACGTCGGCCGCGGCGCGCCGGCCGCGAACGGCTCCTGCAGGGCGTTTTCCACGCTGTTGAACACCAGGAAGATGTTCGAGCGCGGGTACGGCGTGATGTTGTTGCCGGAGCCGTGCATGATGTTCGAGTCGAACCACAGCGCCGAGCCCGCCTGGCCGGTGAACTGGTCGATGCCGTGCTCGGCCGCCATCCTGGTGATGTCGTCCTCGCCCGGCACGCCCACCCGCTGGCTCTTGAGCGAGCTCTTGTAGTTGTCGTCCGGCGTCTCCCCGGCGCACTGGACGAACGTCCGGTGCGAGCCCGGCATGATCATCAGCCCACCGTTGAACGGGTGGTTGTCGGTCAGCGCGATGGAGCAGCTGACCGCGCGCGGCGACGGCATGCCGTCCTCCGCGTGCCAGGTTTCGAAGTCCGAGTGCCAGTAGAACCCGGTGCCCTTGAAGCCGGGCATGTAGTTGACGCGGCTCTGGTGGATGTAGACCTCGGAGCCGAGCAGCTGCCGCGCCCGGTCCAGCACGCGCGGGTCGCGCACCAGCTCGGCGATCAGGCCCGAAATCTCGTGGACGTCGAAGATCGACCGGACCTCACCGGTCTTCGCCTCGGTGATCACGCGCTCGTCGCGGGCGAGCTCCGCGTCGGAGGACAGCCGCACCAGCTCCTGCCAGTACGTCTGGACCTCCCCGACGGAGAGCAGGTCTTCGACCACGGTGTAGCCCTTGGTCTCGTGGTTCGCCAGCGTGGCGGCGTCGATCGGGCCGTCGGCTTCGGTACCCCACACCGTGGGGTGCACGCGCGGCAGATGCGCCGGCGTACCGGTGATCCGGGTCGGGTAACCGTCGTCGACCCGGGTGTCCGTCAGCGTCACGGGCTTCGCCTCCTGTGTTCCTCTCCGGTTCCTACTCGGTGATCAGCGGGTACACGCCGTTTTCGTCGTGCACCTCGCGGCCGGTCACCGGCGGGTTGAACACACACACGCACTTGATCTCGGTCTTCGGCCGGACCTGGTGCTTGTCGTGGTCGTTGAGCAGGTAGAGCGTGCCGGGCTTGAGGTCGTACACCTGGCCGGTGGCCAGGTCCTCGATCTCGCCCTCGCCGGAGGTGATGAACACCGCCTCGATGTGGTTGGCGTACCAGAAGTCGTTGACCGTCCCCGCGTAGAGCGTGGTCTCGTGCACCGAGAAGCCGACGCCCTCCTTGGCGAGGATGATCCGCTTGCTGCGCCAGTTCTCCGACTTGATGTCGGCGTCGGTGTCGGTGATCTCGTCAAGTGTGCGGACGAGCACGGGCGAACTCCTTTACTTCTTCAGGACGGCTTTGACGGACTCGTCGATGATCGACAGGCCCTGGGTCAGCTCGTCGTCGGTCAGGGTCAGCGGCGGCAGCAGCTTCATGACTTCGCCGTCGGGGCCGGAGGTTTCCATCAGCAGGCCGCGGGCGAAGGCTTCGGCGCAGACGCGGCCGGCCAGGTCGCCGTTCGCGAACTCGAGGCCACGCGCGAGGCCGCGGCCCTTCGCGAGCAGGTTCGCCTCGGGGTAGGCCTCGACGAGGCCGCTGAACGCGGTCGCGATGCGCTCGCCCTTCGCCTTGGTCGACTTCTCGAGCTCGTCGTCGCTCCAGTAGACGTCGATCGCTTCCTTCGCGGTGACGAACGCCGGGCTGATCCCGCGGAAGGTGCCGTTGTGCTCACCCGGCTCCCAGACGTCGAGCTCCGGCTTGATGAGCGTCAGCGCCATCGGGAGGCCGTAGCCGCTGATGGACTTCGACAGGCAGACGATGTCCGGCGTGATCCCGGCGTCCTCGAAGCTGAAGAACGGGCCGGTGCGGCCGCAGCCCATCTGGACGTCGTCGAGGATCAGCAGGATGTTGTGCCGCTTGCAGAGGTCGTCGAGGCCCTTCAGCCACTCCAGGCGCGCGGCGTTGATGCCGCCCTCGCCCTGGACGCCTTCGACGATCACCGCGGCCGGCTCGTTGAGCCCGCTGCCGGAGTCCTTCAGGAGCTTCTCGAAGTAGAGGAAGTCCGGCATCGCGCCGTCGAAGTACTTGTCGTACGGCATCGGGGTGGCGTGCACCAGCGGGACGCCGGCGCCGCCGCGCTTCATCGAGTTGCCGGTGACCGACAACGCGCCCAGCGTCATGCCGTGGAAGGCGTTGGTGAAGTTGATGACCGATTCCTTGCCGGTCACCTTGCGCGCCAGCTTCAGCGCGGCCTCGACGGCGTTCGCGCCGCCCGGCCCGGGGAACACGACCTTGTAGCCGAGCCCGCGCGGGTCGAGGACCTTGTCGCGGAAGGTCTGCAGGAAGTCGCGCTTGGCCACGGTGTACATGTCGAGGGCGTGGGTGACGCCGTCGCGCTGGATGTAGTCGATCAGGGCCTGCTTCAGCTGCGGGTTGTTGTGCCCGTAGTTCAGCGCGCCGGCCCCGGCGAAGAAGTCCAGATAGGGCTTTCCGCTCTCGTCGTGGAGCCAGCTGCCTTGCGCGCGGTCGAACACGACCGGCCAGCCGCGGCTGTAGCTGCGTACTTCGGATTCGAGCTCTTCGAAGATGCTCATGACGTTTCTTTTCTCCTACTCGCCCGGATCTTTGCGTAGCGTGAGCGGACCGATGCGGTAAAGCTCTTCGGCCAGGTGCCCGGATTCGGGGAAATCCTCGCCGTCGAACAGCACACTGGTTTCCGTCGCGGCGTTCCACCGCTTCGCGAACGATGCGAACAGCCGGATGGACGCTTCGTTGTCCGGGGTGATGGTGGTCTCGAGGTAACGCACACCGTTGGCGACGAGTCTCGTGTACAGCGCGTCCAGCAGAGCTCCCGCCAGGCCTTTTCCGCGCTGGGACGCGTCGACCGCGACCTGCCAGACGAGCGCTGCCTCGGGCTCGTCCGGTCTGCGGTAGGCGATGACGAATCCGACTGCTTTGCCGTCCTCGCGCGCGAGGGCCGAGGACTCGGCGAAATCGCGGCACCACAGCATGTATGCGTACGGCGAGTTGAGATCCAGCTTGGCGGAATCGCGCGCGATTCGCCACAACTGCGCGCCGTCCGCCTTGGTCGGGGATTCGATCAAGTGCGTTACGGACATACTCAGGAAACGTAACAGAGAATTTTCCGCTTGCCAGCGACGCAGCTCACGACCCCCACGATGACCTGCGGGGACGCGATGTACCCGGTGAGCAGTCACACAAACCTGTTTGAAGTGGCCGCCACCTGGGCATACGGGCGCCCGGGGCGCGGACTCACGGCCCGTGACCTACCCGCACGATGAACCTTCCCGCCCGTGATCGCAAGGCGACGGGCCGAATTCGCTCAGCGCGGACTCGCCGCCGGGGTGCGCTCCAGGGTCTTCTTCTGGGACGCACGCCCGGCCACTTCGAGCACGACGGTCTTCGCTTCCCGGTTCCGGGCGCGGCGGTGGCCGAGCCGACGCCAGAGCGCACTCACCGGCGTCACGACCGCGGGCAGGATGAGCAGCCCGGAGACCACCAGCCACCAGACCGCGCCCTCACCGCGGCGCCAGCCGGCCACGACGGCACCCAGCCAGCCGAAGAACGGCCGGGCGAGCGGGGGCAAGAACGCGGCCAGCAGCAGCGCCGCCACGACCAGGGTCCCCAGCGCCGTGCACAGCCACCGCGCTTTGCGGCCCGTCGTGAGCAGCGCCGTCACCAGGTAGACGGCCGCGCCCGCGAGCACCGGGAGGCCGACCCACTGCAGGATCGCGCCGCCGTTGTTGCCGAGCACCAGCCCGGCCAGCAGCGCCAGCACGCCCGCGGCGAGCGAACCCGCCGTGCCGAGCCGGGACGCGCCCTGCGACACCCTCGCCGTGCTCCTCGCGACCGTCCGCAGCAGGCTCGCGACGGTCTGCGGCCAGCCGCCGGGCAGCCGGAACGCGACCGTCCCGGCGTTGACCGTGGCGGCACCGAGCGCGACGAGCGTCCGGGTCAGCCGCGCGGTGCCCTGCTCGCCGGCGATCTTCTCGGCCGAGACGCGGCAGGCCTGGAACTGCGCCTGCGCGGCGTCGACGTCGACGCGCGGCAGGTCCTCGGCCAGCGCCTTCTCGATGCCCGAACGGTCGTCGGCGTCGTAGCGCGCCGCGAGGGTGACGACCGGCAGCTCCTCCGCGGCGATTTCGGCCTGCCGCGCCCGCGCCAGCACCATGGCGGTCACCGGCAGGCTGACCGGGCGGTGGTCGCCGAACGCGACGGGCTCGAGGTCGGCGTCGAGGCCCAGGAACGCCAGCTCGGCCGTCAGCTGGTCACGCAGCTGCCCGGCCTCGGCCGGCGTGCACCGGTCGCGCTCGTCCGGCTTGCGCCAGGCGGGCTTGAGCGCGGCGACGAGCTCGTCGCGGAACCGCTCGGGCCCGACGAGGTCACGGAGCGTCTCGAGGCGGACGGGGTCGAGCAGGCACTGGACCAGCCAGCCCGCGCCGTCGACGCGGCCCCACATCCAGTCGCTGGCCCGCCACGACGCCTTGTAGAACGCGCCGAAGTAGCTTGCCTGCATCCCGGTCAGCTTGTCCCACGACCGCTGTCGCGTCATGTCCAGCAGCGTCCGCGAATCGGCGCTGACCTGCACGAGGTCGACCCGCTGGTCGACCGACGGCGCCTGCGCGAGCAGCCCGCGCGTGGCCACGTGCAGGGTGAGCAGCCGTGCCTGGACGACCTCGTCGCTGCCCGCGGCGTCCGGGCCGAGCGCCAGCCAGTTCAGCAGGGTCGTGACGGTGCCGGACTGCTCGGGCGCGGCGTCGGCCAGGGCGCGCAACGTCGGCGCCGCCGCCCGCAGGGCCGCGACGACCTTCGGCCACGCCTCGGCGACGGCGTCCGAGCGGCCCAGCCCGGCCCACTCCTCGGCGAGCTCGCGGATCCACACCTCGAGGGTGCTGCTCGCGCCGGGACCGAGGTGCGCGGCCACCCACTGCGCCAGCCGCACGCCGCGGCCGGCGGTCCGGCGCGCCGCGTGCAGCCGGGCGCGCGCATCGTTGAGGCTCGCTGCGCCGGTGGCGTCCGGCCGGAGCCGGAACCCCGCGTTGATCAGCTGCAGCCCGGTCGCGACGGCGTCGTCGAGCGCGGTCGTCCGGTAGCCGACCAGGTCCGGCACGGCCAGGCCGGCGGCGGGCGGCCCGGTGGGGACGCCGCTGCTCAGCCCGGTCACGGCGATCGTGCGCAGCTGCCGCGACATCCCGGACGCCCAGTCGCGGTCCGGCGTGTCGGCGTCGGACAGCGCGTACCGGCGGGCGGCGACCCGCACCAGCTCGGCGGCGTCCTCGGCGGTCCGCCGCTCCAGGTAGGCGGCGGCGATCCGGGCGTCGACCAGGCATTCGGGGCCGCCGCGCAGACCCAGCGCGGCCAGCGAGACACGGGTGTCCCGCGCGCGGAGCACGGCGTCGTTGTGGCGGGTCAGGTCGTCCAGCTCGGCGCTGATCGACTGGCTCATCACGGTGTTGACGACCTTGGCCATCGTGCTCGACAGCAGTGGCGGGTTCGCGGAATCGCACTCGACGGCATCGGTCACGCCTTCGCCGGTCGGCACGACGTAGAGCAGCAGCCGCCGGACGTCGGCGTGCGACGGCCGCTCGAAGATCTCGCGCAGCGCGGGCCGCAGGGGCTTGTTGAGCAGCACCCCGCCGTCGGTCAGCCAGTGCGAGCGGGTCAGCTCGGTGTACGGCGTCATGTCGGGGTGCAGCCGGTCGGTACCGCCGGTGCCGATCGGCATCCGCGACAGCTCGAACGCGCCGGGGAAGGACGCGGTGGAGCGGGCCGCCAGCGCGAGCGGCCCCTCCACCCCGATCGTCCACAGTGGACCACAGAACCGGAAGAGCATCCGGTGTTCGGTGTCCCGCACCAGGTTCCCGAGCGCGTCGTCGAACCGGGTGGTCTCCCCGTCGATCATCGTGCCGGTGAGCAACACGGTGATGTCGGGTTCATCGGCAGGCGGCGTCCCCTCCGCGGTGATCTGCCGCAGCGCCCGTTCGACGTCGCCGAGCAGCACGCGGTCCCCGTCCAGCACCGACCGCGGCTGCGCCTCCTTCGCGTCCCGGATCAGGTTCTCCAGCGAACCGGTGGTGATCCAGGTGTCCCGCAGCACCTGCGGCGACGAGTCGAAGGCCTCGGCCAGCCCGAGACAGGCGGCGTTGATCCCACCGGCGCTGGTCCCGGTGAGGACGTCGATCGAGACGCTCGCCCGCAGGAGGTCGAGCAGCTTGCGGTAGAGCCCGCCGCCGCCCTCGGTCCGCGACTCCCGCAGCAGCTGCGACGTCTCGGTGGCCACCCCGCCCATCCAGATGGCCAGGCTGGCGCCGCCGACCATGGTCATCGCGAGCCGGATTTCCTGCTGCCACGGTTCCGCGGTCCCGTCCATGGGAATCTCCCGGCGAATCGGTCTTCCTGACGCAGAGTAGAGGCGAAAGGTGACGACCGGGATACGTCCGGAGGTACGGCCGTTCGGGTGGACTTGTTCGCCCGCTCAGCCCCTCACGCGGTGACCACGACCTTGCCGAACTGGCCGTTCGCCTCGAGGTAGCGGTGCGCCCCGGCGATGTCGGCGAGGTCGAAGGTCCGGTCCACGCGCGGCCGGAACGTGCCCGCCCGCACCCCGGCGCGGATGAAGTGCTCCGCGCGGGCCAGCCGGGCCGGATCCAGGGTGAGGTCGAACGCGTTGAACAACCGCATGGTCGGCACGAACCACAGCGGGAACGGGGTTTCCTTCGTGTCGAGCGCCCCGTAGACGACGAGCGCCCCGCCCTTGGCCGTGGCCTGCGCCAGCTTGCGGACACCCTCGCCGGCGACGGCGTCGAAGACGAACTCCGCGCCCTTGCCGTCGGTGATTTCGAGCGTGCGCTCGGCGATGTCCTCGTCGTCGGTGACGATCACGTGCGCGGCACCCGCATCGAGGAGGCGCTGCTTCTTCGACGCGGTGCGCGTCGCGGCGATCGGGATCGCGCCGATGTGGTTGGCGACGTCGATCGTCGCGAGCCCGACGCTGCTCGAGGCCGCCGTGATCAGCACGAAGTCGCCGGGCCGGACGTGCCCTTCGTCGACGAGCGCGCCGTACGCGGTGAGGAAGGGCCCCCACAGCGCCACGGTTTCGGTGGCGTCGAGCCCTTCCGGGCGCCGGAGGACGGCGGACGCCGGGACGATCGCCGCCTCGCCGTAGACGCCGTAGTTCCGCATCGAGAAGCCCGCGATGGTGCTGACCGCGTCGCCGATCTCGAACCCCGCGACCCCGTCGCCGAGGGCTTCGACGATCCCGGAAGCGGAGTAGCCGAGCTTGGCGGGGAACTCGCCGGGACGTTCGAAGTAGAGCCCGGCGCGGAACATCGCCTCGGCCCGGTTGAGCCCGATCGCCTCGACCCGCAGCCGCAGCTCGCCGGCTCCCGGCTCGCCGAGGTCGACGTCCACGAGCTCCAGCACTTCCGGTCCGCCTTCGGCCGCGAACCGCACTGTCTTGGTCATCCTGGTTCCTTTCCCCGGTTGCCGGAATCGATCGTGCCCCGGTGGCGTTCCTGCTGGAAGACGGCACTTTCCTGGTACGACGGCACACGTCTGTTACGAACGAGGTCACGGCGATGGACAACGGCGAAGTTCCCGCGGCGGAGATGTGCTCCCTGCGCGAGGTGCTGGATCTGGTGGGCGACAAGTGGGCGATCCGGGTCCTGGTCCAGCTGGGTTCCGGACCCCGGCGGTTCAGCGAACTTGAGCGGGCACTCGCCGGCGTCTCCCGCCGGATGCTGTCGCTGACGCTCCGGGGGCTGGAGCGGAACGGCTTGGTGACGCGGAAGGTCTACCCGGAGGTCCCACCCCGGGTCGAGTACACGATGACCCCGCACGCGGCGGAGCTGGACGAGCCACTGCACGCGCTGTCGGCATGGGCGGCGAAGCACCGGGCGAAGGTCGCCGAGGCGCGGCGGACGTACGACTTCGCCTAAGCCGCCAGGTGCTCCAGTACCAGCACCTGGGCCTCACCGACCGCGAAGCCCAGCACCGCGCCCGTCGCGATCAGGATCCACTCGTCCTGCTCGAACGCCGGGCGCAGCAACCGCTCGAACTCCTTCGGCGACAGCTGCTTCATCTTCGACACCAGCACGTTGCGGATGTCCATCGCGTCGGTCGCGTAGTCCTCGATGTAGCGCATCGTCTCCGGCAGGCGCGACATGATCTGGGACGAGATCGCCAGCTTCATGTCCTGGTACTTGCGGCTGCCGACGGCGAACACCAGCAGCGGCTTCGCGACGCTGCCCAGCTCCCGGTCGAGCTGACGCTGGATCAACGCCAGCACCCGGTCCGACAGCGGGCCGTTCAGGATCGCCTCGATGACGTTGTGCGGGGTGATGATCTCCTTCGCGATCAACGACCCGTACGCCTCCGCGACCTCCGCGCGCCGTTTCAGGAACAGGCCCTGCCACCGGACGCCGAAATAGCGGCGTGGCTCGATCGGGTAGAAGATCATCCGCAGGGCCAGCCAGTCCGTGAACCAGCCGGTGAACAGGCCGAAGACCGGCATGATCGGCGGGAACTTGAACAGCATCCACGCCACCATCTGGACGACGCCGATCGCGCCGCCGAACACCAGGCCGGACCGGGCGATGAACTTGAACTCCTTGGCTCCCGCTTCCTGGAAGATCCGGTTCAGCAGGCGCTTGTCCTTGACCAGGCTGGTGACCACCATGCCCTTGAGGTCGAACACGCTGTCCACATCGGACTTGATCAGGTCGAGCACGGCCGCGACCATCCGCGGTGACTCGTGCTGGACGCGCTCGATCACCAGCCGCTGCACCCGCACCGGCAAGGACTCCCACAGCCCCGGCTGGTAGTGCCCCGCCACCCCGCGGACGATGTCCTCGACGCCCGCGAGCAGCGGTTTCTCGATCTCCTTCGCGATCCGCCCGGCGTCCAGCCGCGCGACGATCTCGGCCGGCTTGATCAGCTGCTCGGTCATCGTGTCGCAGGCGATGCTCGCCATCCGCGCGGCGCGCTTCGGGACGATGCCCTGCCAGCCCAGGAACGGCCTGACGCCGATGAACTCCACCGGCTGGAACATCATCCGGATCGCGACGAGCTTCGTGCCGTAGCCGATCAGTGCCGCGACGATCGGGATCGAGACGTAGAGGGGCCAGTGCTGGGCGAAGTCGGCGACGATGCCGGCGAAAAAGGGCCCCATCCCGCTAACCCAAGCTCGGGTCGCAGGCCTGCCAGAACTGCGCGCCCAGGCGCGAGACGTGGATCGTCCGCCGGACGAACTTCGCGCGCCGGACGTGCTTCTCCGCCTCGCGCACCGTCTCGTCGGTCAGCAGGATCTCGTACTGCGTCTCCAGCGACGGCACCTCTTCGTCGAGGTCGATCAGGCCGAGCCCGATCAGCCGGGTGACGTACCCGGGCACCTGGTCGGGCAGCGACACCCCGGCCGCCTTGCCGACCGTCGAGGCGTTGCGCAGCACGACCCGGCCGTTGCCGCCGAGGCCGGTCCGCTCGACGACGTCGATGGCGGGGTACGGCGAGCCGTCGGACAGCGCGGACAGGATCCGGGCCTCGTCCGGGGTCAGCTGGCGCAGGATGATCGCGTAGAAGTACTCGCGGGCGCGCTCGCGGCCGAAGCCGATGGAGTGGTTGAGCAGCTCGGCCATCGCCGCGCGCAGCGGCTCGGCGTGGTTGTCGCGCACCGGCACGAGGGTGACGGTGGCTTCGCGGGGTACCGTCGCACGGTTCATCGCCGACGCCGCGGTGAGCGCCGCGTGGTACGGGTCGTCGACCTCGTCCAGCCGGCGGCGCAGCTCGGTCAGCAGCTGGCGCTCCACCTGCCGGACGCCGCGTTCGGCGGTCTCCACGCCGGGGAGCTTGCGGCCGATCGCGAAGCCGGTGCGCGTGGCCCAGCCCGCCAGCTGACCGGCGCGGCGGGCCAGCTCGGCCACGTCGTCGGCGGCACCCCGGCCGTTCGGTCGCTCTGCGTTCACCAGTGGACTCCCCTCTGCTTACGCGAGTGATGCTACCTGCGGGTAGGCCGAATGGAGGTGTTTGGATGCCCACATGAGTCCGACGCGCTGGGGCCCGCCGATCGACGTCCTCCCGTACTTCTCCAAAGAGGAACAGGCGCTGATGACGTTGCTCGGCGCCCTGACCGAGGAGGACTGGACACGGCCCACCATGTGCGCGGGCTGGACGGTCAAGGACGTCGCCGCCCACCTGCTGGGTGACAAGGTCGGCCGGCTGTCCCGCGGCCGTGACGGGCACGCGTCCGAAGGCCCCCGTCCGGGTGAGGCGTTCCCGCGGTTCATCGACCGGATCAACGAGGAGTGGGTCGTCGCGTGCCGCCGGCTCTCGACGGACGTCCTGCTCACGATGATGTACGAGTTCATGGGCCAGACGACCGAGTACTGGGCGAAGCTGGACCTCGACGTCCTCGGCGGGCCGGTGAGCTGGGCCGGCGACGAACCCGCGCCGCGCTGGCTGGACGCGGCCCGCGACTATTCGGAGTTCTGGGTCCACCACGTGCAGATCCGCGAGGCCCTGGAACACACGCCCCTGGAAGCCGAATACGCCGAGCCGATCGCGGACACGTTCCTGCGGGCGCTGCCGCACACCCTGCGTGACGTCGACGCCCGCGTCGGCAAGCAGGTCGGCTACACGGTGACCGGCCAGGGCAAGTGGTACGCGCGCCGCGAGCGTGACGGCTGGGTCCTGAACCGCGGCGCCCCGCCGTCACGCACGCCGCTGGCCACGGTGACGACGGACCTGGACACGTTCTGGCGGCTCTGCACCCGCAACACCGCAGACCTCGACCGCGTTCGCACATCCGGCGACGAAAACGTTTGCGCGCTGCTGCTGGGAATGACCTCGATCATCGTCTGAGCGTCGCTTTCACGTGAAAGCTCCCACCTGGGGGCGTAGCTTTCACGTGAAAGCGACGCCTCAGCGGCGGCGGGCCTGCTTGCGCAGCTGCAGGATCCGGGCCCCGCCGATCAGCGCGACCAGCGCCGCGCCGCCGATCGCCGAGAACAGCATGGCGATGGCCAGCGGCAGGCTGCCTTCGGCGCCGAAGAAGTGCACCGTCGCCGGGTCGAGGTTCTGCAGGATGAAGATCAGCAGCACGACCAGCACCAGCAGGCCGGCGATGACCGCGACCCAGGTGCCGCTGATCCGCGTCGGCCGGGCCTTGCCCGCGGGTTTGGTCGTGGGTTTGGCCGGCGCCGGCCGCACCGGCGTCACTTCTTCCGCGCCCGGCCGGACGTCGCCGGCGCGCAGCTCGGCGGGTTCCAGGGCGCCTTCGGGCAGATCGTGGTGGGTGGGACCGGTGGGGCGGTCGGCCGCGCCCCCGCGCGCGTGCGTCATGTGCTCAGTGTCCGTCCGGCGCGCGCGGAGCGCCGCCTCAAACCCCCTAACGGGCGAAGCCGTCGACCTCCCGCAGGACGCGCAGCGTGTTCCTCCCGGCCAGTTTCGCGCAGTCGTCCTCACTCCACCCGCGCTCGAGCAGCGCCGCGAACAGCACCGGGTACTTGGACGTGTCCTCCAGCCCCTCCGGCAGCGAGCCGACGCCGTCGTAGTCGCCGCCGAGGCCGATGTGGTCGATGCCGGCGACCTCGCGGGCGTGCTCGACGTGCGCGACGACGTCCTCCACGGTCGCCGTCGGCTTGGGCGGGCCGTCCCACTCCTGGACGAACTTCCCGCGCAGCGCCAGGTTCCGGTACTCCAGCCCGGCTTCGGTCATCGCGGTCTCGAGCTGTTCGTTCCAGGCCGCGACCTTCGGCGAGACGAACGCGGGCACGAAGGTGATCATCGCGACGCCGCCGTTGCCGGGCAGCATGGCCAGGACGTCGTCGGGGATGTTGCGGGGGTGGTCGTTCACCGCGATGCAGGAGGAGTGACTGAAGATCACCGGCACCGAGCTGACCTCGATCGCCGTCCGCATCGTCGACGGCGCGACGTGCGACAGGTCGACCATCATCCCGATCTTGTTCATCTCGCGCACGATGTCGCGGCCGAACTCGGTGAGGCCGCCGTGGGCCGGCTCGTCGGTGCCCGCGTCGGCCCAGGTGGTGTTGAAGTTGTGCGTCAGCGTCATGTAGCGGACGCCGAGGCGGCGCAGGATCCGCAGCACGCCGATCGACTCGGCGATGCTGTGCCCGCCCTCGGCACCGAGCAGCGACGCGATCCGGCCGTCGGCGAACGCGGCCTCGGCCTCGTCCGCGGTGGTGACGAGGCGGAGCCGGTCGGGGTAGCGCTCGACCAGCTGGTGGACGACCTCCACCTGCTCCAGGACCGCGGTCACGGCACTGTGGCCTTCGAACTCACAGGGCACGTACACCGACCAGAACTGCATGCCGAGCTTCCCGTCGGCGAGCTTCGGGAAGTCGGTGTGCAGCGCGGGCTGCCGCACGGTCAGGTCGAGGGACGCGGCCGCCTCGACCGGGTTCGGGCCACCGTGCTGCCGCAGCTCCCACGGCAGGTCGTTGTGCCCGTCGGCGAGGATGACGGCGTCCAGCAGTTTCGTAGCACGCTGTAGTGCCTCGTTAGTCATCGGCCGATCGTAGGGACGTCCGGTATACGGTTCGTACAAACGCGCTGACATCTTCCCTGGAAGAAATAATCCGGCGAGGTGTTGCGGTAAAGTACGGGCCGTGGACACCGACGACGACGAGATCGTCACCTGGTGGGGCCTGGTCATCGAGGGCTACCTGGCCACCCAGGACAAACTGATGGGCGAGATCGCCGACCGTTTCGGGCTCGCGCCCGCGTCGTTCGACATCCTGCTGCGCCTGGTGCGCTCACCCGAGCACCGGATGCCGATGACCCGCCTGGCCACCGAGGCGGCGCTGTCCAGCGGCGGGTTCACGAAGGTCGCGGACCGCCTGGTGGCGGCCGACCTGATCTGCCGGATCCCCAGCCCCGACGACCGCCGCGTCACGTTCGCGTCGCTGACCGACCACGGCCTCGACGTGGCGAACAAGGCCCGCGCGGCGGCGGCGGACATCCTGCGCCGGATCGTGCTGACCCCGCTCGGCGAGGACGCCCCGGCACTCGCCGAAGCGATGCGGACACTGCGCGCGTTCAACGACGGCCGGTGAAAAATTCGAGGTCACGTCCGGTGCGTGTGACGGCGCACCATGAGAGCCATGCTGACCGAATCGACCATCACGACGATGCTTCCGGTGACCGACAGTGAACGCGCCGGCCACTTCTACGCGGACTCCCTCGGCCTGAAGCAGACCGGCCAGGGCGAGGACGGCACCCTCTACTTCTCGGCGGCCGGTGGCGCCATCGGTCTCCGGCCGATGCCGGCCGGCTCGCAGAGCGAGAACACGGCACTGAGCTTCGAAGTCGGCGACCTGCCCACCGAAGTCAAAACCCTGGAGGACCGCGGCGTGCGGTTCCAGGACTTCGAGATGGAAGGCCTGAAGACGGTCGACCACATCGCCCAGCTGGGCAACGAGCGGGCGGCCTGGTTCACCGATTCCGAAGGCAACGTCCTCTGCCTGCACGAGGTCCTCGGCTGACGCCGTCGTGAGTGGTAATTAGGGTTCTAACCCGAATTACCACTCACGACCGTTAGGCGAGCGAAGGCATCAGCCGTGGCGTGTGGACGTGGGCGTCGACCACGAAGTGCCCGTCGATCACGAGCTGGGCACCGTCCGCAGCACGTCGCGAACCTGTTCGCGGATCACGTTGCGGCGGATCTTGCCGGTCGCCGTCTTCGGCAGCTCCGCCAGCTCGACCACCCCACGCGGGCGCTTGAATGCCGCCAGTCCCTCGCGGCAGAACTCGATCAGCTCGGCCGGGTCCACCGCGAACCCGGGCGCGGGCACCACGCACGCGACGGGCTTGTCGAGGCCGTCGGCGTCCGGCGCGGCGACCACCGCGACCTCGGCCACCGCCGGGTGCTGCCGCAGCCGTTCCTCCACTTCGGACGGTGACACCCAGATCCCGCCCGCCTTCAGCATGTCCCCGAACCGGCCGAGACACGAATAGGTGCCGTCCTCGTTCCGGACGTAGCTGTCGCCGGTCCGCAGCCACTCGCCCTGGAAGACGAGCTTCGTGGCGTCGTACCGGGCCCAGTACCCGGTCGCCGTCGACGGCCCGGCCACGAACAGCTCGCCCGGCTTCCCGGCGGCGCCGATCACCGCCCCGGCCTCGTCGCGGAGCTGCACGGAATACCCGGGCACGGGGACGCCGGTGCTGCCCGGCCGCACCGAACCGGGCTGGTTCGACAGGAAGATGTGCAGCGCCTCGGTCGACCCGATGCCGTCGAGGATCTCCAGGCCGAAGCGGGCGCGGAACCGTTCGAACAGCGACGCGGGCAGCGGCTCGCCGGCCGAAACCGCGTACCGCACCGAAGAAAACGAGTCGTCCGGGACGTCGCTGGCGAGCAATGCCGCGTAGAACGTCGGGACCGCGAAGAACAGTGACGGCTGTTCCTCGCGGGCGCGTCGCGCGAACAAGGCGGGCGTCGGGCGCGACGGCTCGAGCAGCGTCGTCCCGCCCGCGCCGAGCGGGAAGAAGCACGAGTTCCCCAGCCCGTAGGCGAAGAACAGCTTCGGCACGGACAGGAACCGGTCCGCCGACGTCGTCGCCAGCACACCGCGGGCGTACGTCTCGCAGACCGCGCGGATGCTCGCGTGCCGGTGCATCGCACCCTTCGGCTGTCCCGTCGTGCCCGAGGTGTACAGCCACAGCGCGGGCGAATCCGCCCACGTCCGTCCACTCGGGACCGGTCCGGCCAGCGACGGCCAGTCGTGCGTCCGGACGCCGAACCCGGCCGCGTCACAGCGGTCGAGCACGACGTCGGTGACCTCGGGAGCCAGTTCCAGCGCCGTCAGTGCCTGCCCGGCGAACTCCCCGGACACGCACAGCACGCGCGCCCGCGAGTCGGCCAGCACCTGGCCCAGCTCCGGCCCGGTGACCATGGTCGACACCGGGACGGCGACCGCGCCGGCCAGCATCGCGCCGAGGATGCCGGTGAGCAGCTCGACGTCGTCGACCATGCAGAACATGACCCGTTCTTCGGGCCGCACCCCGAGTCCGGCGAGCCCGCCGGCCACGCGCCGGGACTCCTCGGCCAGCTCGGCGTAGGTGAGCGAGCGCCGGGGCGAGACGACCGCCGTCGCGTCCGGGCGCCCAGCCGAGAGCAGGTACTCCGCGGCATTGAACCCTGTCGCCACCAGGCCTCCTACGTGAGGTACACGTACTCGTAGTCGATGGGCTTCCCGTTGATGCCCTGCCGCGGCGGCGCGACCCAGCTCGCGATCTTCCCCCGCTCGTACACCGGGCGCATCAGTGAACGGACGAACGTGAGGTCTTCGGTCGTGGGCAGCCACTTGCGTTTGCCTGCCTCCCAGGTCGCCTCGTCGACGATCGTGCCGTCGGGAGTGACGTGGTGGCCGGAGTTTATGCCCACTTCGCGGTTGAAGCCAGGGTGCGGCAAGCGGAACGTGAAGTCGACGCCGGCGTCGGCGAGGATCTTGTTCCAGCGTTTCACGCCGGTTTGGCAGTCGGCCACGTACTCGCTGCGCAGGTCGAGGTTGAGCAGCAGGATCGCCTGCAGCTCCTCGGCGGTCCAGGTGCCGTCGCCGGTCGGCCGCTCCAGCGTGCGGGCGTCCTCGGTGAGCTTGTGGTCGTCCTTGCGGCGGGTCTCCTGCCAGCGGCCCTTGAGCCCGGCGGTGTAGTAGTTCGCCGCGTTCGTCGACGTCTCGCTGCCGAACAGGTCCAGGGACACGGTGTAGTGGAAATTGATGTACTTCTGGATGACGTCGAGCGGGATGCCGCCGTGCGGGCCGATGTCGTACGTGTCGTGCTCGCGGATCAGCTCGGCGCTGCGGATCACCACGCGGTCGACGCCGGTGGTACCGACCATCATGTGGTGCGCTTCTTCCTTCAGCATGAACTCGCAGGTGCGCGAGAGCGGGTCGAAGGAGGACTCCTTGAGCGTGCCGAGCTGGTACTTCCCGTCGCGGTCGGTGAAGTAGGTGAACATGTAGAACGCCAGCCAGTCGGCGGTTTCCTCGTTGAACGCGCCGAGGATGCGGGGCGCGTCCGGGCTGCCGGAGTTGCGCAGGAGCAGCCCCTCCGCCTCGTCACGGCCTTCGCGGCCGAAGTAGGCGTGCAGCAGGTACACCATCGCCCACAGGTGCCGGCCTTCTTCGACGTTGACCTGGAACAGGTTCCGCAAGTCGTACAGGCTCGGCGCGGTGAGCCCGAGGAGTTTCTGCTGCTCGACCGACGCCGGCTCGGTGTCACCCTGGATGACGATCAGCCGCTGCAGGTCGGCGCGGTATTCGCCGGGCACCTGCTGCCAGACCGGCTCGCCCTGGTGCTCGCCGAAGGCGATCCGCCGGTCCGGGTCGCGCTCGGCGAGGAAGATGCCCCACCGGTAGTCCGGGACGTTGACGTGGTCGAAGTGTGCCCACCCCTCCCGGCCGACGCTGACCGCGGTGCGCAGGTAGACGCCCTGGGTCTCCAGCGTCGGGCCCATCTCGCCCCACCAGTGCATGAACTTCGGCTGCCACCCTTCCAGGGCCCGCTGCAACCTGCGGTCTTCGGAGAGGTTGACGTTGTTCGGGATCTTGGCGTCGTAGTCGATTTTCTCGGGCATCTGCGCTAGACCCGCTTCCTGTCGAAGACGGCCTTCTGTCCCGTACCGTAGCGGCGCAGCGCGCCTTCCGGCCCGGACGCGTTCGGCCGGGTAAAAATCCAGTTCTGCCAAGCCGCCAGCCGGCCGAAGATCTTGGTCTCGATGGTCTCGGGACCGACGAACCGGTGGTTGGCCTCCATGCCGGTGAGCGCGTCCGGGGAGAGCGACGCGCGGCCTTCGAGGGCGATCCGGATCTCGTCCTCCCAGTCGAGGTCGTCCGGGGCGTCGGTGACCAGGCCGAGTTCGAGCGCTTCGGCGGGGCTGAGCCGGCGGTTCTTCTCGCGGGCGAGCCAGGCGAGGTGGTCGTCGTCGCCGTAGAAGCGCGCCTGGAGGCGGGTCAGGCCGTTGCCCATCGGGAACGCGCCGAAGTTGGCGTCGGTCAGCTCGATCGACGCGCGGGCGTCGCTGTCTTCGTCGTCGATCGGCGGGCCGTCCAGGATGTACTGGCGGTCCGCGGCCAGCGCGATCTCCAGCAGTGCGCCGGTGAAGCAGCTGCCCGGTTCGATGAGCGCGATCAGGCTGCGGCTGGTGACGTCGAGGCGTTTGAGCGTGCGCTTGAAGTAGTGCGTGATCTCGTTGGCGAGCCAGTCCTTCTGCCCCAGTACCGCCTCTTCGTGCACCCGGACCTTCGCGGGGTCGCCCTGGGTGCGCAGGATCCACGTGCCGGCTTCGACCTCGTTGGTGCGCAGCCGCAGGATGGCGTCGTCCAGCTCGCGGGTCATGGCTAGAAACCAGCCGCCGGCACCCTCTTCGTGCAGGTCGCCGGGGTCGTTTTCGGGCCCCTTGACGGTGATCGTGGCCTGATCCTTGGCCACGTCGATGTCGACATAGCGATGTTCGAGCGGGGTCAGCTCGATGCCGTGGTCCGCATGCTTTCCGGACCGCCGGGCGAGTTCCCGCGCCTTTTCGAGGACCTTTTCGCGGAAGTCGTGGCGGGGCACCAGTTCGTCGACCAGGCGCCAGTCGACCGCCGTCTTGCCCTTGACGCCGTCGGGGCGCGTCGCGAAGACGTCGGCGAGGTCCCGGCGGACGCGGCGCTTGTCGACGACCCGGGTGAGGCCGCCGGTGCCGGGCAGCACGCCGAGCAGCGGCACCTCGGGCAACGCGACGGTCGAGGAGTTGTCGTCGATCAGGAAGATCTTTTCGCAGGCCAGCGCGATTTCGTACCCGCCGCCGGCGCAGGTGCCGTTCACCGCGGCCACGTAGGTCTGGCCGGAGTGCTCGGTGGCGTCCTCCATGCCGTTGCGGGTCTCGTTGGTGAACTTGCAGAAGTTGACCTTCCAGTGGTGCTCCGACGCGGCGAGCATGCGGATGTTCGCGCCGGCGCAGAACACCTTGTCCTTGGCGCTGGTCACGATGACCACGCGGACTTCGGGGTGTTCGAACCGCAGCCGCTGCGTGGCGTCGTACAGCTCGATGTCGACGCCGAGGTCGTAGGAGTTGAGCTTGAGCTCGTACCCCGGGACCAGCCCACCCTGCTCGTCGACGTCCAGCTCCAGCCAGGCCACCTCACCGTCGACCCGCAGGCGCCAGTGGCGGTACTCGTCCGGGCGGCGATCGAAGGCAACCGGTGTGGTGGTGGTCACCCCTCGATTGTCTACATGAGTCAGACGGACGTCAATGTTGTGTAGAAACTTGATCTCGGGTGCTCGCCCGGTTGAGCGTGGCCCAGGCCCAGGTGAGGAACACCCACAGCGCCAGGCCGGCCGCGGCGTCGGTGAAGATCGTCACGAACCAGAACGCCGGGATCTGCGGGACGCCGGTCAGGAAGTGGCCGAGCGTGACCATCCCGGCCAGCGAATAGACCAGCAGGAACGCCAGCGCCTTCGGGTACCGGCCTTGGGCGTACGCGCGGTAGCCGAGCCAGCCGAACGCCGTGAGCACCACCCAGGTGACGGCGACGACGATGCCGCCGACAAACGTCGAAACCCCCTCCAGCTGCGGATAGTCCGCATACCGAAGAGTGTTGTGCGCGTAGTGAATCGCCGTGCTGAGCAGCGAGAAGCCGAGGATCACGCGAAGCGGTACCAGTCCCTTGTCCATCACGCCCCCGATTTGATAGATCGCTCTAGCGACGGTACCGCGCGTAGCTTTCACGTGAAAGCTACGCGCGGCACTTTCACGTGAAAGCTACGGTCAGACGAGGTCGATGCGGTGCTGGGTCACCGGGTAGCCCGCCTTGGCGAAGGCCTTGGCCATCGGGACGTTGCCGACGTCGGTGCCCGCGACGATCCGGTCCGCGCCGTACCCGACGAGGTCGTGCGTGGCCTCGACCAGGAGGTCGTAGGCGTACCCGTGGCCTCGCTGCTCGGGCACCACCGCGACGTAGCCGACCACCGGGTCGTAGACGTTGCGGCTCGGCAGCACGAGCCCGGCGAGCTCCCCGTCGGGCGTGTACGCCAGCCGCCACCAGTCCCGCGGCGCCGGCATCCACTTCATGATGTCGAGGTCTTCCTGCGCGGCCGCGTCGAGGCCGTGCTTCTCGACGGTGTCCCGGACGTGCGCGTCGAGACTGCCGACGTGCACCCGCTTGAAGACGCCGAGGATGACGTCGTCGTCCGGCTCCGGCCGGAACTCGAGCCGGCCGGGCTTCTCCGGCAGGCCGTTCTCCGGAGTCCAGCGGAACCGGTAGCGCTCGACGAGCTTGCGGAAGCCCGCCTTCTCGGCCGCCTCGACGCGGCCGTTCACTTCGCGCGCGACTTCCGGATCGTCCTGCCACCCCGGCGGGGTGGTCAGTGCGTACTCCGCGCGCAGCGGTGCCGTCTTCAGCAGGTGGACACCCGCGTCGAAGTCGGTGAAGTCGAACCAGTCCAGCGCGATCGGGGTTTCGTCGCCGGGCTTGGCCCACCAGGCCGCGCGGGCCACGACGACGCCGTCGCGCAGCGCGACCCAGGTCCACTCGGGCCGGTATTCGCCCTTCTTCGCCATCTCGATGAAGTCGTCGCCGAGCAGCGTGCGGCCGACGAGACCGCGGTCGGGCAGGGAGGTGAACAGTGTTTCTTCGCCCGCTTCGAGCGGGCGCACGACCAGATCGGTCATGGAGATCCTTCCAGGAGTACGCGCTCCCGGTCAGACAGCCGGCACCCTCGCTGCGGGGTGGGAGCGCGTGATCGGTTGCGTGATCATCGGTCCCACCTCCTTTCGCTGTTCAAGGTGCCTTCTCGTGACCTTAGGGGATGCGCCCGCGGTGATCAACGGATTTTCTGCAGCACCACCCGCGTGCTCAGCCGCGGTTCGGCGTAGGAGTGCGACGCCTCCACGACGTACTCGCCCGCGATGTGCCGCCAGCCTTCGCGCCAGACTTCCGCCGACCTCGACGTGATGGCGATGTCGGCCTCCACGGTCTCGCCGGGCTGGGCTTCGACGCTCGCGAACCCGGCCAGCCAGCGGTGCGGCCGGTCGCCGCGTTCGGTCGGGACGAGGTAGAGCTGGACGACTTCGCGGCCCTTGCGCGTTCCCGTGTTGCGGATCCGGACGCGGACGCGCGCGCCGCCTTCCTCGTCCGGGTAGGCGTCGACCTCCTCGTAACGCCAGGTCGTGTAGCCCTGGCCCTGGCCGAACCAGTACGCGGGCTGCCGGTCGGCGCGGGCCCAGGCGCCGTAGCCGATGTAGACGCCTTCGCCGTACTCGAGGACGCCCTCTTCCGGCGTCACGTCGGTGACCGGAGCGTCTTCGAGCTTCGCCGGCCACGTCGTCGGCAGGCGGCCGCCGGGCTCTTCGCGGCCGAAGAGGACGTCGGCGAGCGCGTCGCCGCCGGCCTGGCCGGGGAACCAGGTGAGCAGCACCGCGGCGACGTCGTCGCGCCACGGCATCTCCACCGGGGAGCCGGCGTTGACGACCACGACGGTGTTGCGGTTCGCTTCGGCGACCCGCGCGACGAGTTCGTCCTGACGTCCGGGCAGGGCGAGGGAAGTGCGGTCGAAGCCTTCGCTTTCGACCTCGGCGGTCGTGCCGACCACGACGACGGCGACCTCCGACCTCGCCGCCAGTGCCACGGCTTCGGCGAGGCTCGCGTCCGGGTCGAGGACCGGGCCGCGGTGGCCGAGCGCGAAGGTGACCCAGGCGAAGGTGCCCCTGGCGA
Source organism: Amycolatopsis sp. lyj-109 (assembly GCF_046548995.1). Classification (NCBI taxonomy): domain Bacteria; kingdom Bacillati; phylum Actinomycetota; class Actinomycetes; order Pseudonocardiales; family Pseudonocardiaceae; genus Amycolatopsis; species Amycolatopsis sp. lyj-109. The sequence continues at coordinate 236,212 of NZ_JAJPWR010000015.1, forward strand.
ACTCCGCCATCTCCGACGGGATCCAGTAGGTCAGGCTGAGGTCGACCGGCTCGCCCGCGGTCAGCTCGACCTCCCGGCGTTGCTCGTGGACCTGCATGACGGACGTGAAGATGTCGCCGCCCTCCGGCAGGTTCACCCCGTCGAAGACGGTCTGGCCGGCGACGGTGAGGCGGAGGTCGCCGGGACCGGTGATGCCGAAGGTGTGCGTGCCGCCGAGCTCGGGGAGGAACGTGCCGGCGATCTCGACCGAGGCGAGCGTGCCGATGTCGAGCCCGGCCGGCAGTTCGCCGATCCAGTCGATCCTGGCGCTGCGCAAGGAGAACTGCGCGAGTTCGGTGCCGTCGGCGGCGCGGGCCGTCGCGCGGATCCGGAAATTGTCGGTGGCGGTCGGTAACGTCGTCCGCGGATCGGCACCAGGTGCGTAGACGAGCTCGGTGCCCGGAGGAACGGCCGCTTTCAGGCCGTCGAGAGGGGAGACGATGTGATCGGGGAACACGGTGGCACTGCCACCGCCGAGGATCTTCGGATCCGCGGCGAGCGCGCCGATGAGCGCGATGCTCTGCGGTTCCCGCAGGGGCAGCACGCCGGTTTCGTTGCGGAGCAACACGAACGACCGGTGCGCGACCTCGCGCGCGACCGCATCACCGTCCACATCGGACCCTCCCGGCGCGGGGCCGCCGCCGAGCGCGCCGGTCCGGTGGGCGAGCAGGAGCACGCGGCGGACCATGGCGTCGACGACACCTTCGTCGACCTCGCCGCCGCGAACGGCTTCGGCGAGCCGGTCGCCGAACACCGTGCGAGGGCCCGGCATGGCCACGTCGAGGCCGCCGTTGGCGGAGGCGACGGTGTCGCGCGCGGCCAGCCAGTCGGAGACGACGAAGCCGTCGAAGCCCCATTCGTCGCGCAGCACGCCGTTGACCAGTTCGGCGTGTTGGGTCATCGTGACGCCGTTGACGCTGTTGTAGGCGGCCATGATCCCCCACGGCTTCGCACGACGGACGATGAGTTCGAACGGCGCGAGGTAGAGCTCGCGCAGGGCGCGCTCGCCGACGCGCACGTCGGCGGTGAAGCGTTCGGTCTCGAAGTCGTTGGCGACGAAGTGCTTGACCGTGACGGCGACCCCGCCGTCCTGCACGCCGGTGACGTAGCCGGCGCCGATCATCCCGGTGAGGAGGGGGTCTTCGGAGTAGCACTCGAAGTGCCGGCCGCCCAGCGGCGAGCGGTGGAGGTTGACCGTCGGGGCGAGCAGCACGTGCACGCCCTTGCGCCGGGCCTCCTGCGCAAGCAGCCGGCCGGCTTTGACGGCCAGCCGCGGGTCCCAGCTCGCGGCGAGCGCCGTCGGGCTGGGCAGGGTGACGGAGGGATCGTCAGGGCTCCAGCGCGTCCCGCGGACGCCGACCGGGCCGTCGGAGAGGACCAGCGACGCGAGGCCGATCCGCGGCAACGCGGGCAGGGACCAGACGTCCTGGCCGGCGAGCAGGCTCGCCTTGGCGTCCAGGTCGAGTTCGGCCAGCAGCGCCTCGACGTCGAAGCTCATGCGCATCCTCCGCGGTCGGTCCTGCCGTCACCCTACCTGGCGTCGAGTAGTGAACGTTATGCTTATGTGACATTTTGTCCCGTAGGCTCGGGATCATGACCCGGGCCAGGGGCGCGGACCGCCGAGCCAGCATCGTCCGAGCCGCGTTCGAGGTGATCGCCGAGCGCGGCTACCGAGGCACGTCCCTCGCCGCGGTCGCCGAGCGCGTCGGCCTGACGCAGCAGGGGCTGATGCACTACTTCCCCACCAAGGAAGACCTGCTGACGGCGGTGCTGGAGACCCGCGACGAGTGGGACCTGCTGCACTTCGGCCACGCCCCGGCGGGCGACCCGTCGTCGATGACGGTGAACCAGCTGGCGGAGCTGGTCGACTACAACACCACGCGCCCAGGCATCGTCCAGACGTACACGGTGCTTTCGGCGGACAGCGTCACGGAAGACCACCCGGCACGGAAGTACTTCCAGGACCGCTACGCCCGGGTCCGCGTGGGCATGACGCAGATGCTGGAGCGCCACCGCGACGAGCTGCCACCGGGAACGACCCCGGAACAGCTGGCCCCGTTGGCCATCGCCCTCCTCGACGGCCTGCAGCTGCAGTGGCTCCTCGACCCGGCGGAGGTCGACATGTCCGCCGGGTTCCGCACGTTCCTGACCCTCCTGGGGGTGAAGCCGGACTGACTCCTCTGCGCATCCCGACGCTCTGCCGGTCGACCTCGATCAGCGCGACGACCCGCTGCTGCTCCCGCGAGTACGGGCCCCCGATGTACTTGGTCGCGATCCGGTCGACGATCGCCCAGGCGGCGTCGCCCTCGATCCACTCGGTCACCCGGCCGCGGATGATCACCGGCTCGAACGGGTTGTCCGGCGGGGTCAGCGAGAGCGCGACCCGCGGGTCGCGCCGCAGGTTGCGGGCCTTGCGCGAGTCCGGGCCGGTCAGGATGGCGATGCGGTCGCCCTCCGGGTCGACCCAGACCGGCACCGAGTGCGGCGCGCCGTCGGGCAGGACCGTGGCGAGGTGACCGATCGCGGTGGTGGCGAGGATGCGGCGGACGTCGGCGTCAAGCATGGTCAGCTCCTTGCTGGGGTGGGGGGGTTCAGGCGACGGCGTAGTGGAGGTGGGTGACGCCGGGCGCGGCCACGGCCTCGACCAGGTCGAGCCGCACGTGCGAAGGCAGCTCCTGGAAGAACGACCGGCCGCCGCCGAGCAGGACCGGAACCTGGTGGAGCACGATTTCGTCGACCAGGCCGGCCTGCAGCGCCGAGGCCAGGACACCGCCGCCCATCAGGCCGACGTCCTTGCCGCCGGCCGCCTCGCGGGCCGCCGCGATCGCGTCTTCGACGTTGCCGGCGAGCGTCTGCCGCTCGGTCAGGTCCGGCGCGGGGCGGTGGCTGACCAGGAAGAGCGGGGCATCCGGGTGCGGGCTGCCGCCGCCGAAGTGTTCCGAGTCTTCGTAGGTGTTGCGGCCCGCCACGATCGCGCCCACCCGGCCGGCGAGGGAGTCGAAGACGCGGGCGCTCGGCTCGCTGAGCTTGAAGAAGCCGAAGACCTGGCTCTGGGTGTCCCCGTCGGAGTACCAGTCGAAGAGCGTCCCGCCGTCGCCGAGGCCCTGGCCGGGGCGGGCGCCGCGGCCGGTGAGGTAGCCGTCGACCGACACGGCGTGGGCGCTGAAGACCTTGCTCATCGTGGCATTCCCTTCTGGGTTCCTTCAGGAGACTCCAGAACCGTAGCAGTCCAAGTTCCCTAAGGGAACCCCAAGTGTTAATCTCGTCCCATGCAACGCACGAACTTCAGCGAGCTGGCCGCGTGCTCGATCGCGCGCACGCTCGACGTCATCGGCGAACCGTGGTCACCGCTGATCCTGCGGGACGTGTGGGCCGGGTTCAGCCGGTTCGAGCAGCTCCAGGCCGACCTCGGCATCTCGCGCAAGGTGCTCACCGAGCGGCTGAACCACCTGGTGGACTCCGGGGTCCTCGAGCGTCGTCCGTACGACCGGCGGCCGCGCTACGAGTACGTCCTGACCGAGAAGGGCACCGAACTGGTCGACATGCTGATGGTGATGACCCGCTGGGGCGACAAGTGGCTGGCGGGCGAGGCCGGCCCCCCGGTGCTCTACCGCCACCACGCGTGCGGCGAAGTCAGCACCGTCGACCTGCGCTGCGCGCACTGCGGCGAGCCGATGCACGCGGGAGACGTCGACCTGCTGGCCGGCCCCGGCTCGACCCGCTGAGCGCCGCCGCTCACCGCAGCCGCGGCTGGGCGGCCACCGCACGCAATCGCCGAAGCGTGCGCAGCGTCGTCTCCAGATCCTCCTGCGACACCTCGGCCGCCACGTCCTCCGCCCAGGCGACCTGCGCCTCCCCCAGTTCCCGCATCGCCGCGCGCGCCCGCCGCGTCAACGACAACAGCGGCGCCCGCGCGTCGGCCGGGTTCGGCAGGCGGTCCAGCATTCCGTTGCGCAGCAAGCGGTTCACCGTCTCCTGCACACTCTGCCGGCGCAGCCCGCGGCGGCGCGCCACCTCCGCGGCGGTCGCCGGGCCGTCCTCCAGGAAGCCGAGGACCTGCCACTGCGCCGCGGTCAGCCCGACCGGCTCGGTCAGCGCGTCCCCCGCGGCGAGGAAGCCACCGTTGCAGGCGAAGACCGCGTCGATCACGCGGGTGAACGTTTCGGCTCGTGGCGACCGCATGCGTGCTAGTCTCGCACATCGACAGGTACCTGTCGAAATGGAGACGACCATGGACATGCCCCTCCTCGGCCCCGCCCACGACGCACTGAAGGCGCTCGTCGGCGACTGGACCGGCACCGAAGAGCTCGCCGCCTCGCCGTGGGCACCGGCCTCGACCGCGCACGCGGACTGCGAGTACCGCCTGGCGCTCACCGGGTTCGCCGTGATCCAGCACTACCGGCAGCGCCGCGATGACGGGTCGGAGTTCCTCGGCCACAACGTCTTCACCGCCGATCCGGCCACCGGCGAAACGCTCTGGTACGGCTTCGACAGCTACGGCTACCCGCCCGAGTCGCCCGCCCGCGGCGGCTGGACCGGCGCGACGCTGACCCTGGAAAAGCAGACCGCGCGCGGGGTGGCGCGACACCGGCTCACGCCCGAAACCGGGACGCTGACGCACGAGATCGACGTCCGGATGGGTGAAAACCCGGAGTACCGCCCGTTTCTGCGCGCGCGGTACACCCGGAAGGACCAGTAGCCGATCCGAAACTGTCGGACCCCCGGAGTACAGATGGAGGCGTGACCGCAACCGCCGACCCGCCTCCGCTGATCGGGGTCGAGAACGTCAAGATGCCCGAGTGGGCCCGCGTCGACGAACGCGTGGCCGCGGCGAGCTTCGGCCAGGCCGTGCGCACGCTGCCCACCGCGATCTCGGTCGTGCTGCGGCTGGCGTGGCGGACGTCGCGGCGGCTGACGCTGCTGGCCGCCGTCGTGCACGTCATCTCCGGCTGCGTCACGGCGTTCGGGCTGCTCGCCACCGCGAACGTCTTCACCGCGCTGCTCGAACAAGGCCCGACCCCGGAACGCGTGCTGCAGTCGCTGCCGGCGATCGCGGTCGTCACCGGGTCGTACGCGGCGCGCGCGGTGCTGGACGCGGCCGTCGCCGCCGTCGAGGGGGCGCTGAGGCCGCGTGTCACCGCGGCGGCGGACGACGCGGTGACGGCCGCGGTCGTGCGCGTCGGGCTGATCGCGTTCGAGGACGCGGACTTCCGGGAGCTGGCCCGGCAGGGCGCCCGGTTCGGGGTGCGGGCCATCGAGACGAGCCTGCGGCGGCTGGCCGACCTGATGTCGTCGGTGATCTCGCTGGCGGCGGCGATGATCACGGCCGGGCTGCTCAACCCGTGGCTGGCGCCGGTGCTGCTGCTCGCCGCGGCGGCCGACGGCTGGGCCGCCGCGCGCGTGGCGAAGCTGAACTACCGGCACTTCCTGGACACGGTCGGGCGCAACATCCGCAAGTCGGTCGTCGAAGAGGTCGCCACCTGGCGCTCGATGGCCCTCGAACGCCACGCCCTGACGCTGCAGGAGCCGTTGCTCGGCGAGTACCGGCGCATCTCGCGCAGCCTCACGCGTGAGGAGATCCGGCTGGCGCACCGCAGCAACCTGGTGCGCACCAGCGGGCGGGCCGCGGCCGGCTTCGGCACGGCCGTCGCGTACCTGGTGCTCGGCTGGCTCCTCTACACCGGCGCGATGGAGCTGGCCCTGGCCGGCACGGCGGTGCTCGCGATGCGCACGGCGTCGACGTCGCTGTCCAACACCATGCGCGCGGTCAACTCGCTGTACGAGGACTCCTTCTACATCGGGTTCTACAACCAGCTGCTCGCGGAGTCCCGAAAGCGGCAACCGCCGCCGACGTCGGTGACCGCGCCCGCCGACCCGGCCGAGATCCGGCTGGACGGCGTCACGTTCACCTACCCGGGCCGCGACAGCCCGGCGCTGCGGGACGTCTCGATGACGATCCGGCGCGGCGAGGTGGTCGCGCTGGTCGGCGAGAACGGCTCGGGCAAGACCACCCTCGGGAAGCTGCTCACCGGGCTCTACCCACCGGACGAAGGCACCGTCCGCTGGGACGACGTCGACCTCGCGCGGGCCGACCCGGCGTCGGTGCACGCGAACATCGCGGTGATCGCGCAGGAGCCGGCGGAGTGGCCGATGACAGCGGCGAACAACATCACGGTCGGGCGTCTCGGCCGGCCCGACCCGGATCGGCAGGCGTGGCGCGAAGCGATCGACTACTCGGGCGCGGACGAGGTGATCGCCTCCCTGCCCGCCAAGGAGCACACGATGCTGTCGAAGAAGTTCGACGAGGGCCACGACCTGTCCGGCGGCCAGTGGCAGCGCATGGGCATCGCCCGCGGCATCTACCGCGACGCTTCGGTCCTGGTGGCCGACGAGCCGACGGCGGCGCTCGACGCCCGCGCCGAAGCCCGCGTGTTCGCCGGGCTCCAGCACGCGAGCCGCTCGGGCCGCGGCCGCCGCACGACGGTGCTGGTGACCCACCGGCTGGCCAACATCCGCTCGGCGGATCGGATCCTGGTGCTGGAAAAGGGGAGACTGATCGAAGAAGGCACCCACGACGAACTGATCCGCGCGGGCGGGGTCTACCACGAGCTGTACGAGATCCAGGCCCGCGCCTACCGGAACGGACCACCATGACCGAGCAAACGGTGCGCGTCAACGGCATCGAGCTGTGCCACGAGACGTTCGGCGCCCCCGGCTCCCGGCCGCTCCTGCTCATCATGGGCCTGGCCGCACCGATGATCTGGTGGGACGAGGAGTTCTGCGAAACCCTGGCAGCGCAGGGTTTCCGCGTCATCCGCTTCGACAACCGCGACGCCGGGCGATCGGCCCGGATGCGCGGCCGGGCGAATCTCGCGCAGGCGTACCTCCTGCGCAGCGCGCCGTACTCGCTGGCGGACATGGCCGACGACGCGGCCGGCCTGCTGGACGCGCTGGGCATCCCCGCCGCACACGTGGCCGGCGCGTCGATGGGCGGCATGATCGCGCAGACGCTGGCGTTCCGGCACCCGGCGCGGGTCCGCTCGCTGACGTCGATCATGTCCAGCACGGGCGGCCGCCTGGTCGGCCGGCCGAGCCCGCGCGCGATGTCGATGCTGCTCGCCACGCCCCCGAGCACCCGCGCGCAGTACGTCGAGACGATGCTGCGCACGTTCCGGCTGATCAGCTCACCGGGCTACCCATTCGACGAGAAGAGGATGCGGGACAGAGCCGAGCGCACGTACGACCGCGGCGTACACCCGGGCGGCGCGATCCGTCAGCTGGCGGCAATCATGGCCGACCGCGACCGCACCCCACGGCTGCGCAAGGTCCGCACACCCACCTTGGTGGTGCACGGCGCCCGCGACCCGTTGGTCCACGTCTCGGGCGGCCGCGCAACAGCCCGCGCAATCCCCGGCGCAGACCTCGACGTGATCCCCGGCATGGGCCACGACCTCCCCCGCCCGGTCTGGCCCCGCGTGATCGCGGGCATTACGCGCATCGCCGCCCGCGCCGAGACGACAAGCTGACGCACACCTCGCGCGCCCGGACGCGAGTCCCGCCTCCAACCACGCGAGTCCCGCCCCAATCACCCGAGTTCCGGCCCGAGTCACGCCGACCGACCGGCGCGCACGGGTCGGCCCGCCGGCCCTCCAGGCACGTGGGCCGCCCCTCAAGTACGCGAGTTCGCCGGTCCGGTACGCGTCACTCGCGTGATTGAGCGCAGACCTCGCGTGATTGGGCGGCCATCTCGCGTGATTGGGCGGCCATCTCGCGTGACTGGCGGGGCATCACCGTCAGGTGGCGAGGGTCAGGGAGCCGAGGTGGGAGAAGTGGGCGGCGAGGCGGGAGCCTCGGCGGACGGGGACCGCGTCCGTCATGCCGCCGGTCAGGACCAGCCAGCCCGGTTCCAAGGCCAAGCCGCGCGCGGCCAGGGCGTTCGCCGCGAGGGCCAGCGCCTCCGCCGGGTGGCCCTGGACCGCCGCTCCCGTCGCCGTGTCGACGATCTGGCCGTCGACCTCCAGCAGAGCCGCCTCCAACGACAGGTCCAGCGCGGCAGGCGGCAGACCGACCGGGCCCAGGCTGAAGTACGCCGACGAGCCGTTGTCCGCGACCGCGTCCGGGAGCGTGAACCGGTAGTCCGCGTACCGGCTGTCGATCACCTCGATGCCGCCGTACACGCGGTCGACCGCGGCCAGGGCCGTCGCCGCCGTCACGCCCGGGCCCGCCAGGCGGCGGCCCAGCACGAAGACCAGTTCCGGTTCCGCGCGCGGGTGGATCAACGTCTCGTGCGGCACCGGCGCGCCCGCCGGCAGCACCATCGCGTCCGTCAGCCAGGCCAGCAACGGCGCGTCGATGCCCATCCGCTCCTGCTTGGCCCGGGACGTCAGCCCCAGCTTCACCCCGATCACCGTCTCCCCGCGCGCCCGCCGCTGCCGCAGAGCCTCGTCCTGGATCGCGTACGCCGTGTCGACGTCCAGGTCCGGCCAGTCGGCGGAGAGCGGCGCGCGCTCCGAAACCGTCCCCAGCAGCGCGGTGGCCGCCTCGCGCACGTTCACGATTCCTCCGGAGAAGCAGGGGCGAAGACCGCCGTGACGCTGCCGACGCCGGCGATCGTGGTGACGATCGTGTCGCCCGGCGACACCGGGATCGCCCGGGTCATCGACCCCGGCAACACGACGTGCCCGGGTTCCAGGGTGACCCCCAGCGGCCCCACCGTGTTCGCCAGCCACACCAGGGAATTCAACGGCGAGCCGAGCACCGCGCCGCCCGCGCCGGTCGCCGCCACCGAGCCGTTCTGGTACAGCACACACCCCGCCAGGCGCAGGTCAGCGGCCGAAAGAGACGTCGGGCTGCTGCCCAGCACCACGCCCCCGGACGACGCGTTGTCCGCGATCGTGTCGAAGAGCGAGATCTTCCAGTCCTGGATGCGGGAATCGACGATCTCCAGCGACGGCAGCACGAACTCGACGGCCCGGACCGCGTCGGCGACCGTGACGCCCGGGCCGCGCAGGGCCGAGCCGAGGACGAACGCGATCTCCGGCTCGATCCGCGGCTGCAGGAACGCCGACGTCGGGATCGGCTGGTGCTCCAGGTGGAACATGCTGCCGGTGAGGTGCCCGTAATCGGGCTGGTCGACGCCCATCTGCCGCTGCATCGCCGCCGACGCGAGGCCGACCTTGTGCCCGCGGACGGCGTCGCCGCCGTCGACCCAGTGCCGCACCTGCTCCTGCTGGATCCGGTACGCGTCCTCGACACCCGCGTCGGGATACGTCTTGATCAACGGCTCGATCGGTTCGCGCGTGGCATAGGCCTTCGCCAGTGCGGCCGCGGCCTCCTGCACCTTGCTGACATCCACCACCGGGACTCTGCCGTGCGGGCCCCGCGCACACAAGCGAGGACGTTCCACCCAACGGAACTCTCGCCGGATAATCTCTTGCGCGCGAGATAAATCGGGCGTAGCGTGAAGGACACCACCAGGAAGGGACGTGAGGGACATGGCACCGACCCAGGCCGAGGTCACCAAGCTCGCCGAAGCCCGCGACGCACTGCGCGAGCGCCACCTGCGCCCGGCCGCCGAACGCCCGGCGACGAACGGCCGCGGCATCCACCACACGGCGCTGATCTCCAGCGACGTCGAGCGGACCATCGAGTTCTACCAGGACGTCCTCGGCTTCCCCCTCACCGAGCTCATCGAGAACCGCGACTACCCCGGCTCCAGCCACTTCTTCTTCGACGTCGGCAACGGCAACGCGGTCGCCTTCTTCGACCTGCCCGGTCTGGACCTCGGCCCGTACGCGGAAGTCCTCGGTGGACTGCACCACCTGGCCCTGTCCGTCACGCCCGAACGGTGGAGCGCGATCAAGGACAACCTCGACGAAGCCGGCGTCAAGTACCTGCTGGAGAGCAAGACGTCCATCTACCTGTCCGATCCGGACGGTGCCCGCGTCGAGCTGATCTCCGACCCGCTCGGCGAGATGTACGGCGAGAAGATCGGCTGAAAGCGTGGTCCGGTCGTCGCGCGCCAACTAGCCTGTGCGCGACGTCTGGAGGTCCGATGCCCGACTGGTCGCTCTCCCGCGCGAAGGCGCGGCTCGATCACCGCGAGCTGCTCGACGAACTCACCGCGCGCACCCGGTTCGAGGTCCGGCTGCACCTGAACGAGCCGGCCACGAACGGCGCCTACGACGAGCTCACGAGCATCTTCGCGATCGGGCACGGCGAGTGCGCCGCCCTTCTCCGGCACCACCGGCTGCTGCCGTGGTGGGAACGCACGCTGCTGTTCCGCTACGCGCGGCGGATGCACGGCAAGGCGATCACCCGCAGCGTCGGCGCGGTGCCCGCCGAGGTGGCGCCGCAGGCGGCCCGCGCGTTCGGCGCCGAGATCGCCGAACTGGCCCCCGGTTCCGGGGACACCGGCGCGAAGTACGACCTGCAGGGCCGCGGCCTGCTGACCGTGTTCCGGATCGCCGTCGGCGCCAAGGGCTCGACCTGGGCCGACCGCCACGAAGTCGCGACGACGTCCGCCCGCAACATCCTGACCTGCGCCGCGACCTTCGCCCGCCGGAAGCCGTGGCACGTCGTGTGGCCGGTCTACCGGGTGCGCGGCCTGCGAGTCTGGAAGCTTTGACGCCGATCGCGCGTTCCACCGGCATGAACGCAGAGGAGATCCTCGCCGGCGCGACCACCGTCGCCGTCGTCGGCCTGAGCCGCGACCCGGCCAAGGCCGCACACGGTGTCCCGGCGGTCCTGCAGGCCCACGGCTTCCGGATCATCCCGGTGCACCCGACCGCGACCGAGCTGCTCGGCGAAAAGGTGTACCGGTCGTTGAAGGACATCCCGGAGCCGGTGGACCTCGTCGACGTCTTCCGGCCGTCGCCCGAAGCGCCCGGCATCGCCCGGGACGCCGTCGAAATCGGCGCGAAGGCCCTGTGGCTGCAGCAGGGCATCGTGTCCGCCGAAGCGCGCCGCATCGCCGAAGAGGGTGGGCTGGCCTACGTCGAGAACCGCTGCACCGCCGTCGTCCGCGCGACCGCCGCGATCTCGAAGGCCTGAGCTTCGGCGCGGGTTGTCGTGAGTGGTAATTAGGGTTCTAACGCGAATTACCACTCACGAGGCCGGGGACGCTCCGAAGTGGACGATGCGGTGGTTGCCCGTCTCGGCGACCCAGACACCGCCCGTGCCGTCGTCGGCCATGTCCCTCGGTGAGCTGATCGGCTCGGTGGTGTCGGGCAGCGCGGCGCCGGTGCGGGTGTCGAACCGGGCGATGCGCCCGGTGTCGTCGACCAGCAGCCGCCCGGCTCGGTCCAGCGCGACCGCGCGGGGCCGGGCCAGGCCGCCGAACTCGCGGACGAACCCGCCCTGCCACGAGAACTGCACCACGCGGCGGTTGCCGGTGTCGGCGACGTAGACGTTGCCCGCCGCGTCGAGCGCCACCCCTTCCGGTGCCTTGAGCCGCCCGGCCAGGACGCGCACGAGCGCGCCGCCGCGGGTGAACGCCTGGATCCGGTCGTTGCCGGTGTCGGCCACCCACACGCGGCCGCGGGCGTCGACGGCGATCCCCGCGGGCGCGCGGAACTGCCCCGGCCCGGCGCCGGGTCCGCCGAACGCACGCGGGAGCGCGGCGGCTTCGCTGCTGGTCACGGCACCAGGATCACCGGCCGCGAGCCACGGCGGCCAGGGCCGGGACGAGTGTTCAGCGACTGTTCCACCTCCGCTCACCAGCTCCAGCGGGAGCACGTCCGCCGGTCGAGGAAGCTGTACGCGGGCAGCGGCCCGAGCCAGTCGGCCTGGACGCCGTCGTCGCACGCGAGCCCGGCCACGGTGTCCCGCACGACGAGCAGGTCGCCCAGCCCGACCAGGAACGCCCACCGCTCGTCGGCGCACTCGCCCGCCGGCAGGGCCACGGAGTCGCGGGCCCGTTCGGCGACCCGGGAGAGCAGGACGTCCGAGCGGGCCGCCCGCCACGCCGACCCGGGTTCGGTGAACCGGAGGCAGACGTGCACCTCGGCCAAGCCGTCGAGCCGGTCGAGGTCGGCGCGGTAGGTGCCGGCGGCGGGGGCGAGCACCTCGGTGCGGACGGCGTCCTCGTCCTCGGCCACGGTGCCGAACCGGACCGGCAGCACCGGACCGCCCTCGACGAGCGAGGACACCACCGCCAGGTGCGCCGCCGGGTCGGGCTCGGGGTCGCCGACGACCATGGCGAGGTCCTCCCAGCCGACCGTGCGCGGCGCCCGCGGGTGCCCGGCCCGCACGACGCCGTAGAGCTGCAGCGTCACAGCGTTTTGGCGGGAACGACCTGCTCCACCGGGACGGCGACGGCTTGGGTCGGCGGCGGGGGCGGGATCAGCCCGACGGTCTGCCCGAGTCCGATGGAGACCTGCCCGGGGTTGGGCAGGTTCGCCTGCGCGTTGATCCGCTGCATCGCCTCGAGGTAGCGGATGTAGGTGTCGACGCAGGCGATCACGACCCTGGCCTCGATCGACAGCAGTTCGATCCCGATCACCGACACCTTCACCGAGGCGTCGATCACGAGACCCTTGTCCAGCAGGATGTTGAGCGTTTCGGCGAGCCCGCCGCCCGATCCAGGGGTAGTCACTGCGGTCTTCGTCCTTCCGTAGCAGGGATGTCAGCAGGGATGTCAGCAGGGATGTCGTCGAGGGCGGCGCGGATCTCGGCGAACCGGAGTTCCAGCGCGATGAGGGCCTGGCCGAGCGCTTCGACCTGGGCCGGGGTGAGGGTGCCGGCGTCGAGCCGCCGCAGCGCCTGGCGCTCCAGCACTTCCTTGAGGATGTCGAGCACGGTGACGACGAGGTGTCCGAGCCCGCGGCCGGCGTCGGCGGCGATCCGCTGGGTCATCCGGGCGTCCCCTCGATCCCGAGCAGCAGCAGCCGCAGGTCGAGCCGCACGAGATCGATGCCGGCGAGGGAGATGATGACGTCTCCGGTGACGACGGCGCCGCGGTGCACGACCCGGTCGAGCAGGTCGACGATGGCTTCGGCGGTGTTGGTGCCCGTCGGTGTGAAGACTTCGGCGAGGAGGTCGCCACGGCCCGGCGCTCCGGCGCTCGCGAGGAGGTCGCCGATCGGCACTTCGGTGCCCGCGTCAGCCATTCGCCCTCGCTCCGAGCTCGACGTCGGTGAACGAGTACGGCGGCCAGGGTCCCGAGGTCTCGACCGTAGCCCCCGCCGCGCTCAGCTCGCGGGCGAACCACTCGACCTCCGAGTGGAACTCCACCTCCCGGCCGGTTTCCACCAGGTACGCCGTGTTCATCAGCACGCCGTGCGGCCGGGCGCGCTCCACGCTGTCCGCCGCCTGCCGCCGCAACGCCTCCTCGAGCCGCCCCGCCGAGCCGACCACGTCCTCGCGGGCGCGCTGGATCGCCTTCAGCCGCTCGCGCCGCCTGACCAGGTACTGCGTTCCGGTCAGGCCCGCCGCGTCCGGGCGGGTGGTCACCGCCGGCTCCGTGTGCCGCACCCGGACACCCCACTCGCGGTGCCCGGCCACCTCGTCGAGGCAGTCGCGCGCCTGGTCGTACCCCGCTTGCAGGAGCCGGAGAGCGGCGTCTTCGCCGTCGAGGACCGTGCCGAACCGCAACGGCAGCACCGGTTCGCTGCGGAACACCGCGCGCACGACGGCGTCGTGCTCGCGGGCCAGCTCGGCCAGCGTGCCGTCGACCGGGTCGAGCGTGTCGATGCGGTCGAAGCGCGCCGGCGCCACCTCGGACACGACGACGCCGAGGTCGCGGTAGCCGATCAGCCGCGGCACCGGCCCGATGTCCAAGGTGGACGGACGGTTGCGGGTGATCGCGTACGCGCAGAGCCAGTTTCCGGTGCTCACCGCGGTTCTTCCCTCCCGCCCGGCACGGGCAGCCGGGCCTCCAATTCGGCGACGCGCGCCGCCAGGTCGGTCGTCCCCAGTTCCGCTCGCGCGGCATTCGGGGAGAAGAACGGATCGTTCGTCCACCAGTCCATACCCATTTCCCGGGCGGTCTGCGCGGACGCGATGAACAGCCGGATACGCAGGGTCAGCAATTCGACATTTACAACACTGACGCCGATGTCACCGGCGATGACGACGCCCTTGTCGAGCACGCGTTCCAGAATGTCCGCCAACGAATCGGACGAAGCGGCCAATCGTGTCGACCTTCCTTTCAGGAATCGGTGGCGCCCCGGGTGAAGCGGCGCAGCCGCTCACACGCGCCGAGCTCACCGTCGGCGTCGATGTCCACCCGGTAGCTGGCCATCACACTGGTGGAGTCCGGAATCCGCGTGAGCTCGACGACGTCGACGAGCACGGACCAACCACCGTCGCCACGGCTCCGGATCCCGGTCACGGCATGCGGGGTGAGCCCGGTCACCATGGCGAACTGGTCCTTCGCGGCCCGAATGGCGTCGGCGGCACGCAGCCGGGAAACGGATTTCTCGGCTGCTTCGGGGGAATTCTTGTTTTGGGCAGGGAACGGCAGTGGCGATTCCGTCATCGCTTTCCTTGTCACGGGTGGGTGCCCACCGTAGCAACAGGAAGGGCCACGCGCAGTGCCGTCATGGGACGGCATTTTTCACCGGTTCGCGCGTCCGATTGGGCGATCCGCGGCAACCGGCGGATGCAAACGGCGCAGCGCGCGGACACCCAGCGGCACCAATTTCCGGAAAACGCCCAGTTGATTACGATCGGGTAACGTCTACCAGTCGGTAGCCCACGCCGCGGACCGTCTCGATGGTGTGGGTGCCGAACGGCGCATCGATCTTGCGTCGGAGGTACCCGATGTACACCTCGACGACGTTCTCGTCGCCGTCGTAGTGTGCGTCCCAGACGTGGCCGAGGATCTCGTTCTTCGACAACGCCGTGCCGGCCCGCCGCAGCAGGAACTCCAGCAACCCGAACTCCCGCGCGGTCAGCTCGATCCGTTTTTGTCCTCGGTGGACGGTCCGGGCGGAGGGGTCGAGCCGCAGGTCGCCCGCCTCCAGCACGGCCGGCCGGGCCGGGGCGCCGCGCCGGAGCAACGCCCGCAGCCGGGCGATCAGCACGACGAAGGAGAACGGCTTGGACAGGTAGTCGTCGGCGCCGAGGTCGAAGGCGTCGGCTTCGTCGTACTCGCCGTCCTTGGCCGTCAGCATCAGCACCGGCGTCCAGTTCTCCGCCGCCCGCAGGCGTTTGAGCACCTCGTAGCCGGACAGCTCGGGCAGCATGATGTCGAGCACCACGACGTCGTACTCGTGCTCGGTCGCCCGCCACAGGCCCTCGCGGCCGGTGTGCGCGACGTCGGCGGTGAAGCCCTCGGCGACCAGCCCCCGCCGCAGCGTCTCCGCGAACTCGCGCTCGTCTTCCACGATCAGCAGGCGCACTACTCCTCCTTCGGCAGTTCGATCACCGGCAGCTCGATCACGAACCGCGCGCCCGGCTCGTCGGACTCGGCGTAGCGCGCCCGGCCGCCGTGGCGGGCCGCGATGCCGGCCACGATCGGCAGGCCCAGCCCGGTGCCGCCGTGCCCGCGCTGCCGCGACGCGTCGAGCCGGACGAACCGCTCGAAGATCCGGTCCCGGTCGGCGGCCCCGACGCCGGGCCCGTCGTCGCTCACCTCGACGACGGCGAGGTCGCCGCGCACCGCGCTGCTGACCCGGACGCGCGAGCGCGCGTGCCCGCGCGCGTTGTCGACCAGGTTGCGCACCGCCCGCCGCAGCTGGGCCTCGCTGCCGTGCACCTTCGCCGGCCCGGCCCGGACCTCGACATCCACCGTGCTCTCGCCGCGGAGCCGCTCGGCCTCGGCGCGGACGATGTCGTCGAGGTCGACCTCGGTGCGCTGCGGCCGGTCGGTCGCGTCGTCGGTGCGGGCCAGCATGAGCAGGTCGTCGACGAGCTCGCGCAGCCGCGCGGTCTCCCGGGCGATCACCGGCACCAGGTCCCCGGTGCTCTCCGGGTGCCGCCCGGAGACGTCGAGCGCGGTGCTGATCGTCGACAACGGCGAGCGCAGTTCGTGGCTGGCGTCCGCGACGAACCGGCGTTGCGCGGCCTGGGCCGACGCCAGCCGGGACAGCATTTCGTTGAGCGTCACGGCCAGGCGGTGCACCTCGTCGCCGCCCGGTGGCAGCGGCACGCGCGCGGCGA
This sequence comes from Amycolatopsis sp. lyj-109, assembly GCF_046548995.1. Taxonomy (NCBI): domain Bacteria; kingdom Bacillati; phylum Actinomycetota; class Actinomycetes; order Pseudonocardiales; family Pseudonocardiaceae; genus Amycolatopsis; species Amycolatopsis sp. lyj-109. Next base: position 252,355 of record NZ_JAJPWR010000015.1, read on the forward strand.
GGTCGCGCGTCGAGATCTCCGCGACGGTCCGGCGCATCCGCTCGACCGGCCGCAGCGCCGAGCCGACCGCGCGGTACACCGCGAGCCCGGCGATCGCCAGCAGCGGCACGGCGATCAGGCCGAACAGCAGCGTCAACCGGGTCGACGCCTCCGTCACCGGCTCCAGGGAGCGCGCGGAAATCACCGTGAACGGCCCGCCCGGGCCGGTCACCTCCTGCGACACGACGCGGTAGTCGTCGTTGTCGCCGTTCAGCCCGAGCGGCAGCGTCTCGACGATCTCGTGTCCGGCGACCGGGCGGGCCGCGGTCAGCGGCGGGTGCCCGACGATCGCCGGGTCGCTCGCGATCGGCGTCCCCCGCGCGTCGAGCACCTGCGTGACGGCTTCGGTGTCGCCGGTGCTGGCGACGTCGCTCGCACTCAGGTCACGCGCGCCTTCGCGGACGAGCTGGATGGCGACCTGCCGCCCGGTGCTGCGGGCACTCTCGGTGACGCTGCGGTCGAGCGACTCCTCCAGCAGCACCACGACGACCACACCGGCGGCCGCGATGGCCAGCGCGAGCGCGAAGACCGCCACCGCGGTGGTGCGCATCCGGACGCCGGTCGCGGCGATCACCTTGCCCAGTTTCACCAACGCAGCGTAACTGGCCCCGAGCGCCCCAATGTGGCCTTGGTTGCGTCTGACGCACCCAAGGCGGCCTTCGGTGCGTCTGACGCACCGAAGGCCGCCTTGGGGCGCTGGCCGGTGGCCAACAGCGGCGGGTGGGGCGGAGGGCCGGACCACGGGCTCAGCGGCGCCGGCGCGGGACGGCGAGCCGCTCCCCGCGCAGCCGTTCGACCTCGCCCAGGCCCAACGGGACGAGCGGGTGCCCGACCGTCCAGGCCAGCAGCAGATCGGCCAGCGCGGGGTTGCGGGCGAGCGCCGGGCCGTGCAGGTAGGTGCCGACGACCCGGTCGGTCACCGCGCCCTCGGTGCCGTCGCCGTTGCCGGTGCCGCGCACGACCTGCCCGAGCGGCTCGCTGTCGGCGCCGAGCTTGCTGACGCCCAGGTGGTTTTCGAAGCCGGTCAGTGCTTCCCCGGTGAGGATCCGGGACGGCGTCGCGACCAGCTCGGCGACCGCGCGCCGGGCGCCGGGTTCGGTGGTGACGTCGAGCAGGCCGAGCCCGTCGTGGTCGACGCCGTCGAGGCCGCGGAAGCGGGTGCCGAGCACCTGCAAGCCGGCGCACACGCCGAAGACGACCGCGCCGGCCGCGACCGCCCGCCGCAGGCCCGGGTACTTGCGCAGGTGCGCGGCGGCCAGCACCTGGGCGCCGTCCTCGCCGCCACCGAGCAGGTATACGTCCAAAGTGGACGGTACCGGATCGCCGAGGCCGACGGGCACCACCTCGGCGTCGAGCCCGCGCCACTGCAGCCGCTTGGCGAGCACCTGGGCGTTGCCGGTGTCGCCGTAGGTGCCGAGCACCTCCGGCAGCAGAAGTCCGATGTGGACGATCGAATCAGCCACCGGGCAGCCTGCCCACCAGGTCGCGGAACGCGGTGTAGTTGGCGACCAGCTCGACGGCGCCGGGCGGCAGCGCGTCGATCGCGGCGACCGGGTCCGGCTCGGCCCAGTGCGCGACTTCGGCGTAGCAGAGCCGGACGGAGAGGTCGGCGCCGCGCTCGCCGGTGACGACGACCTGGCGCCCGCGGAGCCGTTCGAAGTGCACGTCCCACAGCCAGGACAGGTCCCGCCCGTCGGCTTCCTGGGCGTTGACCGCGACGACGACCGGAGTGTCCTCGTCCAGTACCCGCAGCGTTTCCACCCAGCCGGCCGGGTTCTTCGCCAGCATCACCCGCACGGAGTGCCGGGACCGGCGGATCGTCCGGTAGCGGCCGCCGATGTCGGTGATGGTCCGCAGCCGGGCCGCGGCGGTGTGCGGCGGCACGCCGAGCCGGTGCGCCGCGGCGAGCGCGAGCGCGGCGTTCGCGCGGTTGACCTCGCCGGGAAGCCGCAGGTCGAGATCGACCTCGCGGCCACCGGGCGTCCGGACGAGTTCGCCGTCGAGCGTCCAGCCGGGTTCCGGGCGGGCGAGCCCGCACCCGCAGCTCCAGTGCCGCTCGTGAGTTTCGACGCGGCCTTCGCAGCGCGGGCACGCCGTCGAGTCGCCGGTCCAGCGGCGACCGGCGCTCACCCAGACGGCTTTCGCGGCCGCGCTCGCCGCGGACGTCACCAGGACGTCGTCACAGTTCGCGACGACGACCGTGCCGGCCAGGTTCCCGATCGCGGCCCGCAGCTCGCGTTCGGTGGCACGGACCTCGCCGACCCGGTCGAGCTGGTCGCGGCTCAGGTTGAGCAGCACCAGGACGGCGGGCCGGACCTGGTCGGCCACCCACGGCACGTAGGTCTCGTCGACCTCGAGGACTGCGTAGGGCGCGTCGGGGCGAGCAGTCAGCGCGGCGAGGACACCGTCGGGCATGTTCGAGCCGTCGCTGTTGGCGGCGACCTCGGCCAGCGTTTCCAGCGCGCGGGTGAGCATCAGCGACGTCGTGGTCTTGCCGTTGGTGCCGGTGACGAGCACGACGGTGCGTTCGCGGCCGAGGCGGCGCAAGGCGGCGGGATCGAGAGCCAGCGTGACGCGGCCGCCGATCATGCCGCCGCGGCCGAGCCCCGAACTGCGGGAGAGCCAGGCGGTCAGCCGGCCGGCGGCCACGGACGCGCGGGTGCGGAGGGGACTTCGGACGGACATCGCCCGGATGCTGCCTGCGGGCCGCTGTGATTTTCCTGAGTCCGTGGCGCGGGTCTCTACAGCGTGACGACGACTTTGCCGTGGACGTGCCGCGCGGCCTGCAGGGCGACGGCGTCGCGGATCCGCTCGACGGGGAAGACCGCGGCGATGGGCACGGTGAGCCGGCCGGCGACGACGGCGTCGGCGATCCGCGTGACGGCACCGGGCTCGGCGTCGGCACCGCCGGTGGCGCGCACACCGCCGGGTGGGGTGGGGCCCGCGGCGATCGTGGCGATCCGCTCGGGCGGGACGCCGAGTTCGAGCGCGGCCTCCGCCGTCTCCGTGCCGAAGAGGTCGATGGCCGCGGTCGGCTTCCCGGCCCGCCCGGCCAGACCGGGTCCGTAAGCGACGGGTTCGGCGCCGAGTTTGCGCAGGAACGGGAAGGTGCTCTCGGCGGCGGTCCCGATCACGGTCGCACTGGCGAGGCACGCGAGCTGGACGGCGAAGATGCCCACGCCGCCGGCGGCGCCGCCGATCAGGACGGTGTCACCGGCCCGCAGCCCGACGGCGGCCAGCGCGGCGGCCGCGGAGGAACCGGCGACCGGGAGGGTGCTCGCCACCTCGTCGCTGACGCCGTCCGGCGTGGGGAAGAGCGCGTCGGACGCCGTGACGACCACGAAGTCGGCAACGGCTCGGCCGAGCGCGCCGCCGAAGACGCGGTCGCCGACGGCATGTGCTGCACCGGGCCCCGCTTCGTCGACCACGCCGGCGAAGTCGTACCCGAAGCCGGACGGCAGGGTGATGCCGAACCGCGCTGCGGCCTCGGGGCGCGAAGCGAGGCCCCAGTCCATCGGGTTCAGCCCGGCGGCGGTGACGCGCACACGCACCTCGCCGGGACCGGCGTGCGGTTCCGGGACCTCCCGTAGTTCGAGCACCTCGGGGCCACCGAACTTCTCGTAGACGACGGCTCGGCTCATGGAGACCTCCATCCGATGGGACTTGGTCCCATCACCGTACACCTTCCGACGGGACCAAGTGCCGTAAGCTTGTCCTCATGGGCCGCTGGGAACCGAACGCGCCGGAGAGGCTGAGCCGGGCCGCCCTCGAGCTGTTCGCCGAGCGGGGGTACGAGAACACGACGGTGATCGACATCGCGGCGCGGGCGGGGCTGACGAAGAGCACGTTCTTCCGGCACTTCCAGGACAAGCGGGAAGTGCTCTTCGGGGGCAGCACACTGGCCGGTCTGCTCGCCGCGGCGGTCGCCGGCGCTCCGGAGACGGCCACACCCCTCGAGGCGGTGGCTCGCGCGATGGACACGGCGGGGCGCGAGGTGTTCACGGCCGAGCGGCGGGAGTTCAGCGCGCTTCGACGGTCGGTGATTGCCGCGCATCCGGAACTCCAGGAGCGCGACGCACTGAAGGGGCTGGCGCTGACCGCGGCGATGACCGACGCGCTCCGGCAGCGCGAGGCGGCCGAGCTGACGGCATGCGTGGCGGCGGAGCTGGGGGCGCTGGCGATGAAGATCGCTTATGAACGCTGGATCGACGGGGCGGCTGAGGACTTCGGCGAGGCCGCCCGGCGGGCTCTCGATGAGGTGCGGGCGGCCGTCGGGCGGTAGGAGCCGCGGCGCTCGCCTCGATGCCGGACCGTTGCGTCCACGACGGTTTCCGGCGAAGTCGATCGCTGGGCGCCCCCCTCCCGGGACGGAGGACGTTGGGGGCTGTCGCCGGTGTCGCGAATGACTCATCGGGGACGTCCGGGGGTGCTGTTGGCGAAGTCGTCGGACGCGGTAGTCGGGTGGTCTGCCGCGGCTTGCCGTGGCTGGTGGTCGTGAGTGGTAATTCGGGTTCTAACCCGAATTACCACTCACGAGGGGTGTGGCTAGACGATCGGGTCGTGCACGGTGACGAGCTTCGTGCCGTCCGGTTCAGCCATCATCTACCGGTTCTTGGCCCGGGTCGGTGGTGAGCGAGCCGGCAGCGGCGGAGTCGGCTGCTCGGTATGCGG
>NZ_JAJPWR010000016.1:0-254692 GCF_046548995.1 Amycolatopsis sp. lyj-109
ACAACCCCCCATGCGAGAGATTGTGATATCCGGTATTAGACCTCGTTTCCAAGGCTTATCCCAGAGTGCAGGGCAGATTACCCACGTGTTACTCACCCGTTCGCCACTCATCCCCACCCGAAAGTGGATCAGCGTTCGACTTGCATGTGTTAAGCACGCCGCCAGCGTTCGTCCTGAGCCAGGATCAAACTCTCCAACAATGTTTTCGAATTCAATCGAGGCAATTTAATGCTCTCAAAGGAACCTCATACGAGGTTTCAATACATAAGCTCTACTGGCTTAGTTCACTAGCACACTGTTGAGTTCTCAAGCAACACACCCCGACCAACCCCGGACCCAAAGCCCAGCGTCACCCGAAGCGAGTTATTCCTAGCAGTTTTGGTGGGACACCCACTCAATCGCGATCCGCGAGAGCTTGGTTCGTGTCCCGAGTCTTACCCTGTCACCCGGTTTCCCTGGCGACTTGGAGAACTTTACATGCCCCTCCGAGGGGCGAAACAGGGGGGTACCTTTTTTCGCGCCGGACCCCTGACCTGCACCGATACGCCCGATACCCCCGTCGGGGCCCGTCAGGCCGGCTGACGCTCCCCGTGGGTCGCGACGACCGTCAGCACGACGAGCGCGGCCGCGAGCCCGGCGGCGACGTGGATGGGCGCCGGCGTGAGCGACGCGGCCACGACGAGCGCCGCCGTCACCGGGAAGCCGATGGCGATCGGGCGGCACTCGTTCGTCGGGCCGATGTGCAGCAGCCACACGCTCAGCAGGAAGACCGCGACCGGCACCGTGGTCGGCAGCGCCGCGGCCACCCCGCCGAGGTGCAGCGTCCCCGTGTCGTAGGCGACGGCCACTTCGAAACCGGCACCGACGGCCGCTGCTGAGGCGAAGATGAAGTAGTGGCCGTAGCCCCAGCTCATCGCCGTGAACATGGTGGGGCGGCGCACCAGCCGCGCGTGCCCCGGCCGGTCGAAGTAGAGCCACCACATCGAGAACACCAGGACGAGCGCAGCCGCGGCCAGGGAGATCAGCGCGCCCAGGTGCCCGGGTTCGGCGGTCCCCTCCTTGATCGCGTTCGTCGCACTCAGGATCACCTCGCCGAGGACGATCAGCGTGAACAGCCCATACCGCTCGGCGATGTGGTGCGGGTGCCACGTCGTCCGCGCGCTGCGCTCGGCGACCACCGGCACCGCGAGTTCGCAGAGCACGACGGCCACGAACGTCACGGCCGCCGTCGGCGCCGGCAGGAACAGCCGGGCGATCCAGAGCACCTGGCAGAGCGCGATCCCGGCGGCGAACCGCAGGGCCGCGGACCGGACCTCGGGCGCGGACCGGGCGGCCCGCAGCCACTGGCCGACCAGCGACAACCGCATGAGGACGTACCCCACCACGATCACGCGGAAGTCGCCCTCGAACGCGCTGGACACCCCCGCCGCGACGGTCAGGCCGCCGGCGATCTGCACGAGCGTGGCCAGCCGGTACGGGACGTCGTCGGTGTCGAACGCCGAGGCGAACCAGCTGAAGTTCAGCCAGCCCCACCAGATCGCGAAGAACACCATCGCGAACGACGTCACGCCGTGTGCGGCGTGCCCCTCGGCAAGCGCGTGGTGCAGCGCGGCCGCGGCCTGGCCGACGGCGACCACGAAACACAGGTCGAAGAGCAGTTCCAGCGGCGTCGCGACGCGGTGGCGCTCCTCGCGGTCGCGGGAGCGCATCGGCCGGCGCCAGACCCGGATCCGCGACGGCTGCTCGGTCATCGGGGCTCCCCGCGTCGGCCTCGGACGGACGCGATCATCCCAGCACGATCAGGGCAGGAGCGGCGAGCACGACACGGCGCAGAAGACGGGCGGGCCCGATTCCCCCTCACCCGGGCCCGCCCGCCGCCGTCACGCGCCGGCGGGCACCGATGGGCAGCCCTTCCGTGAGTGCCGGGCGGTCCCCCGCGGACGCCGACAACTCACTGGATGGAAGGTGACCGAGTGTGTCCATTCCCTCGAACTCCGGACGCCTCGATCGCTCAAGCCGGTCACCCCATCCCCGGGTGGCCGACTGATTGCCACTGTCGGTAGCCGAAGCCGCGCAGTGAAGGCTCCATAAGATCTACCCGGTTGCTCTCCGTAGCACCAGTGTCTTTCCGTGCTCGTCACTCGGATGGAGCATCGCGAATCTGCGGAAAGTAGTGTCTCAGCCCCGGTGGACGTCCGCGGCGGACGCCTCGGCCTTCCGGGCTTCCGCTTCCTGCTCGGACGCGCGGTGCCGCCGCGCCCGGAGCTCGGCGACCGCCAGGGCGAGCGCACCGCACGTGAGGACGGCCGCGCAGCCGAGCGCCACGGTGAGCGCCACGGGATAGCCGCGCCCGAGGACCATGCCGAAGACCGACGCGAGCACCGCGGTGCCGATCGCCGTGCCGATCCGCTGCCCGGTCTGCAGCGCGCCGCCGGCGACCCCGGCCATCCGGACCGGCACGCACTCCAGCGTCAACGTCGTGTTCGGCGAGATCACCATCCCGCCGCCCACGCCCGCGAACAGCAGCGGCAGCGCGAACGCCCACCCGGACGCCGCCGGCGGGACCAGCTCGGCGAGCAGGGCCACGGCCAGCAGCCCGACGGCGACCATGGCCAGCCCGGTGACGGTGAGCCGCCGGCCGAACCGGGGCACGAGCCGGCCGGCGACGGCGGCCGACACCGCCGAGCCGAGCGCGAAGGGCGTCACCGACAGGCCCGACTGCAGCGGCGAATAGCCGAGGCCCTGCTGGAAGTACATCGCGAAGACCAGCCAGATCCCGGCGAACCCGCAGAAGTAGAGCGCGCCGACCGCCGCGCCGGTCGTGTAGCCGGGGGTGCCGGTGAAGAGGCGGGTGTCGAGCAGCGGGGACCGCCCGCGCCGGACCACCGAGTGCTCCCAGCGCACGAACGCGACCCCGAAGACGAGCGCGACGGGGAACAGCCACCACAGCCGGGTGAGGCCGCCCTGGTCGGATTCGACGACCGGGAGCAACACGCCGAGGACGGCGACGGCGAGCAGCACGATGCCGACGAAGTCGATCTCCGAGGAGATCTTGACCTGTTTCTTCTCGCTGCGTGGCAGCATCCGCAGGGCGAGGGCGAACGCGAGCACACCGATCGGGACGTTGACGTAGAACACCCAGCGCCAGCCGTCCTCGGCCCCGAAGAGCGCGATGATGAACCCGCCGAGGATCGGGCCGACCGCGGTCGAGATCCCGACGACCGCGCCGAACATGCCGAACGCGCGGCCGCGCTCGGCGCCGCGGAAGAGGTCCTGGATCAGGCCGGTGTTCTGCGGGGTGAGCATGCCCGCCGCCACGCCCTGGGCGAGGCGGGCGAGCACCAGGGTGGTCTCGTTCGGGGCCGCACCGGCCAGTGCGCTGGTGAGGACGAAGGCAGCGAGGGCGCCGAGGAACATGTTCCGGCGGCCGAACGCGTCGCCGAGGCGGCCGCCGGTGACCAGGACCAGGCCGAACGCCAGGGCGTAGCCGGAGACGACCCAGCGGATCCCGCCGCTGCTCGCGTGCAGGCCGGCCTGCATCGAGGGCAGGGCGACGTTGACGATGCTGACGTCGAGCAGGCCCATGAACCCGGCCGTGAGCGAGACGGCAAGCGCCTTCCAGCGGCGAGGATCGGGTTCGTAGGCAGTCATCGCGGGGGTGGTACCTCACCACGGCGAACTCGAAACCGGACCACGGCGAGGTCCCCCTTCATCACGTCGAAGCGGTGATCCCGCGGATGCCCTTGAGCTCCCCGATCAGCATGGAGCTGACCTTCACCGGGTAGTCGTGGAGCGCGAACACCGTCTGGTTCCGTCCGACCAGCTTGAGGTGGACCATCGTCTCACCCTTGTGCGCCAGCAGCGTGGACCGCAGCTCGCTGACCACCGACTGATCGATCTTCTCGGCCGCCGCCAGCAGGACCAGCGGGGGCTCGTCGTCACCGTTGCCGGTGCCGACCTCCGACAGGTCGAGCGTGGCCAGGCCGCCGCCGAAGATCGACATCTTGTCCTCGCGCCAGTTGACCCGGCCCTTGACCAGGACCGCGTTGTCCTCGATCAGCTCACCCGCGAAGAGCGCGTACGACTTGGGGAAGAACAGCACCTCGAGCGAGGCGTCCATGTCCTCGACCGTGCAGATCGCCCAGGGCTCGCCCTTCTTGTTGACCCGCCGCTCGAGCGAGGTGATCAGCCCGGAGATCACCAGCTCACCTTCCTTCGGCGGATCGTTGAGGATGCTCGCGATCGGCTTCGGGGCGTGCTTGCGCAGGATCCGCTCGGCGCCGTCCAGCGGGTGCGCGGAGACGTACAGGCCCAGCATCTCGCGCTCGTAGGCGAGCAGCTGCTTGCGCGGGTACTCCTCCTCGCCGAACTTCAGGTGCGCGAGCGGCGACGACGAGGGCGCCGCCTCTCCGTCCTCCCCGCCGAAGCCGAACAGGTCGAACTGGCCCATCGCCTCCTGGCGCTTGAGCGGGACGACGGCTTCGACCGCGTCCTCGTGGACCTGGATCATCGACAGCCGCGTGTGGCCGAGCGAGTCGAACCCGCCCGCCTTGATCAGCGACTCGATCACCCGCTTGTTGCAGGCCACGAGCTCGGACTTGTCGAGGAAGTCGGTGAAGGAGGCGTACTTGCCCTTCTCCTCGCGGGTCTTGATGATCGACTCGACGACGTTCGCGCCGACGTTGCGGACGGCACCCAGCCCGAAGCGGATGTCGTCGCCGACAGCCGCGAAGCGCAGGGCCGATTCGTTGACGTCCGGCGGCAGCACCTTGATGCCGAGGCGGCGGCACTCGGACAGGTAGATCGCCGACTTGTCCTTGTTGTCGCCGACCGAGGTGAGCAGGGCGGCCATGTACTCGGCCCGGAAGTTCGCCTTGAGGTAGGCGGTCCAGTACGAGATCAGGCCGTACGCGGCCGCGTGGCTCTTGTTGAACGCGTACCCGGCGAACGGGAGGATCGTGTCCCAGAGCGCCTTGACCGCCTCGGCGGAGAACCCGCCTTCGATCAGGGGGCTGGCCTTCATCCCGGCCTCGAAGCCGTCGTACTCGAGGTCGAGGACTTCCTTTTTCTTCTTGCCCATCGCGCGGCGGAGCACGTCCGCGCGCCCCATCGTGTACCCGGCCACCTTCTGGCCGATGTGCATGATCTGCTCTTGGTACACGATCAGGCCGTAGGTGTCGGCCAGGATCTCCCGCAGCGGCTCGTCGAGCTCCGGGTGGATCGGCTTGACCTTCTGCCGGTTGTTCTTGCGGTCGGCGTAGTCGTTGTGCGCGTTCATGCCCATCGGGCCGGGGCGGTACAGCGCGCCGACCGCGACGATGTCGTCGAACACCGTGGGCTCCATGCGCCGCAGCAGGTCGCGCATGGGGCCGCCGTCCAGCTGGAACACGCCGAGCGTGTCGCCGCGGGCCAGCAGCTTGTACGTCTCCGGGTCGTCCATGCCGAGCCGGTCGAGGTCGATGTCGACCCCGCGGTTGGTCTTGATGTTGTCGATCGCGTCACCGATGACGGTGAGGTTGCGCAGGCCGAGGAAGTCCATCTTCAGCAGGCCGATGGCCTCGCACGACGGGTAGTCCCAGCCGGTGATGATCGAGCCGTCGTCGCGCTGCCACAGCGGGATCGCGTCGGTCAGTGGGTCGCAGGACATGATGACCGCGCAGGCGTGGACGCCGGCGTTGCGGATCAGGCCTTCGAGGCCGCGGGCGGTCTCGAAGATCGTCTTGCACTCTTCGTCGGTCTCGACGAGCGCGCGGACCTCGGCGGCCTCGCCGTAGCGCTCGTGCTTCGAGTCGACGATGCCCGAGAGCGGGATGTCCTTCGCCATGATCGGCGGCGGCAGCGCCTTGGAGATCTTGTCCGCGATCGCGTACCCCGGCTGGCCGAAGTGGACCCGCGCCGAGTCCTTGATCGCCGCCTTGGTCTTGATCGTGCCGAAGGTGATGACCTGGGCGACCTTGTCCGCGCCGTACTTGTCGGTCGCGTACCGGATCATCTCGCCGCGACGGCGGTCGTCGAAGTCGATGTCGATGTCGGGCATCGAGACGCGCTCGGGGTTCAGGAACCGCTCGAACAGCAGCTTCTGCGGGATCGGGTCCAGGTTGGTGATACCGAGCACGTACGCGACCAGCGAACCGGCGGCCGAACCACGGCCCGGACCGACCCGGATGCCGACCTTGCGGGCGTAGCTGATGAGGTCGGCGACGATCAGGAAGTAGGCCGGGAAGCCCTTGCCGATGATGACGTCGAGCTCGATCTCGATGCGCTCGTTGTAGTACTCGTCCGGCACGCCGTCCGGGAAGCGCCACTTGAGGCCGCGCTGGACCTCTTCGCGCAGCCAGCCGCCCTGGTCGTAGCCCTCCGGCACCTCGAAGAACGGCAGCCGGTCCTTGTGCGAGTAGACGTCGTCGTAGGACTCGACGCGCTCGGCGATCATCAGCGTCGTGTCGGCCGCGCCCGGGACTTCCTTGTCCCAGTACTCGCGCATCTCGGCCGCGGACTTGAGGTAGTAGCCGTCACCGTCGAACTTGAACCGGGTCGGGTCGTTGAGGGTCTTGCCGGCCTGGACGCACAGCAGCGCCGAGTGCGTGTCCGCCTGGTCCTTGGTGACGTAGTGCGAGTCGTTGGTGGCGATCGGCTTCAGGTCCAGCAGGCGGCCGACTTCGAGGAGGCCCTCGCGGACCGACCGCTCGATCGGCAGGCCGTGGTCCATCAGCTCGAGGAAGAAGTTGTCCGCGCCGAAGATGTCCTTGTAGTCGGACGCGGCCTGGATCGCCGCTTCCTTCTGGCCCAGCCGCAGCCGGGTCTGGACCTCGCCCGACGGGCAGCCGGTGGTCGCGATGATGCCGGAGTGGTTCTCGGCGATCAGCTCGCGGTCCATCCGGGGCTTGCGGTAGTAGCCCTGCATGCTGGCCAGCGAGGACAGCTTGAACAGGTTCCGCAGCCCGGTGGCGTTCTGCGCGAGCATCGTCATGTGGGTGTAGGCACCGGCGCCCGAGACGTCGCCGCCCTCGCCCAGCTCGTCGGAACCACGCTGGTTCGACTGCCCCCAGAAGACCGGCTTCTTGTGGAACCGGCTCTCCGGGGCGACATAGGCCTCGATGCCGATGATCGGCTTGAGGCCGTGCTTCTTCGACTGCTGGTAGAACTCGTCGCCGCCGTACATGTTGCCGTGGTCGGTCATGCCGACCGCGGGCATGCCGAGGCGCGCCGCCTCCGCGAAGAGAGGAGCGATCTTCGCCGCACCGTCGAGCATCGAGTACTCGGTGTGGACGTGCAGGTGGACGAAGGAATCGTTCGACACCAGCAAAAACCTCCCCTAGATCAGGCGGACCGGCGCGCCCGGGTCTCTCACCTTATCCCGCACTCGCCGGGCTCGATTGTGCGCCTCCGGAGCCCGCGCCGGGCTCTGCGACGCGCCCCTCTTCGGGCGGAAACGATCACGACACGCGCCGCTGCCGGACGGTCACGCCGGGGTGCCGCGGCCGGGGTGCGGAAGTTCGTGAAGGCCACCTTGAGGAACTTGTACTTCCTGAAGGTGGCCTTCACGAACTTCGGAAAAGGACGTGAGCTGAGCCACAGCCGGACCTGCTCGCGTTGACAGCGGCAGCACCGGGACCGAGCATTCCCGCCATGAACCTGTCTGACAGCCAGACAGCCGGACAAGGTGGACAGGGTGGTCCCCGCCGGGTGAGCGCCATGGAAGCCGTGCTGGCCCACCTGCGCGCCTCGATCGAGCGCGGCGAGTACGCCGTCGGCGAGAAACTGCCCTCCGAAGCGGCCCTGAGCAGGGAGTTCGAGGTCAGCCGGTCGGTGCTCCGGGAGGCCCTCCGCGGACTCCAGGCGCTCGGCATGACCGAGTCGAAGACCGGCAAGGGCACCTTCGTCACCGCGACCGGCCCCGCCGACAACCCCACCTTCGGGCCCTACTCGGCCCGCGATCTCATCGAGGTGCGCCGGCACGTCGAGATCCCGGTCGCCGGGTACGCGGCCGTGCGGCGCAGCCAGGACGACCTCGATCTGCTCGCCCACCTGCTCGACCGGATGGACGCCGAGACCGACAACACCGCCTGGGTCGCCCTCGACTCGCTCTTCCACATCACCATCGCCCAGGCCTCGGGCAACCCCGTGTTCGGGAAGGTGATCGAGGAGATCCGGGACGCGCTCGCCCGCCAGTCCGCCTTCCTCAACCAGCTCGGCGACCGGCGCCGCCAGTCGAACATCGAGCACCGGGACATCGTCACCGCGATCGAAAGCGGTTCCGAACAACAAGCCGTCGAAGCCATGACGGCGCACCTCACACACGTCGAAACCACTCTGACCAGCATCGTGAACGGGGACCAGTGACCGAACAGACCATCCCGGCCACGACCGCCGACACCGCGGACGCGGGCGACGCCGGGTACCACAAGGCCCTCAAGTCCCGGCACGTGAACATGATCGCCATCGGCGGGGCGATCGGCACCGGCCTCTTCCTCGGCGCCGGCGGGCGGCTCGCCCAGGCCGGCCCGGCGCTGGCGATCGTCTACGGCGTCTGCGGGCTCTTCGCCTTCTTCGTCGTCCGCGCGCTCGGCGAGCTGATCCTGCACCGGCCCTCCAGCGGCGCCTTCGTCTCCTACGCCCGCGAGTTCATGGGCGAGAAGGGCGCTTACGTCGCCGGCTGGATGCACTTCCTCAACTGGTCGACCACCGGGATCGCCGACATCACGGCGATCGCGCTGTACGCGCACTTCTGGTCGTTCTTCTCGCCGATCCCGCAGTGGGTGCTGGCGCTGATCGCGCTCGCCGTCGTCCTGACGCTGAACATGGTGTCGGTGAAGCTGTTCGGCGAGATGGAGTTCTGGTTCGCCATCGTCAAGGTCGCCGCGCTCGTGCTGTTCATGGTGATCGGCATCTTCCTGCTGGTGACGCAGACCCCGATCGACGGCGTCGCGGGCGGCCCGCAGCTGATCGCCGACCACGGCGGGATCTTCCCGTCCGGGCTGCTGCCGATGGTCCTGATCGTGCAGGGCGTGGTGTTCGCCTACGCCTCGGTCGAGCTGGTCGGTGTGGCCGCGGGCGAGACCGAGAACCCGGAGAAGATCATGCCGAAGGCGATCAACTCCATCATGTGGCGCATCCTGGTGTTCTACGTCGGCTCGGTCGTGCTGCTGGCGATGCTGCTGCCCTGGAGCTCCTACACCAAGGACCAGAGCCCGTTCGTCACCGTGCTTTCGCACCTGGGTGTGCCCGCGGCGGACAGCGTGATGAACCTGGTCGTGCTCACCGCGGCGCTGTCCAGCCTGAACTCGGGCCTGTACTCGACCGGCCGCATCCTGCGGTCGATGGCGATGGCCGGCTCGGCGCCGAAGTTCACCGGCGTGATGAACCGCAACCACGTGCCCTACGGCGGGATCCTGCTCACCGCGGCCGTCTGCGTGCTCGGCGTCGGGCTCAACTACCTGGTGCCGAAGGAGGCCTTCGACATCGTGCTGAACTTCGCCGCGATCGGCATCCTCGCCACCTGGGCCATCATCGTGCTCTGCCACCTGCTGTACGTGCGCAAGACGAAGCGCGACGGCATCGAGCGGCCGGCGTTCCGGCTGCCGTTCTCGCCCTACACCGAGATCGCGACGCTGGTGTTCCTCGCCGCCGTCGTCGTCCTGATGGGCTTCGACGAGACCGGCCGGATCACCCTCATGACCCTGCCCGTCATCCTCCTCGCGCTGGTCGTGGGCTGGTTCAGCGTGCGCAAGCGGATCGACATGCGGGCGTTCGACGAGGAGGGCATGTGAGTCACGACCCCCTCGTCGAGCTGATCCGCGACGGGCTGGTCGAAGGCGTCCACCACGGCTCGGCCGTGGTGCTCGCCCCGGACGGCTCGACGCTGTTCACCGCCGGGGACGCCGACACGCCGATGTACCCGCGGTCGACGGCGAAGCCGCTGCAGGCCACCGCGATGGCCCGGCTCGGCCTGCGCCTGCCCCCCGCCGGGTTCGCCATCGCCGCGGCCAGCCACTCGGGCGAGCCGATGCACCTCGACGCCGCGCTCGACGTGCTCGACGGCCGCTCCCCCGACCTGCTCGGCAACCCCGCGGACTTCCCGTTCGACCCGGTCGAGCGCGACCGCTGGCTCGCCGCCGACCAGGCACCCAGCCGGCTGGCGCACAACTGCTCCGGCAAGCACGCGGCCATGCTGGCGACCTGCGCGCTGAACGGCTGGGCCGCCGAGGGCTACCTCGACCCGGCCCACCCGCTGCAGCGCGCGATCGCCGCCACCGTCGAGGACCTGACCGGCCGGGACATCGCCCGGGTGGCCGTCGACGGCTGCGGCGCGCCGCTCTTCGCGACGACGCTGCGTGGCCTCGCGACGGCCGTGTCGAAGATCGCGCTCGCCGCGCCCGGCACGCCGGAGCACCTGGTCGCCGACGGCATCCGGAAGCACCCCGAGCTGGTCGGCGGCAGCCGCCGGGACGTCACCGCCGTCATGCGCGCGGTCCCCGGGCTGATCGCGAAGGACGGCTTCGAGGCCGTCCAGGTCGCCGCGCTGCCGGACGGCACGGCGATCGCGTTCAAGATCGCCGACGGCGGGGACCGGGCGCGCTATCCGGTGCTGGCCGCGCTGCTCGGGCTGTGCGGGGCCGACGTCCCGCCCGGCCCGGACAACCTGCGTTTCACCGGAAAACTGTCTGTGGGGAGCCTGCGATGACCACCCGCCGCGAACACGACCTGCTCGGCGACAAGGACGTCCCCGCCGACGCGTACTGGGGCGTGCACACCGCCCGCGCCCGCGAAAACTTCCCGATCACGGGCACGACGATCGCCGCGTACCCGCACCTGGTCGAGGCGCTGGCCTCGGTCAAGGAGGCCGCGGCCCGCGCCAACGCCGAGCTCGGGCTGCTCGATCCGGAGATCGCCGAAGCGATCGCAGGAGCCTGCCGGGAAATCCGCGAAGGCGCGCTGCACGGCGAGTTCGTCGTCGACGTCATCCAGGGTGGTGCCGGGACGTCGACCAACATGAACGCCAACGAGGTGATCGCGAACCGGGCCCTGGAACTGCTCGGGCACGCCAAGGGCGACTACCACGTCGTGCACCCCAACGAGCACGTCAACCTCTCGCAGTCGACCAACGACGCCTACCCGACCGCGGTCAACGTCGCGACGATCATCGCCGTGCGCGAGCTGTCGGACGCGATGATCGTGCTGGAGAAGGCGTTCGCGGCCAAGGCCGTCGAGTTCCACGACGTGCTGAAGATGGGCCGCACGCAGCTGCAGGACGCCGTGCCGATGACGCTCGGCCAGGAGTTCGGCACCTACGCGGTGATGCTCGGCGAGGACCGGCTGCGGCTGGGCGAGGCCGTCGCGCTGCTGCACGAGATCAACCTCGGCGCGACCGCGATCGGCACCGGCCTCAACGCCGCGCCGGGCTACGCCGAAGCCGCGTGCCGCCACCTGCGCGAGATCACCGGGCTGCCGATCGTCACCGCGGCGGATCTGGTGGAAGCCACCCAGGACTGCGGCGCGTTCGTGCACCTTTCCGGCGTCCTCAAGCGGATCGCGGTCAAGCTGTCGAAGAGCTGCAACGACCTGCGGCTGCTGTCCTCGGGCCCGCGCGCCGGGCTGAACGAGATCAACCTGCCGCCGGTGCAGGCCGGGTCGTCGATCATGCCGGGCAAGATCAACCCGGTGATCCCCGAGGTGGTCAACCAGGTCGCGTTCGAGGTGATCGGCAACGACGTCACCGTGACGATGGCCGCCGAGGCCGGCCAGCTGCAGCTCAACGCGTTCGAGCCGATCATCCTGCACTCGCTCTCGGAGAGCATCACGCACCTGGGCGCGGCCTGCCGGACGCTGGCTTCGAAGTGCGTCGAAGGGATCACCGCGAACGTCGACGTCCTACGCGGGTACGTCGAGAACTCGATCGGGCTGGTGACGGCGCTCAACCCGAGCATCGGCTACGCGGCCGCGACGGAGATCGCGAAGGAGGCGCTGGCCACCGGGCGCGGGGTCGCCGAGCTCGTCGTCGAGAAGGGGTTGATCCCGGCGGAGGAGCTCGCGAGGCTGCTGCGGCCGGAGACCCTCGCGCGCTCGAACTGAGGTACCGTCGGATCCGGAAGGATCTACTCCACTTCGGAAGGCGGGCGCCCGTGCTGGACCGACTTGTCGACAAGCTGCTCGGACTCCCCCGCACCGAAGCGCCGAAGCCGGTCGTGACGCGGGACCTCGCCGTGCCGATGCCCGATGGCGTCACGCTGCTCGCCGACCGGTACGCCCCGGCCGGGACGACGTCGGCGCCGGTCGTGCTGATCCGCACGCCGTACGGGCGCAAGGGCCTGGCCTCGAAGCTCTTCGGCGAGACGTTCGCCCGGCACGGGCTGCAGACGGTCGTCCAGAGCACCCGCGGCTCGTTCGGCTCCGGCGGCGAGTTCCGGCCCTTCCACCTCGAACGCGAGGACGGGCTCGCCACCGCCGGGTGGCTGCGCGCCCAGCCGTGGTGCGACGGCGCCATCGGCATGGCCGGCGCCAGTTACCTCGGGCACACGCAGTGGGCGATCGGGCCCTACCTCGACCCGCCCCTGGCGGCGATGTGCCTCGGCGTGACGGCGTCGGAGTTCGTCTCGACGTTCTACCCGGGTGGTGTGCTCGCGGCGGACAACATGGTGTCGTGGTCGGCGATGCTCGGCCGCCAGGAGGAGCGGTTCGCCGCGCTGCCGAACCCGCTGCAGGCGCGCCGGACCCGCCGGGCGATGGCCCACCTGCCGATCAGCGGCGCCGACGTCGCCGCGATCGGCAAGCCGGTGCGGTTCCTCCAGGACGTCACCGAACACTTCGTCCCCGACGACGGCTACTGGGCCATGTCCGACCACAGCGCCGAAGTGGCGAAGCTCGACGTCCCGGTGTCGATGGTCACCGGCTGGTACGACCTGTTCATCGGCTCGCAGCTGCGCGACTTCCGGATCCTCGCCGACGCGGGCAAGGCGCCGCGGATCACGATCGGTCCGTGGGCGCACGGCGAGCCGGCGAGCATGGGGCCGATGATCCGCGACCAGCTCGGCTTCCTGCGCGCGCACCTGCTCGGCGACCGCACCCAGCTGCAGCGTTCCCCCGTCCGGTTGTTCCTGCAGGGCGCCGGGACGTGGCTGGACTTCGAGTCGTGGCCGCCGCCGTCGAAGGCGACCGAGGCGCACCTGCGGCCGATCGGCGGGCTCGGCGAGAGTTTGGGCGAACCGGCGTTGCCGACGACGTTCACCTACGACCCGGCCGACCCGACCCCGGCGGTCGGCGGCCCGCTGCTGATGGGCGAGTGGAAGCAGCGCGACAACCAGGAGGTCGAGGCCCGGCCGGACGTGCTGGTGTTCACCGGCGAGCCGCTACCGTCGGACCTCGACGTCATCGGCGAGGTCTCGGCGACCGTGCACGTGCGCACCGAACTGGGCCACGCCGACGTCTACGTCCGGCTCTGCGACGTCGACGCCGGCGGCGTCTCCCGCAACGTGACCGACGGGATCCTGCGCCTGCGCCCGGGCTCCCCCGCGGCCGGCTCCGACGGGGTGGTGGCCGCGGAAGTCACGCTCGACCCGACGGCGTACCGCTTCCGCCGCGGTCACCGCCTGCGGATCCAGGTGGCGGGCGGCGCGTTCCCGCGGTTCGCCCGCAACCACGGCACGGACGAGCCGGTCACGTCGGCGGTGGCCGGGAAGCCGAACCGCTTCGAGATCTTCCACGACGCGGCCCGGCCGTCCCGCATCACGCTGCCGGTGTTCACCGGCTGACCACGCGCGCCCACGGCCGTCGCAGCAGCGGCCAGGCGGCGAGGAAGAGCGCGGCGGCCACCCAGACCGGCAGGCCGGCGGCCGCCCACAGCCCGATCGCGCGGAGGGTGCCGGACTCGCCGATCTGCAGCCAGGCGGCGTGGGCGGCGAGCAGCAGCCAGCCCAGCTGCACCAGCCAGCCCGCCGGGTAGCACGCGATCGCGGCGAAAGCGGTGGCGCGCGGGCCCGCGCGCAGCAAGCGCGGGCGCAGGGCCATGGGCGGGTGGGTGAGCCGGGCCGGCAGGCGGCGCGGCTTCGCGCCGCCGAGCCGGGTCGCCGGCCCGGCGGCGGCGACGTGGTCGGCGGCGAACTCGGCGCTCCACGAACCGGCGACGGGCAACGTGATGGCGGCGAGCAGCAGCCCGAGCGCGTTGAGCAGCATCAGGCCCAAGCCGGCGACGAGCTGTCCGGCCGAGTGCACGGCCCCGTCGAGGACGTCGGCGAACCACACGGCTCCGACGGGCACGACAGCGGCCCAGACGAAGAGGCCGAACCAGTGCCGGACGACGAAGGCGAGCGGGCTGGTGGCGCCGGCGAGGTAGGTGTCGCCCTGCCGGCAGTGCGCGAGTTCGTGCCGCACGACGGCTTCGGCGGCCGCGCGGTCCCGCCGCCAGAGCACGACGAGCGGCGCGAAGACGGCGAGCCTCGGCCGCCGGGGACGGCGGAGGTAGGCGAAGGCGAGCAGATCGGTGCGCCGCAGGTTCGCCCGGACTTCGACGTGGGGCAGCTGGGCCCGCGCGTAGGCGGCGATGGCGGCGAGGCTCGGGATGCCGAGGTCGCCGGTCAGCCGGTACCGGCGTTCGACGAGCCGCCCGCGCACCCCGGCCCCGGCCACCGTGACGACGGCGGCGAGCAGCACGAGGGCGGGCACGAGGTCGACGAGCCCGGCGACGCGCAGGAGGTCGCTGCCGGGGACGGTGCCGGCGGGGTCCGGGGTGACGCCGAGGAGGTCGAGCAGTGTGTCCCGCCAGGTGGGGAACTGCCGGGGCAGGGTCCAGCACAGGGCGGTGAGGAACCAGAAGAACAGCCAGGGCGGCGCCGGCGAAAGGGGTGGCGCGGGCTGGTGACCGGCCGGTGGCGATGCGGCCGGCGCAGGCGCCCCGGGGGCGAGTGCGGGCGGCCCAGGCACCTCCGGCACAGGCACACCCGGCACAGCCACGCCCGGCACAGGCACACCCGGCGCAGGCATGCCCAGTGGGGATGCGCCCCACGCAGGCACGCCTGGTGCAGCGCCGCCGTCGGTCATCGGCTGCCGTCCTCCGGTGGGGCCGCGGCCAGGAAGGCCCGCGTGCCCGCGCCGTCCTTGATCAGGGCCCGGACGATGCGGAACGTCAGGACCTCGCTGTCGGTCTCCGGCACCCCCGCCGCCGTCAGCTCGGTGCTGATCGCGTCGATCAGGCGGTTCAGCTCGGGCAGCCCGGGAGCCTGCGGTTCCGCGGCCGGGGCCTGCTTCGCGCGGCGGCGGTCCCACAGGTCGCCGAGGTTCTTCAGCAGGGTCGAGATGCTGCTCGCGTTGCCGCCCAGCGCCGTCCAGACCGCGTGGGCCGCCAGCGTCACCGTCGCCAGCACGTGCGGGAACAGCACGATCGGCGCGGTCACGTCGAAGCCGCCCGGGGCCGCGTTCGTGCGCGCGAACAGCTCGCGCCGCGCCGCGCCGCCCGCCACGTAGGCCGCCGTCATCGACGGGACCAGTTCCGCCTCGTCCGGTGCCACCTCCGCCGCCAGCCGCACCGCCCAGCCGATGACCTCGTCGCTCACCCGTCCCGCCCCTTCTACGCGAACGCTTCGTGGAACTCCACCTCGTACGGACCGGGCACGAACTTCCCGCCGAGCCCCAGCTCGACGACCGCCGTCGCACCCGGGGCGACCGCCGATCTTGCCTGGCCGAACAGCTCCGCCACCTTCGCCCCGCCGACGAAGAGCGTCAGCCGGAACAACCCCGTCCGCGGCCGGTCCGCCCGGTTCGTCACCGTGATCTCGCCCGTGAAGAACCCGATGCCGTCGTCACCCACCCGGGCGCCGCTCAGGTCCCACTGCCGGTCACTCCCCCGCGCCGGGACGTCCACCGCGGACGGCGGCGGCGGGACCTCGGGCGCCGGCGCGGCCGGCCGGCTCAGGAAGACGGCGAACCCGAGCAGCAGCGTGCCCGCGATCACCCCGAGCGCGTGCACCCCCGCGCAACGGACAACGCCCGGCACTCGATCCTCCACTGTGGACGAACGCCCGGCCGGGCGCCCGCGTCCGGGAGTCGCGCCGGCGGGCCAAGCCGTTACAAACCCCGTCGTAACGTCTCCGCGGCCGCCCGCGTCTACGCCGGTGACCGCACCGCCCCGCCTCTGTCAGATCGGGATTCCCTTGATCAGCAACCGAAAGATAGCCGCCGCGCTGACCGCCGGGCTGCTGCTCACGGCCGGCTGCGGCGGCGTCGAACAGGTCGCGAGCCCGGCGCCGGTTTCGACGACGGAACCGCCGTCGACGACCGCGACGCCGACGGAAACGCCGGAGACCACCACCGAGACGACGCCGGAGAGCACCTCGGAAACCACGACCACCGAAGAAGAGACGACCACCACCACCTCGGAGACCGAGGAAGCGCGCCGGACACCGTCCGGCTCCTACGACGTCACGATTTCCGGCTCGGTCTCGGGCACCTCGTTCCGCCGGTCCGCGACTCTGCGCATCGTCAAGACGATCTCTTCGACCGGCACCACGAACGACGTCAACCCGGTCGACGTG
The DNA here is from genome assembly GCF_046548995.1 of Amycolatopsis sp. lyj-109. Lineage (NCBI taxonomy): Bacteria > Bacillati > Actinomycetota > Actinomycetes > Pseudonocardiales > Pseudonocardiaceae > Amycolatopsis > Amycolatopsis sp. lyj-109. The sequence goes on from NZ_JAJPWR010000016.1 coordinate 16,524, forward strand.
TGCCTGGTCTCCGGCAACCCGGCCGGTCAGCCGCAACCCGGTGCCATCTGGTTCGGTTCGAACTCCGGCTGCGCCCCCGGCGCCGGCAAGGCCCACCTCGACCTGGCGACCGTCGACGTGGACGGCGACACGGTCACCGTCGAGCCCGTCGAGAACATGGCCGCCACCGGCGGCAACGTCTTCACGTCGTCGTCGAGCATCGCGGCCTGCCCGTTCTTCCCGGTGTCGGGACGGCTGCGGGTGTCCGCAGGCAGCGGCGTCTCCGGCAGCATCGAGGTCACCGGCTACGGCGGCGCGTTCTGCGGCAACACGGTCTACCAGGCGAAGATCTCCGGCTGAGCCGTCAACGCGGGACCGTCCGGTGGTGGCTGGTCACCCGGCCGTCGTCGTGGAGGACGTGCAGCAGCAGGGCCGGCGGGCGGCCGTACTCCAGCGGACCCCCTTCGGCCCAGCCGCGGTCCGCGCCCGGCTCGACCGGCAGCAGCGAGCCCGAAACGACGCCGGGTGCGATGCGCAGCGGGACGCCGGCGAAGGTCGTCGAGGCGCCCGTGTGCACGTGTCCGGCCAGCAGGGCCTTCACCCTCGGGTGGCGGGCGAGCACCGCGGCCAGCCGGTCTTCGCCGGACTGGCGGATCGCGTCCACCAGCGGGACGCCGACCTCGACCGGCGGGTGGTGGAACGCGACGAGCGCCGGGCCGTCACCGCCGGAGAGGACGCCGTCGAGCCAGTCCAGGGTCTGGTCGGCGAGGAAGCCGGCGCCGCGGCCCGGGATCGTCGAGTCGCACAGCGCGAACAGCACGCCGCCGATCTCCTGGGCGAGGTCGACCGGCTCGTCGGAGGCGGGCAGGTCGAGCAGGCCCGTGCGGAAGGCCGCCCGGACGTCGTGGTTGCCCGGGCACATCAGCACCCGCGCCGGGTGCTTCAGCAGCTCGGCGGCGCGCGCGTACTCCTCCGCCGTGCCGTGGTCGGCGATGTCGCCGGTCACGACGACGGCGTCGACCGGCAGCTCGCCGAGGTAGTCCATCACGGCCGCGACCCGGTCCTCCGCCCGCTGCCCGCCGTCGATGTGCAGATCGCTCAGGTGCGCGATGATCATCTTTCGTCCTTCCCCAGGTATGCCAAGGCTTTCACCCAGTTCGCGACGAGCACCGCGGACGCGGCGGCCAGGTCGCCGTCGCGCAGGGCCGCGGCGATGCGGCGGTGCTCGCCGATGCTCTCCCCGGCGTGGTCGTGCCGGGCGAAGTACGCCGATTCGTAGCGCTTGAGCAGGGGCTTGGTCTGCTCGATCAGCCGCAGCAGGTGCGGGTTCGGGCAGCGGGACAGCAGCAGCGCGTGCCACCGGTCGTCCAATGCGGACAGATCACCGCCGTCGGACAGGGCCATTTCGGCGGCGACGGCGTCGAGGGCGTCCGGCAGCCCGGCCAGCTCGAGCGGCGACGTCCAGCGCAGCGCGAGGGCTTCGAGCTCGGCCACCAGCGGGTAGAGCCGGCGCGCCTCGTCCGGGTCGAACGGCGGGACCAGGAATCCGCGGCCGGGCGCGGAGACCAGCAGGCCGCGGTCGGCCAGCCCGATCAGCGCCTCCCGCAGCGGCGTCCGGCTGACGCCCAGCTCGCGGGCCAGGTGCACCTCGTTGACGCGGGCGCCGGCCGCGAGCCGCCGGTCGAGCACGCGGGCGGTGATCTGCTCGATGAGGTCGCTGCGCAACGGAGTGCGGGCCATGCCGGGCAGTATTGCATACAATAGCTATCTACTGTATTCAGTTTGTATGAGCTTCGACGTCGACCGCGCGCGCCGCGAGACCCCGGGCTGCGCCACGGTGGTCCACTTCAACAACGCGGGCGCGGCCCTGCCCCCGGCCGTCGTGACCGACACCGTCGTCGAGTACCTGCGCCACGAAGCGCTGGTCGGCGGCTATGAAGCGGCCGCCGCGGCCGCGGACCGCCTGGACGCGGTGTACGCATCGGTGGCGCGGCTGCTCGGCGCCGGCAGCGACGACATCGCGCTCACCGACAACGCGACCCGCTCCTGGCAGGCGGTGTTCTACGCGCTGCCGTTCGGCCCCGGCGACCGGATCCTGACCTCGCGGGCGGAGTACGCCAGCAACGCGATCGCGTTCCTGCAGGTCGCCCGGCGCACCGGCGCGCTCGTCGAGGTGATCGGCGACGACGAATCGGGGCAGCTGGACGTCGAGGAGCTGCGGCGGCGCGTCGACGGCGACGTCAAGCTGATCGCCGTCAGCCACGTGCCCACCCAGGGCGGGCTGGTCAACCCGGCCGAGGAGATCGGCGCGATCGCCGAGGCGGCCGGCATCCCGTTCCTGCTGGACGCGTGCCAGTCGGCGGGCCAGCTCGACCTCGACGTCACGCGCCTGAAGTGCGACGCGCTGTCCGGGACCGGCCGCAAGTACCTGCGCGGCCCGCGCGGCACCGGCTTCCTCTACGTGCACCCGCGGCTGCGCGAGCGGCTGGAGCCGGCGATGCTCGACCTGCACTCGGCGAGCTGGGAGTCGCCCACGGAGTACGTCGTCGACCCGACGGCCAAGCGCTTCGAGGTGTGGGAACGCGACTTCGCCGCGGTGTGCGGCCTCGGCGCGGCCATCGACTACGCCCTCGAATGGGGCCTGCCGGCGATCGAGTCGCACGTCGCTTCGCTGGCCGCCACCTTGCGCGACCGGCTTGTCCACGCCGGCGCGCGCGTCCACGACGCCGGGGCGCGGAAGTGCGGACTGGTCACGTTCAGCGTCGACGGCACCCCGGCCGCGGACATCAAGGCGCGGCTGGCGGAGGCGAACATCAACACGTCACTGTCGACGCGGACCTCCGCGCAGTACGACTTCACCGCGCGGGCGTTGCCGGACATGGTCCGGGCGTCGGTGCACTACTACAACACCGAAGAAGAAATCGAGCTGCTGGTCCGGGAAATCGAGAAGCTCCCGAGGTGACCGGTGGCGGGCCCATGCGGGGCCCGCCACCGGGAATGGCCGTCAGGCGATGCGCAGTTCCGTCAGCGCCGACGCCGTCAGGTCCGCCAGGTTCGCCTCGGCGGTCGCCGGCGCGCCGTGCCCGGTGTAGCCCAGGACCTGGAAGTGGGCGTGGCGCGCGAAGTCGATCGCCCGCTGCGCCGTCCGGTCCGCGGCGTGGGCGACGTGCGTGGCCAGGTCGGTCACCGCGGCGGACACCGGCACCGTCGGGGTCGCGACCTCGAGCGGCTTCAGGGAGGTCAGGCGAGCCGCCGCTTCGATGCGAGTGGTCATGGTTGCTCCTCGGAAGTGTGTGATTCGCGACCGTTGTCGCAACGTCATTCAATCGACCGCGGAACAGGCCCGCCTCAACCGACTGGATGATTCGCGGCGGCAATTGTCCCGGACGCGCGAATTCGCGGGCAAACCTTCCGAAAACGCGGATGGCGGTCAGCCCTTGAGCAATTGGCGCGCGATCACGAGCTTCTGGATTTCGCTGGTGCCTTCGTAGATCCGGAACAGCCGCGCGTCGCGGTAGATCCGCTCGACCGTGACCCCGCGGACGTAGCCCGTGCCGCCGTGCACCTGCACCGCCCGGTCCGCGACCCGGCCGAGCATCTCGGTGCAGAACAGCTTCGCCGACGACGGCCCGAGTTTGCGGTCCTCGCCCGAGTCGTACTTCACCGCGGCTTCGTGGACCATCGCGCGGCCCGCCGCGAGCTCGGCGTGGGACTCCGCCAGCAGCGCCTGCACCAGCTGGTACTCACCGATCACCCGGCCGCCCTGGCGCGCGGTCCGCGCGTACTCGACGGCCTCGGCGAGGGCTCGCTCGGCCAAGCCGACGCACAGCGCCGCGATGTGCAGCCGGCCGCGGGCCAGCGAGGCCATCGCGATGCCGAACCCCTTGCCCTCTTCGCCGACCAGCGCGTCGGTGGACAGCTCGACGTCGTCGAACACCACTTCCGACGTCCACGCGCCGGCCTGGCCCATCTTGACGTCGTGCGGGCCGATGGTGACGCCGGGCGCGCCCGCGGGCACCAGGAACGCGGAAATGCCGTGACTGCCGGCGCTTTCCGGGTCGGTGCGCGCGAAGGTGACGAACACTTCGGCGAGCGGCGCGTTGGTGATGAACCGCTTGGTGCCCGACAGCCGGTAGCGGTCGCCGTCGCGGAGCGCGCGGCTGGTCAGGCCGCCCGGGTCCGAGCCCGCCTCGGCTTCGGTGAGCGCGAACGACGCGATCGCCTGGCCCGCCGCCAGCCGCGGCAGCCAGCGGGTGCGCTGGTCCGGCGTCCCGTGGTGCACGATCGCCTGGCCGGCGATGCCGTTGTTGGTGCCGAACAGGGACCGGAAGGCCGGCGTCGTCCAGCCGAGTTCGATCGCCAGCCGGACGTCCTCGGCCATGCCGAGCCCGAGCCCGCCGTACTCCTCCGGCAGCGCCCAGCCGAACAGCCCGAGCTCGGCGGCCTTCTCCCGGATCCCGGCGGGGATTTCGTCGCGTTCGTCGATCTCCGCCTCGCACGGCACGACCTCCTTGCGCACGAATTCCCGCACCGCGCCGAGGACCTGCCCGAAAACGTCCGCGTCCATGCTGCGGCACGCTACCCGGATTGCTGCCCCCAAGGGCATGCCCGGACGCGGTAGCTTGGGCCGATGCGCAAGCCGATCACCGTTCTCGCCGCCGCCGCGCTCGCCGCGGTCCTGCTGCCCGCCACCGCTTCCGCCACGCCCGGCAGCGGCGTCGCCGGCACGATCCTGGCCCAGAAGACCGTCGGGCACACCGATTACACGCTCCGCGAGATCACCATCCAGCCCGGCGGCTACACGGGCTGGCACTTCCACGACGGCACGCTCTACGCCTACGTGAAGGCGGGCACGCTCACGCACAACGTGGCGGACTGCAGCGTCGACGGTGTCTTCGGCGCCGGGCGCGCGTTCACCGAAAAGCCGGACCAGGTGCACATCGGCCGCAACCTCGGGTCGACGCCGCTGGTGCTGGAAGTCCTGTACGTGCTCCCGGCGGGCAGCCCGCTGTCGGAAGACGCCCCGAACCCCGGCTGCGGCTTCTAGCCCGGCAGCCATCGTGTGAGCGAGGACCGAGGATGACCCGTCGCGCGGCGAGCAGCTGGTACGCGGTGCGCTGCATTTTCCGGTGGACCGGCCCCTACGAGGAACGAATCACCCTCTGGCACGCGGCCGATCTTGACGCGGCCACCGCACTGGCCGAGGCGGAGGCGGAGGCGTACGCGAAAACCACCGGCGTGACCTACCTCGGGCTCGCCCAGGCCTACGAGATCGGCGAGGAGCAACCCGGGCCGGGCAGCGAGGTCTTCTCCCTGCTCCGCACCAGCGCATTGCCGCCGCCGGAGTACCTGGACCGCTTCTTCGACACCGGCGGCGAACACCAAACCCGAGACGGCACCAGGCGCGTGGCCACCCTGTACCAAGGCGAGCGTTCCTGCGGCTACCTGTTCGCCGGCCCGGACTTCCGGCTCGAGTTTCTCCGAGCCGGCGACGATGACACCTGGTACTACAGCGACCGCACCGACCCCGAGGACTACGACACCGCCACCGAACTGGCCTCCGGTGAGATCGACTGGTACGGCACGACCTACTCGGCCCGGTGGCTGCCCGACGGCGAAGCCCGGGAGATCGAGGCGTACTTCGACCGCGATCGGCCCCGGGACGCCCGGCCGAAGGTGGTCACCGACCCCGGCTCCTGATCCGGAAATCAGCTCGACAGCCAACCGGCGGCGTCCAGCCGGTACGCCGCCGGCCCGACGACCGCGCGCAAGTCGTTCTCCAGCGCGGCAATCCGCTCCGCACCCACCACGCGCACCCAGTCCGCGCGCAGCTCGTCGAAGATTTCCGCCGACTTCCGGAGCGCGTCGACGCCGTGCGCGGTGAGCCGGACGATCTTGCGGCGCGCGTCGGCCGGGTCGTCCGCGCGCTCGGCGTACCCGAGCGCCTCGAGCCGTTCGACGGTCTTGCCCGCCGCCTGCTTGGAAACACCCAGGCGGCGGCCGATTTCCGACGCCGTCGCCCCCTGGATGCCGACAGCCTGCATGGCGAAGCCGTACGACGGCCGCACGTCGGGGTGGCCGCGGCGGGCGAGCTCGGCGTGCAGGCGGTCGATGAGCGTGCGGAAGCCGCCGAAGAGCAGGAAGGGCAGCTCGTACCCGGGCGTCTCGGTCATGAGGGCTTGCCAAACTCGACAACCAGGTTTACTGTTTCGACAACCACGTTGACGATCCTACCCTGTCCACCTTGGGAGAGCCCTTGTTCGCCGATCACACCCCGGAGTCCGCACCGCCCGCCGCCCGCCCCGCGATGGTGGCCACCGCGAAGAAGTTCGGCCGCGTGCCGTCCGCCGTCGCCCGGCTGGCGACCTCACCGGAACTGCTCAACGGATTCCTGAAGCTCAGCGCGATCTTCGAAGCCACGACCCTGACGGCACTGGAACGCGAGGTGCTGATCATGACCGTGGCGGCGCGCAACGAGTGCCACCTCTGCGTGGCGATGCACACGGCCACACTGACCCGCTTGTCCGCGTCGCCGGACCTGGTGGCGGCGCTGCGGGCGGAGGCCCCGCTCCCGGAGCCGCGGCTGGAGGCGCTGCGCGTCTTCGTCCACGCGGTCATGGACACGCGGGGCGAGGCCCCGGCCGAAGCGCTGGAACTGTTCACCGGGGCCGGTTACACGCAGCGGAACGCCTTGGAGGTGGTGCTGGGGATCGGGACGTACACGCTGTCGACGTACGCCAACCGGCTCACCCGTGCCCCGCTCGACGACGCCTTCGCCGAGCACGCCTGGCACGCGGCGTGAGGCCGCGGGGCTGCCGGTCCGGCGGCCCCACGGCCTCCGAACTCAGCCCTTCACCAGGGTGACGACGGTGGTGTCGTCGACCGAGACGTTGGTGTTGTAGTTCGGGTCGAGCGCGGTCGCCTGGGTGACGACCTCGGCCTTGCCCTTCTGGAACGGCGTGGTGCCCGCGGGCACCACGGTCGCCTTCCACGGCGCCGCCGTGCCCGGCGTGCACGCGACCTGCGCCGAGTAGGTGCCGCGGATGATGACGTTGTGCTTGACCTGGGTCGCGGACCCGCTCAAGGTGACCTTGGCCGGACCGGTGCACTCGACGGTGCCGTGCAGGTACGCGTTGCCGTTGAGCGTGCTCGCGGTGCCGTCCGTGGCCACCTTGAGCCCGATCGCGAGCTCCGGCGGCGCCGGCGGGTTCGCGATGTGCACCTCACCGCGCGCGGCCGTCTCGCCGCCTTCGCAGTGCTGCTCGAAGGTGGCGTCGAGCGTCTGGACGTACCCGTGCGGCCCGAAGACGACGTTCTGGACGGCGAAGGTCCCGGTCAGGGTGTTGCAGCCCCGGCCGTTGCCGCTCAGGCTCAGCCCCGGCGCGTTGGCCCCCTGGAACGGGTACCGGGTCGCCCCTTCGTAGGTGCCGGCCGTCAGGCCTGTGCCGCTGGGTGCGGCCAGGTCGAGCGACCACCAGTCGCTGTTGAAGCCGCTGACGCTCACGCCGATGTGGTTGCGGTCCTCGGACGCGTTGACCGTGAGCCGGTCCTTCGCGTCCGTGGCGTAGGCGTAGGAACTGCCCCCGGTGATGTAGTCGCCCTCGTCACCGCTGAACGACAGCGATCCGGAGGCGACGGCCTGCGCCTGCGCCGGCACGGCCCCGACCAGCACGGCGAGCACGGGCACCGCGACGACGGCGGCGGCTCGCTTCAAAAACCCTGAACCCTTCACAGGTTCCCCCTCAGGTGAGTTGGTCACTTGCCGACCTACCTGTCGATCACGGCCGATCACCCGTTACCGCCTGGGCGGAGATTTTGCTTTTCGCGCAACAAGATAGGGGTTCCGCGCGCGGATCTTGACAAAAGCGCCCGATCAGCGGCCCGACGACCCGCCGGAATCCGCGAAAAAATCTCCGCCACCCGTGTCCGGTCCCCCACGACGGCTCCGACCTCCTGGCAAACGGACCACGGAGAAGGAGCGGACATGGAGAAGCCGGCCGGACGGCGGGAGTGGCTGGGCCTGGCGGTGCTGGTGCTGCCCACCCTGCTCGTCGCGATGGACATGACCTCGCTGTTCCTCGCATTGCCGCAGCTGAGCGCGGATCTCGGCGCGAGCAGCACCGAGCAGCTGTGGATCACCGACAGCTACGGCTTCGTCGTCGCCGGGTTCGTCATCACCATGGGCACGCTCGGCGACCGGATCGGGCGACGGCGGCTGCTGCTGGCGGGCGGCGGGGCCTTCGGGCTCCTGTCGATCGTCGCCGCGTTCTCGACCGGGCCGGTGATGCTCATCGTCGTCCGCGCGGCGCTCGGGGTGGCCGGGGCGACGCTGATGCCGTCGACGCTCGCCTTGATCACGAACATGTTCCGCGACGAGAAGCAGCGCGGGACGGCCATCTCGATCTGGGCCACCTGCCAGTTCGCGGGCGGCGCGGCCGGCCCGGTGTTCGCCGGCTTCCTGCTCCAGCACTTCTCGTGGGGCTCGGTGTTCCTGGTCGCGGTCCCGGCGGTGGCCGTCCTGCTCGTCGCGGGCCCGCTCCTGCTCCCCGAGTTCCGCGCCCCGGCGGCCGGGCGGCTGGACCTGCCCGGCGTGGCGCTCTCGCTGGCCGCGGTGCTGCTGATCGTGTTCGGCCTCAAGCAGCTGGCCACCGGCTCGCTGCTCCTGCCGGTCGCCGCGATCGCCGCCGGGACACTGCTGGGCACCGTCTTCGCCCGCCGCCAGCTGACGACGGCGTCGCCGCTGCTGGACCTGCGGCTGTTCCGGAACCGCCCGTTCACCGCGGTGCTGGTGGCCCTGGTGTTCGCCGGGGTCGCGATGGCCGGCGTCGGCCTCCTGGTGACGCAGTACCTGCAGAGTGTCCTCGGCCACTCCCCGCTCGTCTCGGCCCTGCTGTTCGCCCCAATGGGCCTCGGCGTGGCGGCGGGCACGATGACGGCACCGGCGCTGACCCGGTTCGTCACCCCGGTCACGGCCATTGCGGGCGGCCTGGTCGTGTCGGCCGCGGGCAGCCTCCTGCTGGCGGTCGCCGACGGCCTGGTGCCGGTCGTGGTGGGCATCACGGTGCTGACGCTGGGCACGGGCCCGCTGTTCGCGCTGGGCATCGGCCTGGTGGTGGGCGCGGTCCCGCCGGAGCGCGCGGGCTCGGCGGCGTCGATGGCGGACACCGGCAACTACCTGGGCGGCTCGCTGGGCATGGCCCTGATCGGCCTGACCGCGGCGGCGGTGTCCCACGGCGTGTTCCCGGCGGGCACGACGCTCGCTGCCGACGTCACCCGGCCGGAGGTGGCCGAGCAGGCGAAGGAGGCGTTCACGACGGCGCTGAACGTGACGGGCGTGATCGCGGCGGTGCTGTTCGCGGGCTTGGCGCTGCTGGTGACGACGATGCGCCGCCCCGAGGCCGCCGTCGTCGAACCCGCCATGGCGGAGTGAAAGCGCGTGGGGGTCGCCGCCGGCCGGGCTCAACCGAAGGCACCGGCCGGGCGTGAAGGAACCGGCCGGTCGCCGTGACCGGCCGATACAACCGCAGGGGAAGGAACCTTCATGCGCATTTTCCGATCACTCGTGGCCACCGCCGCGGTCGCCGGCGCTCTCCTGGGCGCAACCGCCACGGCCGAGGCGGCGACCACGACCAGCTGGCGGATCGAGTACGGCGCGAGCGTGACGGCGGGCACCATCTCCTGGACCGACGGACGGTCGGCCTCCGTCAACGGCAACGTCCACGCGGTCAGCGGCTACCGCGAGACCTGCGTCTGGGGTGTCAACGGCGGTACCTCCACCGACGTCGCCTGCTACGGCGCCAATTCCGGGAAGGACCACGAGTTCTACCACGGGCTGACCATCGACAAGGTCGGCGGCGTGCAGCTCATCCACATCAGCTTCTACGACACGTTCAACCACAAGCTGGGGCAGCGTGGCTGCACCCGGAACGGCTGCGTCGTCGAGTGACCCGACGGTGGGGCGCCACACCCGGCGCCCCACCCCCGGCGATCGAGATTCACCGGATGGGGTTGGAACAAGCGCGTCTGGTGGGCGCAGTCGAGGCCCTTTCCAGCACGACAAAACGGACAAAACGTATATTCGAGCTTGCACGTAGTTTGTCTGTCGCCTCGAAGGTCGAACTACCGGTCCAACCAAGGCTCCGTACAGCTCGACAGCTTCGACCCGAAGACATCGACGAACTTGTCAGGATGTTCAAGGACGGCGCCTCCATCCCGGACCTCGCTGCCAAGTACCGCGTGTACCGCACGACCATCGGCCAGCATCTTCGAGCCCGCGGCATCGACACCCAGCACTTCGCCTTCAAGCCGGAAGACGTCAGGACCGCCGGCCGACTCTACGACGCCGGTTGGACGCTCGACCAGCTCGCCGACCGCTACCAGGTGGGCAACGAGACTGTCCGGGCTCGGCTGGTCGAGAGCGGGGTCAGGATGAGGGCACGAGGTCGCCAACGATCATGAAACCTGGAGCACCGGCACGAATGGCCATCGACAAGGGCACGACCTGCCATCGCCCCTCGGTATGGAAGAATCACAGGTCGCCTTACCGCCGGAGATGACCATGGTCAACGATCCCTACCACTATCCGCCCGATCTCGTCGATCTCCTGATCGACACCATCCCGCTCCTGCATCGGTCGAAGCGGGCGGTAATCGGATTCTTTCGTGGTCGCGGCGTTGACGAAGCACTGCTTGTCGATCTTCAGCACCGAGTTGACACCGACCGCAGCTCGATCAGCATGTATGCGATCGCCCGAACCGTGATCGAGGGGATCAACCAACTGGGCGACAGCGGCCTTGGCGTCCGGCGTGAAGTTCTTCGACGTGTCGCCGAGTGGGACGACTTCGCGACCTGCTGGCCAGACAAGGCAGCGCAGGCCGAAGGGCTCGTTGCCAAGGTTCGTCAGATGGTCAATGTTAAGGACTCGTTCACGCGCATGCAGCAGGAGCGCGACCGCGAGCGCGAAGACCGCTTGCGACCGCAGCGAGAGGCCGCCGAGGCGGCACAGCGGAGGCGCGAGGAACGCGAGAGACTTTACCGCGAACTCGCCGGACTGTTCGGCATGGCGAATCGGCAGCAGCGCGGAACCAAGTTCGAAGCCCTCCTCAACAAGATCTTCCAACTGGACGGCCTCAGTGTCCGCGAGAGCTTCACGCTGACGATCGACTCGGGACAAGTCGGCGAGCAGATCGATGGGCTGATCGAACTCGGCAACCAGCCGTATATGGTCGAAGCGAAGTGGTGGAAAGATCCGCTCGGCGTCGACGGCGTCTCTCAGCACCTCGTGCGCGTCTACGGCCGCACGGGGGTGCACGGGCTCATCATCTCGGCCAACGGCTTCGCCGATACGGCCATCGAGCACTGCAAGATCGCACTTGCTCAACGGACGGTTGTTCTGGCGGAACTCCGAGAGATCGTACTTCTACTGGAGCGACAAGGCGACTTTGCTAAGTGGCTCAAGACGAAGACGTATGCAGCTGGTGTAGATAGAAAGCCGCTGCACATTTTGGACGTTTAAGCGTAGCCAACTCTCCAATGGCTACTTTAGCCGCTCACATCCTGAGCATGAGAAGGAACGCGCAAATTCCCGTAATGTTGACCATTCTTCCCAATTCTTCATAATAAAGTACCGGGAACGGCTTAATTGAGTTTGCGCCGTAGCACGCATTCCCGCCCAGTCAGATACTGCGGCTCATTAGGAACGTGTTTATCTCAAATAAGATCCTGCGATCCGTGCGTACGCACGGGGAGGGATGGTACTTGGCATGCCAGGACAAAAGCGGGACAACTTTGGTGCCCGCTACACCAGGAACGCCGCAAAGGCAATAAGCGATTTGGCCCGCGACAGAGAGAGGCGCAATCGCAGCGAAGCTCCCTACTACAACGTTGGCGGCGGTGATCCGTGCAAGACCTGCAGCGGAACCGGAGTCTGTCAGAAGTGCGACGGCACCAGCTAGTACACCCTGAGAAGTGGCACCCAGGTGCGCTGCAAAGCATGTGAGCCGCGAGGGCCGCGAGCAAGCGAAGACGACCGAGGAAAGTGCTGGCCTTGCCACGGCCGAGGCACCGAAAGGCCTACTCGCTACCGCCAGGACGGGCAGTAACACCGGCGGGGCCAGGGTTCAGCTCTGGCTCCACCGTAATCACAAGAAAAATACAGTTATGAAAGCATCAAATCACTCACCACTAACCGAAGAGTTCAACAACCTTCCCGAACACTTTACGGAAGCTTTCTACGAGGACCTCTTATGGACACTCGCCGCTCTGCGCCTCCACGGCTTTTCGATCCTGCGCGCAGACGAATCGCATGAAGTCGACGAACAAGATGATTTATGGTCAGAACTCAGCCATCCATCGATCTGGATGCAAGCCAGGACAGCACCAGCGCTTACACGACGACTCCGAGAAGCCAAACCCGGTTCCGCCGAACATACCAGGATTAATAATGATCTTATCCGCGCCAACCTCACCGAGCAGCGCAGACTACTTGATTTGCTCAAAGGTTTTTACGGGCAGCACACGGCGTCATCTTTCCACGCTCGTCTGATCGTAGAGACGATCGACCAAGGTGAGTCATATCTGCGGCCGCAAGAAGCAAGTGTCCGCACGATAGCAAGTAAGCGGGAGCAGAAGGATTGGCTTAAGCAGGCAAACGACGAGTTGGCCGCCTTTGGCAACTATATAGCTGAGATATATAAGGACTGACGTCTAAACTACTTGGCATCCTCCGCGAGCCACTTCACAACCCCCGCAAACGTCTTAGCGTCCATGTCGCCACTACGCAGCAGCTTGGTCAAGATTCGCGGTGCTACGCCCAGTTGTGAAGCAAGTTTGCGCTCGTTGACATCGTTAGTCTCCATGTGCAGCTTCAGAAGCTTAACGAGGTTGGTCATCGAGTTCTCCTTGTGGTAGCTGTCGGGACTACTTGTTCTTCAAGCCGTTCAGAACTCTTTGCAGCAAGTCTGGATCCTGCGTCGGCAGGGGCGCTCGTGGATGCGGCGTGGGCTTAGGGTTCCGGCGGGGTAGGCCTGCGCCGGTACGCTCGTACACCGCCAACTCGGCCCACATCACTCGGCCCGAATAGGTGAGGCAGGACCCCCAACGGTCAGCTCGAGCGTCAACGAGGCCGAGACCGCTGTCATGCGGCAACTCTGCTTCCTCGGGGAGGACGAGCTCCTGATCATGCTCGTCGGACACTTCGACCACGATGTGCCTGCGCCACCCAACCAGGCAGACCCTGATCGTCCCGATCGTCCGAATGTCCTGCCAGCTCGTTCCCTCGGCCGGTCCGGTCGCTTTAACGGACAACGCCACCAACTCGGCGGCTACCGCTTCCATGTCCGGCTCTATGAACATCGCACCCCAGCGGCGCAAGGTATCGGCGACGAACAGCCGGGCAACCTTGGCGGCTGTCGGTAGCGCCACCAGATCGATTGCAGCGGAGAACCGAGGCTGTTCGCGCATCCCGGGTACCTTGACGTCTGCGGGCAAGTCGCCGGCGGTCTGGGCAGGAACGCTCATCACGGCGTCCATAACAAGCCGGATCGCGTCACGAGTGACGGTGCGCCGTGTGTACCCGGAGCCGGGAGTTCTAGCAGGTCGTGCACGACTTCTTGGAGGGCTGCGCCCTGTCTCGACCAAACACAGCCGCCTCCGTAAGTACTGTCCAGTACACGGGCCGCGCTGACGTTCGTCCGGTCGAAGATGAACAAGGCATCGGTGTACTGCTGTCGGCTGTAGCTGCCAACGATGCCCTCCAACGCCCCGGCCTCTTCGAGGACCGGTCGGAAGATCCAGCCGACGTCTCTGGCTGCGACTAGCTCCCGCAGTTCGGGGAAGCGACGGACAGCGTCAGCCTCCGTGATCGGCCCGGCCATCAGCCCACCGCCTCACTCGGCGCGAGCAAGGTCATGAGCTGGTTGCGGATGACCGCCGCGGACTGTTCGGGCGGATGGCTGCTGCAGTCCACCCGCAGCACCACGAAGCCAGCTTCCTCCAGCGTCTCTGTCGCTTGCCGGTAGTACTCGACTTCAATACGGCTGCTGGCCGGAACGCTCTGAAAGCGGTTGTGCGGACCGCGCGCCTCCAGCCGCTCCGCGATGATGTCCGGATCAGCTTCGAGGATCACCACGAGGTCCGGTCGTTCGGCCTCTTCGTTGAGCTGCCACAAGAACACCGGATCAACGCAGTCGAAACGTTGAACCACCAAGCCAGACGCGATGTAGCGATCCGAGATGACAATCTGCCCGGCGCGTAGGAGCGGCTTGATTTTCGTCTCAACGTGGTGGTAGCGATCGGCCGCATACAGGCAAGCCAATGCATGGCCGGTGACGCTCGGGGTCAGTTCAAGCGCCAGTGCCCCAATCGGTCCGGCAGACGGTTCGGCCGTGACATGGACGTGTTCGCCTTGGGCGATCAGCATCTGCGCCAAGTGCCGGACGATCGTGGTCTTCCCGGCCCCGCCTGGCCCGTCGACGCTGACGAACAGACCTCGCCCAGCGCTAGAAGAGGGCAGGTTCGTCATCAGGGTCACCACCCGTTGGCTGATCGCGCAGTTCTTCGAGCGTTCGCCGGCCCGCGAGGTGAACGAACAGCCGGGCTGTCACGATCGCGTCGTACGTTGCTCGATGCGGCTGGTCGTGTTCGCCGAGGTCGTAGGCCAGCTCGAACTCTTCGACCAGTGAGCCGAGCTTGTACGTCCCCAGTCCAGGCAGCAGGCGACGGGCGAGTTTGAGCGTGTCGAACACTTCGGGACACTCCCAGCTCCCGAGCTTGCGCTGCAGTACACCGACGTCGACGTGCGCGTTGTGAGCGATCAGCGCCGAGGCATCCAGAGCCTTGAGCACGTCAGCTTCGACGTATGCGAACACCGGCGCGTCGGCCACCTGCTCGTTGGTGATGCCGTGGATCTTCCGGGCGAAGTGGGTGATCGGCTGGTCCGGCTTCACCAGCCAGTTCGACGGCTCACCGACAACGCCGGCCACGATCGGCACTGCGGCCAGCTCCACCAAGTCAGGCGGCTGCTGACCGTTGCCTTCGACATCGACAACGACGTAGTTGAGCGTGGTCCAGTCGGTCATGCTGCACTGCCTTTCCATCCGATGTCCGCGCGACCGTGCCGGTTCGCGTGGTGCGGGTGGCGCAGGTCGTGGACCTGGAAACCGAGCGCGTGCTGCAAGAAGTAGCGAGGTTGCTCGGTTGCCAGGCCGGTCACGATCGCCGCCCGGTCCGAGATGTCTACGACCTCAAGGCGGTCGGCTTCGGGCAACACGCGGGCGACCTGGTGTACATCTTCGGCTGTCGGTACGCGGTGTGCGCCTCGGCAGAGTTCGAGCTGGCTGAGTGGGCAGATGTCGCACAGCTCGCGGATACCGTAATGGCCGTTGTAGTCGGGCAGGCCGTGCGCGTACGAGACGGCGCAGGAAGTCTTGCGGAACAGAGCAGTCGAGTTCGAAAACGCGTCAAGTACGCGACGTTCGAGCGTTTCGGGCACGATCTTGCGACGGGCGGTGTCCTCGTACGGCTGGGGCAAGCCGTTGGCCTGGTAGTACTCGGCGATCTGGTCGCGGTAGAACAAGCCGGTGAAGACAGTTGCGTCGGCGTGTTTGCTCAGCTCGTGGGCAGCGGCCAGGTGCTCATCGGTGTCGTTCAGTCCCGGGACGAGCGGGCGCCAGTACAGGACAGTCCGGTAGCGCCGGCTGACCGGCGCGCTCATGAGCTTCAGGGAGTCAGCCGCCACGTGCGACGGATAGGGCTCGACCTGCTCGTTGTCGATCCCTGAGTACGTGAACAGCAGCGTCACCTTCAGGTGTCGAAGCTGGTTGAGCCACGTGATGTCTTCCGGTTTCATCTGATGCCTGGTAATGACTAGCACGTGGTTGGTCAGCCCGCGCTCGTCCAGGGCCTCGAGTGTCGCGAATGTGTGATGCCGAACCTTCGGCAGGAACGGATCGGTCGCCCGGTTGAACAGCTGCACCGGCGTGACGTGCGACTGGAAGTAGCGGTGGTTGACTAGCTCCTCGACCGCCTGGTTGTCGGTCATGAGCGCCCGAGGCTGGTTCTCGTCCCACAGGCCGTAGGTATGCCGGATACAGTAGGCGCACCCGAGCGGGCAGCCCTGGATATGGTTCAAGCTCAGACCGCTTTTGCGGTATTCGATCACCTCCCTGGCTCGCTCGGGCAAGCGGTCAATCTGGTCTTTGCTCAGCAGGGGCACGATGGTCGTCACGGAGTTCTCTCCCAGGTCAGCGGGGATGACGCCTGTGGAGAGTAAGCGGGCAACGACCGGTGTGCCAGAAATTTGCTCGGGTTTTCTCGAAATAATTTGCGATTAGCCCATCGCGGAAATTACGAGCCAGCGTCGCCGGTCTCCTCGGCCAGCTCGCGCATGACGCGGCTGATGATCGCCCGCGCCTCGCCGCCATAGCTGGCGACAGCGGCAAGCTGATCGAAGATGCCGCTGTACAGCTCGATCTCTTCAGGCTGGCGGAGGTTCAGCTCAGCGGAGTACGTCTCGACGCGCACCAGATCGTTGTCGAGCAGCCAGAAGCCATGACGTGGGTCCGTCACGTACCGCGTCCCGAATCCGATAACGCCAAGCTTGAGATTGCGCATCGACGAGATCGCCATCAGGCGGTCGAGCTGACCAAACATGATGTCCGGCGCGACCAGGCGGTAGCGGAGGACGGCTTCAGTGACCACGAAGTGGAAGCGTTTGTCCGGCCGGTACAACATCTCCTGGCGCTGCATCCTGGTCTTGACGGCTTCGTTGATGTCGTTGGGCACCTGGTGCATCATGATGGCATCAGCAAACCGGGCGCGAGCGTATTCGGCCGTCTGCAAGAGACCGGGCACGAACGTGTTCTCGAACCCGCGATAGAGCTTCGTCTGCTCGTCACGCTGGACAAGCGACGTCTGATGCGCCGTCATGCCCGCCTTGAGCACGCGCTGCCACTCAGCATGCTGAAGCTCAAGGTTATGTAGCGCAGCGAGAAGGCTGGCCGTCTGGTCCTCTGCCTTGGTGGCTCTGACCCAATCCTTGATGTCGTCATCGGTCGGCGTCTGCTTGCCGTTCTCGATCTTGGAGACCTTCGACCCCACCCACGACAACGACTCCGCGAGATCTTTGCCGGATAGCTTGGCGGCTATCCGCAACTCGCGGAGTCGTTTGCCCAGCGCGTTGCGCGCTTCGTCGACGCTAGAGGTCCCGCTGTTCATGCTTGGCGACAAACTCATCTCTGGTGATGGCGTGATGCCGGGCAGCGTCCCGCCAGTAGTTGTGCTCCACGATCGCCGCCGGCTCCTCGACGACCTCAGCCCTGAGGAAGCAGTCGTCCTCGTCGAATTCCATCAGGACAAGCTTGCGAGAGTCGAACAGCCAGAAGTCGTACTTCGGCAGCTCCGCGGCGTCGGCTTTGTCGCGGTTGAGGTAGCGGATGTCGTCCCCGGCCTCGCAGGTGTGACGTGCTGCCCACAGCCCGAACTGGCTGTACTCGGTGAGCGGTCGGCTCACCACTCGTACACGAGAGAACAGCCGACCGGCAGTCGTAGCATCCCGCACCATGTCGAGCCAGTCCTGGAACCACGCGAGGTCCACCGGCTCGCCAGCCCGGAACCGGCGGAACGACTCTGCCTCGGATGGCGAGTTGTACCGGTCGCGCGTCTCCAGCCGAAACGCCGTGTGCTCGAACGACTGGAAGAGCTCGCCGAACTCAGGTCCGGGCTCAATGAAGCTCAGCGGTCTCCCTCCTGTTCCTGCTGGTAACGCCGCACGTAGAACTTGAGCACATCCTCCGGGATCTCGATCAGGGTCTCGTGGTCGGGTACCGGGCCGACATCGGCCAGCACCTGCGGGTCGGTCACCTTCCAGCCTTGGGCGATGTATGTCGCCCGGTCTGTCCGGTCGGTGGCGAACAGCGTGGGTGAGTCACCCTGGGCCGACTCAGGATCCTTGCCGAGAAAATGAGCACGCACAGTCTCTCCTTGCTCGAAGTTGGCGAAAACTGCTCGTCCATCGTGAGGCACGGGGGCCGCGGTCGTCAACGGTTGGGCCATCGGGTTGAACGCGCAAAGGTCGGACGCGTAGTGCGAAGACGACGCAGCCATCACGTCGGTGGTGCTGGCGATAGAAACTCCTCGTGAAGTCGATCGATCTCGCGTGCGCGCCGCAGCGTGTCCTCCAATTTTGGCCGGATAAAGTCGCTCACATCTGCGTCATCAACGAGATCGCTGATTCTGCTTACGACAAGAGTCAGCGGCAAGATAGTCAACATCAAGGGCACCTGCGGGCGGACGTGCATGCTCTTGACCTTTGGACTAAACGCCCCGTCGTCGTAATTCAGATGATTGCGAAAGAGATCATGCCAGTCGCCGTGCGTCTCTACCGATCCCATGCGATAGGCAATATACGCGTCCAGCCCCAGCAGTTCAACACGTCTTTCGATACTCGGAAAGCCTATCTTCGACCGACCGGGAAGTGAAGTTACGTCATCGATCCCCGCAGCCTTAGCAGTTGCTTCGATGGATCGCTTCATGCGTTTCTCAATCGGCCACTCATCGCCGCCGCGATCAGCTAAGTTTCGTTGAATATCACGAAGCAGCTCGCGCTCGGCCACCAGGCTGTTCATGACATACTGATCGAAGCGCTCACCATCGCCGGGGTCTTGCAGAAGATACTGCATGTTTGCTGCGGTCTCGATCGTGTCCCGCGTGATGCTCAGCTGCATGAACGTCTCCTGGCTAGCCAATTCCCGCACGGCAAGTCGCATCAACTTCGTCAGTCGGACAAGGAGGCCCCGCATGATTGCCCGATTTCGATCCAGCGGGCTCGCGGGCTTCAAGCTGGAAAGTATGGCCATCCAATGCGTGGCCTCTCTGAGCATGTAAAAAGAAGCCTCCATGAACGGCGCCTCCGATTCTGCCGTCTTCAGGTCCTCGAAGTCGGGACTGTACGCCTCGGGCAAGCTTTCATGCGACATCTCTATGTAGTCCATAAAGGAATATTACTCCTGAAGGACGAGGACGCGAAAGTCATTTTTGCTCGCAGATACACGCATCGTAATCTTGACAGGGGTCGAATTAGTCACCCGATTCATGAACCGTTAAGCCCAGAGAGGAGGAATAGCCCCACATGAAGGACGAAATCAAGATCGAAGACACCAGAGCCAGACTGAACGCGCTTGAAGCTGCCACCGGACGCCCGCCACGCAGATCACGCAGCAACAAGACTTTGAGCCCCGAGCGCGAAGGCACACCAATAACATTCATTTATCTGCGCGTCAGCACCAAGGAGCACGCCCGCACCGGCGGTGGAGCAGAGGGCTATTCCATCCCCGCACAGCGCGCCGCCTGCCACGCCAAAGCCGCCCAACTCGGTGCTCTCGTACACGCGGAGTACGTCGATGCGGGCGAGTCGGCCCGCTCGGCAGACCGCGACAATCTGCAGCGCATGCTCGCTGACGTGCGGAAGCTCCGGCCGGGCCACGTCATCGTGCACAAGATCGACCGGCTGGCCCGCAACCGCGAAGACGACATCGCGATCAACCTCGCACTCAAGAAGCACGGCGTCCAGCTCGTCTCATGTACCGAGAACGTCGACGACACTCCCAGCGGCCGGCTGTTGTACGGCCTCATGGCCGAGATCGCCCAGTTCTACTCCGGCGACCTCGCCCTTGAGGTCATGAAGGGGCTCGTCCGCAAGGCCGAGGAAGGCGGCACGCCGTTCCGCGCCCCGACTGGCTACATGAACGTCCGTCAGCCGATCAATGGCGTGCTAGCCGCGACCGTCGTGCTCGACCCGGAACGCGCCGACCTTGTCCGGTGATGCCTGGAGCAGTACGCCACCGGCGAGTGGACTGTGGCGGACCTCACACTCGCCGCTCGCGCGAAGGGACTCAGCACACGTCCCTCGCCAAAGCGACCCAGTCGGCCCATCTCCGTCAACGGCATGCACCACCTACTGCGCAGCCCGTACTACTTGGGAGTCGTCGCCTACCAGGGCATCCACTACGAAGGCAGGCACCAGCCGCTCATCGAGCCGGAAACCTGGCTAGCCATCCAAGACACCCTCGCCAGTCACAACCACACCGGCGAGAAGGACCGCAAGCACACCCACTACCTGCGCGGCACCATCTACTGCTCCGAATGCGGCGGCCGACTGATCTACTCCCAGACCAGGGGCCGGGGCGGACTGTACGAGTACTACTGCTGCGTCAAGAAGAAGACCAAAGAGACCAACTGCACCCGGCCAGCCGTGCGTGTCGAGCGCATCGAGGAAGCCATTGAGGCCTTCTACCTGCTGTTTCGCCTCACTTCAGCGTTGAGCACCCGCATCCAGCGCGCCGTCCGCAGCGAACTAGCCCAGCAGGAGCACGAAGCCAGCGACCACCTCAAGCGGGCGCTCCGCCAGCAGAAACAAGCCCAGAACGAACTTCAGAAGTTGCTCCGCGCCCACTACGCCGGCGCCATCCCTGAGGATCTGCTCGCGACTGAGATGCAGCGACTCACTCGGCAACTGGCCGAAGCCGACCACGAGATCCGGAGCGCCCAGTCCACTACCGCCGACATCGAGCAAACGCTCAGCGAAGCGCTCCACGCTGCTGAGCAGTGCCCGGCGGCCTACCTGAGCGCCCCCGACAAGATCCGGCGGCAGATCAACCAGGGATTTTTCGAGAAGCTGTACATCGGGGAAGACGGGTCGGTGGTCGGCCGTGTCCTCACTGAGCCGTTCGCGGCACTGCTCGATAGCCCGCGAGGCGCGGACATCGTCGGCATCCGCGACCAGGCCGCCGAGACAGACGGAGACGCCACCGACCGGTGTCAGCCGGGGAATGTCTTCCGGACGCCGTTCGAAGACGCCACGGGCGGTCTGGGCGGCGAAAACGACGAAACCCATCCGGCGAGGAATTCACCGGATGGGGTTGGAACAAGCGCGTCAGGTGGGCGCAGCAGGGTTCGAACCTGCGACCGCTCGGGTGTAAACCGAGTGCTCTTCCGCTGAGCTATGCGCCCGGACGGCGGCGGCCCGGGAGTCCGGGCCGCCGCCGCGGGAACCTCAAGCCAGTTCGGCCACGGCCTTCTTCCAGCCCAGCTGGTCGCGGGCCTCGCCCGGCGCGTTGACCTCGGCGAACCGGACCACGCCGGCCGTGTCGATCAGGAACGTGCCGCGGACCGCCAAGCCGGCGTCGGCGTTGAACACACCGTATGCCTGCGCCACCTCGCCGTGCGGCCAGAAGTCGGACAGCAGCGGGAACTGGTAGCCCTCCTTCTCGGCCCACGCCTTGAGCGAGAACGGCGTGTCGACCGAGACGCCCAGCACCTGGACGCCCTTGTTGTCGTAGTCCGCGAACTCGTCGCGGAGCTGGCACAGCTCGCCGGTGCAGATGCCGCTGAACGCGAACGGGTAGAAAACCAGCAGAACCGGCTTGTCACCCCGGAACGACGACAGCTGGACGGGCTGCTTGTTGTAGTCGTTGAGCGTGAAGTCAGGAGCCTCGGAACCGACCTCGACCGTCATACCAGCGTTTCCTCTCCCGAACGGACACGTGCCTGCGACGACAACCCTATCGTGTCCGTCCGGCGAGACCGGCTCAGCGCTGTTTCGACTTCGACTTGGGGGACACCAGCCGGGTGCCGATCCAGTTCGCGCCGACACTCATGTTGGCGGTCTGGGCCAGGCCCACGGCAGGTACCGCTTCGGCGATTTCGCTCGGCTCGACGTGCCCGGGCTGCCCGTTCTTCGGGGTCAGCACCCAGATCACACCTGTCTCCTCCAGGGGGCCCCTGGCGTCGATGAGCGCGTCACCGAGGTCGCCGTCGTCTTCGCGCCACCACAGCAGCACCACGTCGATGACCTCGTCCGCTTCCTCGTCGAGGATGTCCCCGCCGATCTGCTCCTCGATCGCCGCGCGGACGTCATCATCGACGTCCTCGTCCCAGCCGATCTCCTGGACCACCATCTCGGGCTTGATGCCGAGCCTCTCGGCGACGCTGCTCTGATCAGCGTCTCCCGCGGCGACCACTGCTTTCACTCCTCCAACTACGACGGAGCGTGGCTTCGGAGCACCCCAGGGGGTACGCCTGGTGCCACACTCGGCTACCCGGTTGCCGATAGCGAACACTGGTGTGGCTCCTCGCGCAACCGTCCACACCGGATCTTTGACAACTCGTGTCGCAGGATACGGCCCGCGACCGGCTGCCCGCGACGGCGTTTCGGGTGCCTGGCGCCCCCGGTCTGCCACCCCTCCGAGGGTCGTCCCCTAGGGTGGGGAGGAAGTAACCGCGCGCGCGATACACCGCGCGCAGGGAGTGGCTCGACCGGGTCGGCCGATGTTACCGCCAAGTAGCGGTGCGGAAGCCGGGACGGAAGACGACGATGGAGAGTCGTACACCCCCGCGTACGAGCACCACCGGCTACAACTTTTCGCAAGGAGACCCCTTGGCCCCGCAGAACGACGGCGCCTCCCGCAAGGAGACCCCGGCACGCGTACGCGTCATCCGTGACGGATTGGCGGCGCACCTGCCCGACATCGACCCGGAGGAGACCGCCGAGTGGCTGGACTCCTTCGACGAGGCTCTCGCGAGGGGCGGTCAGCAGCGGGCCCGTTACCTGATGCTGCGGATCCTCGAGCGAGCCCGGGAGCGGAACGTCGGCGTACCGGCCCTGACCTCGACGGACTACGTCAACACCATCCCCACCGAGAACGAGCCTTGGTTCCCCGGTGACGAGGACATCGAGCGCCGCTACCGCGCCTGGATCCGCTGGAACGCGGCGATCATGGTGCACCGGGCGCAGCGTCCCGGCGTCGGCGTCGGCGGCCACATCTCGACCTACGCCTCCTCGGCCGCGCTGTACGAGGTGGGCTTCAACCACTTCTTCCGCGGCAAGGACCACTCCGGCGGCGGCGACCAGATCTACATCCAGGGCCACGCCTCCCCCGGCATCTACGCCCGCGCGTTCCTCGAGGGCCGGCTGAGCGAGTCGCAGCTCGACGGCTTCCGCCAGGAGTTCTCGCACGCCGGCGAGGGGGGCGGCCTGCCGTCGTACCCGCACCCGCGGCTGATGCCGGAGTTCTGGGAGAACCCGACGGTGTCGATGGGCCTCGGCCCGATGAACGCCATCTACCAGGCGCGGTTCAACCGCTACCTGCGCGACCGCGGCATCAAGGACACGAACGACCAGCACGTCTGGGCGTTCCTCGGCGACGGCGAGATGGACGAGGCCGAGTCCCGCGGCCTGATCCACATCGCGGCCGGCGAGGGCCTCGACAACCTGACCTTCGTGATCAACTGCAACCTGCAGCGGCTCGACGGCCCGGTGCGCGGCAACGGCAAGATCATCCAGGAGCTGGAGTCGTACTTCCGCGGCGCCGGCTGGAACGTCATCAAGGTGATCTGGGGCCGCGAGTGGGACTCGCTGCTGCACGCCGACCGCGACGGCGCCCTGGTCAACCTGATGAACGTCACCCCGGACGGTGACTACCAGACGTACAAGGCCAACGACGGCGCCTTCGTCCGCGAGCACTTCTTCGGCCGCGACCCGCGGACGAAGGACCTGGTCAAGGACCTCTCCGACGCCGACATCTGGAACCTCAAGCGCGGCGGCCACGACTACCGCAAGGTGTACGCGGCGTACAAGTCGGCGCTGGAGCACCACGGCCAGCCGACGGTGATCCTGGCCCACACCATCAAGGGCTACGGCCTGGGCCCGGCGTTCGAGGGCCGCAACGCCACGCACCAGATGAAGAAGCTCACCCTCGACGACCTGAAGCTGTTCCGCGACTCGCAGCGGATCCCGATCAGCGACGAGGAGCTGGAGCGCAACCCGAAGCTGCCGCCGTACTACCACCCGGGCGCGAACTCGCCCGAGATCGAGTACCTGGTCGGCCGCCGCAAGGCGCTCGGCGGGTTCCTGCCGGAACGCCGCCCGAAGTCGGCGAAGGCGCTCGTCCTGCCCGGCGACAAGCTCTACGAGGGCGTCCGGAAGGGCTCCGGCAAGCAGGAGGTCGCCACGACGATGGCGTTCGTCCGGCTGGTCCGCGAGCTGGCGAAGGACTCCGAGATCGGCAAGCGCGTCGTCCCGATCATCCCGGACGAGGCACGCACCTTCGGCCTCGACTCGATGTTCCCGACGGCGAAGATCTACAACCCGCACGGCCAGACGTACACGTCGGTCGACGCGAGCCTGATGCTGGCCTACAAGGAGTCCGAGAAGGGCCAGCTGCTCCACGAGGGCATCAACGAGGCAGGCTCGACCGCGTCGTTCACCGCCGTCGGCACGTCGTACGCGACGCACGGCGAGCCGATGATCCCGATCTACATCTTCTACTCGATGTTCGGGTTCCAGCGGACCGGTGACGGCCTGTACGCCGCCGCCGACCAGATGGCCCGCGGGTTCGTCGTCGGCGCGACCGCCGGCCGCACCACCCTGACGGGTGAAGGCCTGCAGCACGCGGACGGGCACTCGCTGCTGCTGGCATCGACCAACCCGGCCGCGGTGGCCTACGACCCGGCGTGGTCGTTCGAGATCGCGCACATCGTCAAGGACGGCCTGCGCCGGATGTACGGCGAGACCGGCCCGGACGGCAACGGCGAGAACGTCTTCTACTACATGACGATCTACAACGAGCCGTACCAGCAGCCCGCCGAGCCGGAGAACCTCGACGTCGACGGCCTGCTCAAGGGTCTCTACAAGTACGCCGACGCGCCCGCGGGCGAAGGCCCGGAAGTGCAGATCCTGGTCTCGGGCGTCACGATGCCGGACGCGCTGAAGGCGCAGAAGATGCTGGCCGAGGAGTGGGGCGTGCGGGCCGCGGTGTGGTCGGCCACGTCGTGGACCGAGCTGCGGCGCGAAGCCGTCGAGATCGACCACGACAACCTGCTCTACCCGGGCAGCGAGCCGCGCGTGCCGTACGTCACCGAGGCGCTCCTGGGCTCGAATGGGCCGGTCGTGGCGGTGTCGGACTGGATGCGCGCGGTGCCGGACCTGATCCGCCCGTACGTGCCGACCGACATGCTGACGCTGGGCACGGACGGCTTCGGCTTCTCCGACACCCGGCCGGCGGCGCGGCGGAAGTTCCTGGTCGACGCCGAGTCGATCACCGTCGGGGCGCTGTCGATCCTGGCCAAGCGCGGCGAGGTCGAGCAGGCGAAGGTCCTCGAAGCGGCCACGAAGTACCGGCTCGACGACATCGCGGCCGCCGGGCCGCAGACGTCGGAGTCCGGCAACGCGTGATCAGGTGCTAGTTTCGGGACCCGGCAGACATCCGATGTCTGCCGGGTCCCGCTCGCTCGTAGTCCGTTAGGGAGTTGATCAGGGTGACGAAGCGCCGGCTGCCGAAGCCGAGTGAGCTGCAGCAGATCCTGCGGCCGAAGCCGATCGTGCTGAACCCGACGGACCGGCGGCTGGCGAACGCGCACACCATCGCCGACCTGCGGATGATCGCGCGCAAGCGCACCCCGCGGGCGGCGTTCGACTACACCGACGGCGCAGCCGAGCTCGAAGACAGCCTGCTCCGCGCCCGGCAGGCGTACCGGCGCGTCGAATTTCACCCGAACGTGCTGCGCGGGGTGTCCGATGTGGACACCACCCGCGAGATCCTCGGCAAGACCTCGGCGTTGCCGTTCGCCTTCGCTCCCACCGGTTTCACCCGGATGATGCAACACGAGGGCGAGCGCGCGGTGGCCCGCGTAGCCGAGCGCAACGGCATCCCGGTCGGGCTCTCGACGATGGCGACGACGTCGATCGAGGATCTCGCCGAAGCCGCGCCGGGCGCCCGCAAGTGGTTCCAGCTCTACGTCTGGCGCGACCGCGGCGCCGGTGAAGATCTGATGAATCGCGCGTGGGCCGCGGGGTACGACACGCTGATGCTGACCGTGGACACCCCGGTCGGCGGTGCCCGCCTGCGCGACGTCCGCAACGGCCTGACCATCCCGCCGGCACTGACGCTCAAGACGTTCCTCGACGGCGCGACGCACCCGGCGTGGTGGTTCAACCTGCTCACCACCGAGCCGCTGAACTTCGCCTCGCTCAGCCACTTCGACGGGACGGTCGCGGAGCTGCTGAACAAGCTCTTCGACCCGACGCTGAACTTCGACGACCTCGACTGGGTCCGGCAGACCTGGCCGGGAAAGCTGGTGGTCAAGGGCGTCCAGAACGTCGACGACGCCCGCGACGTGGTGAAGCACGGCGCGGACGCGGTTCTGATCTCCAACCACGGCGGCCGCCAGCTCGACCGCGCCCCGACGCCGCTCGAACTGCTCCCGGCGGTGCTGGACGAGCTCCAGGGCGGCGCGGACGTCTGGATCGACACGGGCATCCTGTCGGGCGGCGACATCGTGGCGGCGATCGCCCGCGGCGCCGACGCGGTCCTGGTCGGCCGGGCGTTCCTGTACGGCCTGATGGCCGGCGGCGAGCGCGGCGTCCAGCGCTGCGTCGACATCCTCCGGACGGAAATGGTGCGCACGATGCAGCTGCTCGGCGTCCGGACGCTGAAGGACCTGACGCCGAGCCACGCCACCCTGCGTTAGACCTGCGCCTGGCCGCCGTCGACGAAGAACTCGACGCCGTTGACGAAGCTCGCCTCCCCGGAGGCCAGGAACAGCGCCGCGGCCGCGATTTCCGAGGGATCCCCGAGGCGACCCAGCGGGACCTCCGCCACGAGGCTGTCGACCAGACCCTGCTGCGCGTTCTCGTCCACCAGGCCCAGCAGGCCCGGCGTACGCGTCGGTCCCGGGCTCAGGACGTTGACCCGCGTGCCCGTGCCCTTGAGGTCGAGCGCCCAGCTGCGGGCGAAGTTGCGCACCGCCGCCTTCGTCGCCGCGTAGACGCTGAAGGCCGGGCCCGGCCGCGTCGACGTCGTCGAGCCGGTGAGGATGATCGACGCGTTCGCGTTCAGCAGCGGCAGCGCCTTTTGAACGGCGAAGAGGACGCCCTTGACGTTCGTGCCGAACGTCGTGTCGAACTGCTCCTCGGTGATCTCGCCGAGCGGGGCGAAGCTCCCGCCGCCGGAGTTGGCCACCACGACGTCCAGTCCACGGCCGCGCTCGGCCACCGCGCGGTAGAGCTCGTCCAGGTCGGCCAGGTTCGCCGAGTCGGCCTGGACGGCCGTCACCCCGCTGCCGATCTCGGCGACCGCGTCGTCGAGGGCTTCCTTGCGGCGACCGGTGATGAACACGCGCGCGCCTTCGGCCGCGAAACGCTGGGCGATGGCGAGCCCGATGCCGGTGCTGCCGCCGGTCACGACCGCGGTTTTGTTCTCCAGGTTCACGATGCCCTCCGAGTTCTTGACTGATTCGTCCAGAACCTACGCCGTTCTGGACTAGATAGTCAAGAATGGGTAGCCTGAAGCCATGGCAAGACCCCGGAGCTTCGACGAGGCCGCAGTACTGCGCACCGCACGTGACCAGTTCTGGGAGACCGGCTACGCGGGCACGAAGGTCGACGACATCGCCGCCGCGACCGGCCTCGGCAAAGGCAGCCTCTACGGCGCTTTCGGCGACAAGCACGCGCTCTTCCTGCGCGTCTTCGACCACTACTGCACCGAAGCCGGCGAGGGCACGCGCCACCAGCTCGAAGGCCCCGACGACACCGCCTACCGGCGGCTCGGCGACCACGTACGGGCGATCGCCGAATCGGTCGCCGCCGACCAGGCGCGCCGGGGGTGCCTGATCGCGAAGAGCACGGCCGAATGCGCGGAGCACGACGAGGCGGTCGCGGCCCGCAGCCGGCAGCTGTTCCACGACCTGCAGGACCACCTGACCGCGTGCATCGCGGGCGCCCAGCGTGCGGGCGACCTCGACGCCGGCGCGGACCCCGCCCACCTCGCCGGGCTGGTGCTGGCGGTCCTGCGCGGTCTCGAAGCACTGGGCAAGGGCGGCGTCGAGCCGGGCGCCATCCGCGCGATCGCCGAGACCGCGCTCGCCGTGCTACCCAAGCCGTGATTGAGCAGTCATCACACGTGATTGAGCAGTCATCTCGCGCGATTGAGCAGTCATCACCCCGATGCCCCTCCAATCACGCGTGATGCCTGTTTGCGACCGGCCAATTGCACCGATCGGCCGCAACTTCTTGACGGACCGGCCGGTTTGTGAGGAGGATCACCAGCACCCGCCGAAAGGCCGTTTTCGCATCGTGGAAAACGGAGGTCGCCGTGTTCATGCAGGACGTGTTCGTGCAGGATCTGACTCCGCTGGGCTCGCTGGGCCTGTCCGCGCTCGCCGCCGTGCTGCCGCTCGCCACCGTCCTCGTGCTGCTCGGGGCCGTGCGGATGCGGGCGCACCACGCCGCCCTGATCGGGCTGCTCGTCGCGCTCGTCGTCGGCATCGCCGCGTACGGGATGCCGGTCGTGCAGGCCGTCTCCGGGGCATTGGAAGGCGCCGCCTTCGGGCTCTGGCCGATCATGTGGATCGTCGTCAACGCCCTGTGGATCTACCGGCTCACCGTGCGGACCGGGCACTTCGACGTCCTGCGCCGCTCGTTCGGCCGGATCTCCGACGACCCGCGCATCCAGGCGCTGATCATCGCCTTCTGCTTCGGCGCCCTCATGGAGGCGCTGGCCGGGTTCGGCGCGCCGGTCGCGATCAGCGCGGTGATGCTCGTGGCCGTCGGGTTCCACCCGGTCAAGGCCGCCGTCGTGGCGCTGGTCGCGAACACCGCGCCGGTCGCGTTCGGCGCCATGGGCACCCCGGTCGTCACCCTCGCCCAGGTCACCGGCCTGCCGCTGCAGGAGGTCTCGTCGATCGTCGGGCGCCAGACGCCGCTGCTCGCGCTGGTCGTGCCGCTGCTGCTGGTGATCATCGTCGACGGCAAGCGCGGCCTCAAGGACACCTGGCTGCCCGCGCTCGTCTGCGGCGTCGCGTTCGGGCTCGTGCAGTTCCTCGCTTCGAACTACGTCTCGCCGCAGCTGGCCGACATCGGCGCGGCGCTGGCCGGCGCGGCCGCGCTGGTGGCGCTCCCCCAGACCCGGCGCCCGGTGCCCGAAGCCGTCCGGATCGGCACCGGCGGGACGGCGACCGCCGAGACACCGCCGGAGGACTCGCGCGGCGACGTCGTCAAGGCCTACCTGCCGTACCTGCTCATCATCGTGATCTTCTCGATCGCCGTGCTGCCGCCGGTCAAGCGGCTGCTGGACAAGGCGACCTGGAAGTTCCACTGGCCCGGGCTGAACGTCGCCGCACCGAACGGGAAACCGG
This sequence comes from Amycolatopsis sp. lyj-109, assembly GCF_046548995.1. Classification (NCBI taxonomy): domain Bacteria; kingdom Bacillati; phylum Actinomycetota; class Actinomycetes; order Pseudonocardiales; family Pseudonocardiaceae; genus Amycolatopsis; species Amycolatopsis sp. lyj-109. The sequence continues at coordinate 45,690 of NZ_JAJPWR010000016.1, forward strand.
TGTCCGGCAACACGTTCTCCCTGCCGTTCCTCAACACCGGCGGGACGCTGGTGCTGCTCGCGGGAGTCGTCACGGCGGCGATCCTGGCGGTGCGGGCGGGCGACACCGCGCGGGAGTGGCTGGCCACGGTCAAGGAGCTGCGGTTCGCGATCCTCACCGTCACCGGCGTCCTCGCGCTGGCCTACGTGATGAACCTGTCCGGCCAGACCACCACGATCGGCACGTTCATCGCCGCCGCGGGCGCCGGCCTGGCGTTCCTCTCGCCGGTGCTGGGCTGGTTCGGCGTCGCCGTCTCGGGGTCGGACACCTCGGCGAACGCGCTCTTCGGCGCCCTGCAGGTGACGGCGGCGCACCAGACGGGCCTGCCCGCGGACCTGCTGGCCGCGGCGAACAGCTCCGGCGGCGTCCTCGGCAAGATGGTGTCGCCGCAGAACCTCACCATCGCCTGCGTGGCGGCGAACCTCCCCGGCGAGGAGGGGAAGCTGCTGCGGAAGGTGCTGCCGTGGAGCGTCGGGCTGCTGCTGGTGATGTGCCTGATCGTCTGGGGTCAGAGCACGGCGGCGCTCAGCTGGATGCTGCCGTGACCCCGGGCCGGGCGGCGACGCGCTGGGCCGAGCGGTTCCAGCTCCACCAGCCGTGCACGACCAGCCCGGCGAACACGATGTAGATCGCGGCGGAGAAGTAGAGCCCGGACGAGATCTGCAGCGGGACGCCGATCGCGTCGACGGCCAGCCAGACCAGCCAGAATTCGACCAGCCCGAGCCCCTGCGCCCCGAAGGCGACGAGGGTGCCGACGAAGATGGCGGCGTCCGGCCAGGGCGCCCAGGACGCGTGCAGGGCGTCGAGGACGAGCGCCATCACGGTGGTCCCGACGACGAAGGCGCCGACCATCGCCAGCCGCTCGGCGAGCCGGCCCTGGCGGACGACGACACCGAACACCGGGTCCTGGCGGCGCGTCCAGGCCCACCAGCCGTAGACGGAGATGGCGAGGATGGCGACCTGCCGCGCGGCGAGGCCGCCGAGGTGCGCGGAGACGTAGACGGCGAACAGCAGCACGGTGGCCCCGACCTGCACGGGCCACGTCCACAGGGTGCGACGCTGCGCCAGGAACACGACGGCGAGCGCGAACACCTGCCCGGCGAGCTCCGCGATCGAAATCCACTGGCCGAGCACGGTGATCCCGTGGTGCAGCAGGAAGTCCACGTCACGCCCCTTTCGTCCTACCGCTCCCAACATGCTCCGGACGAGGGGAATTCCCCAGGGACTGTGAGGGGCGGAACATCCCACCGGCTGGACGTCGCCGACGTGCAGCAGCCTGCGTCTCTCCCCGGGCGGTGCGGCCGTCCGGCAGGGTAGCGGGCGCTGCGGGTGCCTTGAATGACTCATTCAAGGCTTCGGAGGTCCTGAATGAGTCATTCAAGACCTCCGAGCGCGGCGCGGGCCCGGCGGCTTCCCCGACCACCGGGCCCGCGCCACTCCTCTGTGGTCAGCCCAGCGGGCGCGGGGTGCCGACCGGCGGCGTCGGGGTGCTGTCCGCGCCGACGCTCGCGCGCGGAGCCGCCGGGCCGGTGCCCATCTCGCCCGTGCGCTGCGCCGGGGTTTCCAGCTGGTGCTCCATGTTCGCCATCCAGCCACGCCAGCGGTCCTGGGCCGGCTTGATCAGGCCGCCGCCGAAGCCGACCACGATCACGCCGCCGATCGTCGCCAGCACCGCGATCAGCACCGGGCCGGTGATCGCCGTCGCGATGTTCACCTGGCCGAGCGCGGCGATGATGCCGAACGCCATGATCAGCCAATAGGCCGCCAGCGAAAGCGGGCGAGCGGCCCCGCGGCCGGACATCGCGGACGCGACGACGTCCCGCACCACCTTCGCGATCGCCGCGGCGACCACGACGAGCACCAGCGCCACCACGATCCGCGGCAGGAACGCGATGATGTCGTTGAGCAGCTGGCTCACCGGGTTGGTCGGCCCGAACACGCCGAACGCCAGCTGCAGCGCGATCAGCAGAATGAAGTAGTAGACCAATTTGACGAGGATCCCGGTCGCGTCGATCTTCTGCTGGCCGATCTTTCCGCTCAGCCCCGTCCGCTCGACCAGTTTCCCGAAACCGGCTTTCCCGAGCACGAGCGCCAGCCCTTTCGAGACGGCTTTCGCGATCAGCCAGCCGATCAGCAGGATGATCAGGAATCCCACGAGTTTCGGGACGAACGTGGCCACCATGGCCCACGCCTGTCCGAGCCCGTCCTTCAGTTGTTCGCCCATACCGACTCCCTCCACGGATTTGCACCGGATCGTCGATCAAGTACCCAGGGGCGGCAACTCGTGCGCCCCACGATCGAGTGAGACGACTGGCGCGCAAAGATCACCCGTGGCCATACTGGTTCTACCGGTGGGGACCGGGGAGACGAGGCCGTCCGGCGTAGCGTAAACCGCAAGCGCCGGGCGGCCTCGAGCAATTTCGGCAGACTGCCCGGGCAAACGTCAGGCAGCGCGCAGGGCGTCGCGGAGTTTCACCTTTGCGCCGGTGCGCATGACGGCGTTCCGGTAGATCCGCGCGGCGAACCAGATCAGCCCCGGAATCAGCAGCACCACCAGCCCCACCGACACCACCGCTTCCCAAACGGGCACACCGCCCATCGCCAGCCGCATCGGCATCAGTGTCGGCGAGAACACCGGAATCACGGAAAGCACCTCGACGAACGTGTTGCCCGGATCCGACGGCAGCACGGAAATGCCGATCACGTAGCCGGCGATCACGAACATCAGCGCCGGCATGGTCGCGCCGCCGACGTCTTCCTGGCGCGAAACCAGCGCCCCGAGCGCGGCGAACACGATCGAGTACATGAAGAACCCGAGCAGGTACCACACGATCAGCCAGACGACCGTGCCCACGGCCGCCGAGACGGAGATGGTGAGCACGCCCGTGGCCAGCCCGGCGACGACCCCGCCGACGCCGATCACGAGCATCTGGATCAGCCCGACCACGCCGATGCCGAGCACCTTCCCGGCCATCAGCTGCCACGGCTTGATCGTCGAGAGCAGCAGTTCGACCACCCGCGACGTCTTCTCCTCGACGACGCCCTGGGCCACGCTCTGGCCGTTGAGCAGCAATGACATGTAGATCAGGATGCCGGCGATGATGCCCAGGATCAGCTGCTGGCCGTCGTAGTCGTACGGCTGCTCCAGCGGCGGGTCCTCGACGAACTTCGCGGCCGCGATCGCGGCCTGGAACTGCGCCGGGTTCCCGCCCAGGGTGGCGACCTGCTGGTCGATCGCCAGCTGCTGCGACAGCAGCTGCAGGACCCGGGAGAGCTTGCCGTCGAGGTCCTTCTTCACCTGGACGTGCACGGTCTTGCCGTCACCGGTGAGCAGCGCGTCGAGCGAGCCGTCGGCCAGCTTCGCGCGCCCGGTGGCCTCGTCGGCGACCTGCACCGTGTCGATCTTCTCGTCGACGGCCTGGCCGCCGGCCTTCAGCGGGGCGGCGAGCGGCGCGGTCGCCGAGGTGTAGCCGACGGTCGAGTCGGCGCCGCCACCCCCGGCGATCAGCTTGATGACCACGATGCCGACCACGATCAGCAGCAGCATGACCACCGTGCCGACGCGGAAGGCCTTCGACTTCACGCGGGTGCTGATCTCCCGGGAGGCGACCAGCCCCACCGCCGCGGTGGGGCTCATCCGGACGTCCGGCGCGGGGGTGTTCATGCGGGGACCTCCTCGGTCGTGACGACGGAACGGAACAGTTCGGTCAACGACGGCTGCTCGCGGGCGAACTCGCGAACCGGCCCGGTGGCCAGCGCCGCCTTGAGCACGGCTTGGTCGTCGGCGTCCTCGCCCAGCTCGAGCTCGGTCACCGAGCCCGTCCGGCCGAGCACCTTCACCCCGGGCAGGCCGTCGGCCCACCCCTCGGCCGCCTCGGGGACGTCGACCCGCAGCCGCACGGCACCGCCGGCCCGCAGTTCGTCGACCGTGCCCTTGGCGACCATCTGTCCACTGCGGACGATCCCGACGCGGTCGCAGAGCCGTTCCACCAGATCGAGCTGGTGACTGGAGAACACGACCGGTACCCCGTCGGCCGCCTTTTCCTTGAGCACCTGGCTCATCACGTCGACCGCGACCGGGTCGAGGCCGGAGAACGGCTCGTCGAGCACCAGGATCCGCGGCTCGTGCACCAGCGCCGCGGCCAGCTGGACGCGCTGCTGGTTGCCGAGGCTGAGCTTCTGCACCTCGTCGTCGCGGCGGCCGGCGACACCCAGCCGTTCGCTCCACCTCTCCGCCGAGGCCCGCGCGTCGGCGGCGGGCATGCCGTGCAGCCGCGCGAGGTACGTCAGCTGCTCGGCGACCTTCATCTTCGGGTAGAGGCCGCGTTCTTCGGGCATGTAGCCGATGTGGCGGCGCGTCTCGTGCGTCACCGGCGTGCCGTCGTAGCGGACCTCGCCGGCGTCGGCGGACAGCACGCCGAGCGCGATCCGCATGGTCGTGGTCTTGCCGGCGCCGTTGCTGCCGACGAAGCCGAACAATTCGCCCGGCCGGACGTCGAACGTCATTTCGCGCAATGCGACCACGTCGCCGTAGCGTTTGGAGATCCCGTCGATCTCTAAACCGGTCATTCCGGTTCCCCCGTTTCTGTCTGGCCCCGATCCTAGGCACTGCGTACACGCACCGCCTACCCTCGCGCGTTGCCGCGAGGGGCTACCAAAGTTGCGGGCACGTAGGATCCCCTCCGCCATGGATGGAACCACCGCCCCGCGCCCGGTGCCGAAGCACCACGGACTGTCCGCGAAGACACTCCGGCAGCTGGAGCACGCGTCCGGCAGCCTGGCGAGCGCGAGCATCGCGGTGATGGAACGGCGGCTGCCCTGGTTCGCCCGGCTGCCCGCCGACCAGCGCGCGAGCGTCCTGCTGATCACCCAGGCCGGGGCCGCCGGCTTCGTCTCCTGGCTGCGGGACTCCAAGGAGGCCCTGAAGCTCACCACCGAGGCGTTCCGCGACGCGCCGGCCGAGCTGTCGCGGTGGATCAGCCTGCGCCAGGCGGTCGGCATGGTGCGGCTGGCCATCGAGGTGTTCGAGGAACAACTGCCGGATTTCGCCGCGAACGAAGCGGAACGGGCCGCCTTGATCGAAGGAATCCTGCGCTACGGCCGGGAAATCGCCTTCGCGGCGGCGAACTCCTACGCCGCCGCGGCGGAAGCGCGCGGCGCGTGGGACGCCCGCCTGGAGGCCCTGGTGGTCGACGGCATCGTCCGCGGCGACGCCGAGGAGTCGGTGCTCTCCCGGGCCACGGCGCTGGGCTGGGACCCGACGGCGGCGGCGACCGTGCTGGTCGGCAACCCGCCGTCGGAGGACCCGCCGACGGTGGTGTTCGAGGTCCGCAGCCGCGCGGCCCGCGTCGGCCGCCCGGTGCTGCTGTCGGTGCAGGGTTCCCGGCTGGTGGTCGTGGTCGGCGGCCCCACCGACGGCGGGGTGAAGGAGCGGGAGATCCTGGCCGGGATGTCGGTGGCGTTCGCCGAGGGCCCGGTGGTCGCCGGCCCGACGGTGCCGACGCTGGCGGAGGCCCACCACAGCGCGACGGAGGCGTTGTCGGGCCTGCGGGCGGTGGTCGGCTGGCCGGGTGCGCCCCGCCCGGTGCGGTCGGGCGACCTGCTGCCCGAGCGCGCGCTGTCCGGGGACGCGGAGGCCGAGCGCCTGCTGGTCGACACGATCGCCCGCCCGCTCGAGGAGGCCGGGCCGACGCTGCAGCGCACGGTCGAGGCGTACCTGGAGAGCGGCGGCGTGCTGGAGACGTGCGCGAAGACGCTGTTCGTCCACCCGAACACGGTCCGCTACCGCCTGCGGAAGGCGGCGGACCTCACCGGCTGCCAGCCGACCGACCCGCGCGACGCGCTGGTCCTCCGGATCGCCCTGACCGTGGGACGGCTGGCGAGGGCCCGCGGCCTCTGGTGAGCGCGGCCCAAGGCCACGGTGAAGGCGGCGGCTGGGCAGTCTGCCGTGGCTTGTCGTGAGTGGTAATTAGGGTTAGAACCCTAATTACCACTCACGACAACTTGCGCCGAACTCACCTTCGCGCTTGCTGCGAGCCGCGTCACGTGATGGACTTAACATCGAAAGGTGATTGAACCCGACAAGGCTTCCGGGTTACGCGCGAGCTTCTACGGCGCGTCTTTGGAGGTTTCCGACAAAGACGCCGCACAGACACTGTGAACGTCGGCAACACCGGAAAGTCCCTCTCCCGTGTTGTCTTAGAGGGTGACAGCAGCAGTCCTCGCTCCCGGCCAAGGGTCCCAGGCCCCCGGCATGTTCACGCCCTGGCTCGACCTCGACGGCGCGCGTGAGCGCGTCGCTCAGTGGTCCGAGCGCGCCGGGCTCGACCTGCTCCACCTCGGCACCGAGGCGGACGCCGACGAGATCCAGGACACCGCGATCGCGCAGCCGCTGATCGTGGCGCTGTCGCTGCTCACCTTCGAGCACCTCCAGGCCACCGCACCGGTGCCCGCGGACGCGCCGGTCGCCGGCCACTCCGTCGGCGAGCTCGCGGCCGCCGCGATCGCCGGGGTGCTGAAGCCCGAAGACGCCGTCGCGCTCGCCGCCGTCCGCGGCGCCGAGATGGCGAAGGCGTGCGCGATGGAGCCGACGTCGATGGCCGCGGTCATGCTCGGCGACCCCGAGCAGGTCGTCACGTGGCTCGAAGAGCAGGGCCTGACCGCGGCGAACCGCAACGGCGCGGGGCAGATCGTCGCCTCCGGCGACGCCGGCGCGATCGCGAAGATCGTCGCCGAGCCCCTCGAAGGCACGAAGATCCGTGCCCTCAAGGTCGCCGGCGCCTTCCACACGCACTACATGGCGCCCGCCGAAGAAGCGCTGCGTGCCCACGCCGCCGAGCTGACCCCGGCCGACCCGGTCCGCCCGCTGCTGTCCAACGCGGACGGTGCCGTCGTCACCAGCGGCGCCGAGTACCTGGCGCGGCTGGTCTCCCAGGTCACCCGTCCGGTCCGCTGGGACCTGACGATGGACGGCCTGGTCTCCCTCGGCGTCACCCGCACGATCGAACTCGCGCCCGCGGGCACCCTGACCGGCCTGGTCAAGCGGCAGCTCAAGGGCGTCGTCACCACTATCACCGCGCTGAAGACGCCGGCCGAGCTGGCGGCGCTGCGCCAGGAGGACGCCTCGTGACCGACCGACCCACCCTGAGCCTCAACCCCGGCTCGCGCGGCAGCCGCGTGCTGGGTATCGGCAGCGCGCAGCCCGAGAAGATCGTCACCAACGACGACCTCTCGAAGACCATGGACACCAACGACGAGTGGATCCAGTCGCGCGTCGGGATCGTCGAGCGGCGGTTCGCCGAAAAGGGCGAGTCGCTGACCGACTTCGCCGTCGCCGCCGGCAAGGCCGCGCTGGCCGACGCCGGGGTCGACCCGTCCGAAGTGGACACGGTGATCCTGCCGAACTGCACCATGCCGACGCTGATCCCGAACGCGGCCGCCCAGGTGGCCGCGCGGATCGGTATCCCGAGCCCCGGCGCGTTCGACCTCAACGCCGCGTGCGCCGGGTTCTGCTACGGCCTCGGCGTCGCCTCCGACCTGATCCGGGCCGGCTCGGCGAAGAAGGTCCTGGTCATCGGCGCGGAGAAGCTCACCGACTCGGTGAATCCGACCGACCGCGCGAACGCCATCATCTTCGCCGACGGCGCGGGTGCCGCGGTGGTCGGCGCGTCCGACGAACCGCTGATCGGCCCGGTCTCCTGGGGCAGCGCGGGCGACCTCGTCGACCTGATCGGGATGACCGAGGAGAAGTTCATCTACCAGGAGGGCCAGTCGGTCTTCCGGTGGGCGACGACCCAGATCGCGCCGATCGCCATGCGCGCGCTGGAGGTCGCCGGGCTCAAGCCGTCCGATGTGGACGTGCTGATCCCGCACCAGGCCAACCTGCGTATCGTCGAGGCGATCGCGAAGAAGCTGCGGGCCAACGGCGCCCGTGACGACATGGTCGTCGCCGACGACATCAAGTACTCCGGCAACACCTCGTCGGCGTCCATCCCCCTCGCGCTGGACCACATGCGCAAGGCCGGGACGGCGAAGCCCGGCGACGTGGTGCTGGCGGTCGGGTTCGGCGCGGGCCTGTCCTACGCCGGGCAGGCGTTCATCTGCCCCTGATCACCGTTACGCTCCCCGCGGGCACTCGCCCGAGGGAAACAGACCCCAAGCAAGACCGAGAAGGGAACTACCCCATGGCTGACAACGCTGAGATCCTCGCCGGCCTCGCCGAGATCGTCGAAGAGGTCGCCGGTGTGGCTCAGGACGACGTCACCGCCGAGAAGTCGTTCGTGGACGACCTGGACATCGACTCGCTGTCGATGGTCGAGATCGCCGTGCAGGCCGAAGACAAGTTCGGCGTCAAGATCCCGGACGACGAGCTCGCCAACCTCAAGACCGTCGGCGACGCGGTGAACTACGTGTCCGCCAACTCGAAGTAAGTCCTCTTCCCTCCTTGAGGAGACTCCCATGAGCAACATCGACGTCGTGATCACCGGTCTCGGCGCCACCACACCGCTCGGCGGGGACGTCACGTCCACCTGGGACGGTCTGCTGGCCGGGGCGAGCGGGGTTCGCGCGATCGAGGCCGATTGGGTCGAGGAGCTGCAGCTGCCGGTCAAGATCGGCGGCCAGCTGGCCGTCGATCCCTCGGAGGTCCTCCCGCGGGTGCAGGCCCGCCGGCTGGACCGCTGCGAGCAGGTCGCACTGATCGCCGCCCGCCAGGCGTGGGCCGACGCCGGGTACGCGGAACCGACGGACGAGCACACGGACGTCGACCCCGACCGCCTCGGCGTGTCGATCGGCACCGGCGTCGGCGGCCCGGTCACCCTGCTCACCCAGAACGACCTGTTGCACCAGCAGGGTCTCCGCAAGGTGTCGCCGCTGACCGTGCCGATGCTGATGCCGAACGGCCCGGCCGCGCACGTGGGCATCGACCTCAAGGCGCGGGCCGGGGTGCACTCCCCGGCCTCGGCCTGCGCCTCGGGTGCCGAGGGCATCGCGAGCGGGGTGGAGATGATCCGCTCCGGGCGCGCCGACGTCGTGGTCGCGGGGGGCGCCGAAGCGTGCATCCACCCGATCACGCTGGCCGGCTTCGCCCAGGCCCGCACCGTGTCCACGCGCAACGACGACCCGGCGAGCGCGTCGCGGCCGTTCGACGCGAACCGCGACGGCTTCGTCCTCGGTGAGGGCTCCGGCGTGGTCATCCTGGAGCGCGCGGACCTGGCGAAGGCCCGCGGGGCACGCATCTACGCGACGATCGCCGGGCACGGCATCACCTCGGACGCCTACCACATCACCGGCAACCACCCCGAGGGCATCGGCCAGATCGCCGCGATGCGCGCAGCGATGAAGATGGCCGGGGTGACCGCCGCGGACATCGGGCACGTGAACGCCCACGCGACGTCCACAGTGGTCGGTGACATCGGCGAGGCGGCGGCGATCCGCAACGCGGTCGGGGAACACCCGGTCGTGACGGCGCCGAAGGGCGCACTCGGCCACCTCGTCGGCGGTGCCGGCGCGGTCGAGGCGATCATCACGATCCTGTCGCTCTACCACGGTCTCGTGCCGGCCACCCTGAACCTGACGGACCTGGACCCGCGGGTGCAGCTGGACGTCGTCGCGGGCGAGCCGCGCAAGGTCGAGCTGACCGCGGCGATCAGCAACTCGTTCGGGTTCGGCGGCCACAACACGGCGCTGCTGTTCACGCAGCCGGCCTGAGCGTTCCGGAACTGAAGAAGGGCCCGGCTCCGGCCGGGCCCTTCTTCGCGTTCAGCACTTCTCGTGTTCGGGCGGTGGCCCGCCGTCGACGGCGGCGACCCTCAAGGTCTTGCCCTCGATCACCATCGGCATGACGAGCCGCCACTTGATGCAGGGCTCGCGGAAGAACAGCGGGGCGTCTTCGACGTTCTGCCGGCTGGTGAACCCGACCAGGACCCGCAGCGAATCCGCGGGCGAGCGCTCGATCCGGTAGACGAGGGCGTCGCTGTCCTTTGTGGTGCGAACGCCCTTGAGCCAGTCGCTCCGCGACTGGCCGGCGGCCCGCTCGTCGGTGACCACGTCGGTCCACTGCTGGTACTGCTTGCTGTTGATGGCCGTGAAGTACTTCTTCAGGACCCGGCGGACGGCTTCGGCCTGCGGGTGCCTCTTCGCGTCGTCGGTCATCCGGACGTCGCCGTCCACCGCGGCCGGCGCGCCGCTGTTGGACGTCGACGGCGTCGACACCGCCACAGAGGCGTCGTCGGCGGGCTGGTCGGGAAGGCGGTAGATTTCGCGCGCGAGCAGGCCGCCACCGACGGTCACGGACAACACCACGACCACGACGGGCACCAGCCAGCGCTGGCGAGAGCTGGGGGCGGGGGTGGTCACGCGAAGAGCGTACCGGCCCCCGTCCCGGGGCTCAGCCGACCTGGTGCAGCCAGGTCACCGGTGCCCCGTCGCCGGCGTGGCGGAAGGGCTCGAGCGCCTCGTCCCAGCTCGCGGCCAGGAGTTCGTCCAGCTTGTGCGCGAGGGATTCGCCGCCGCGGGTCATGCTGACGAGCGCGCGCAGCTGGTCCTCGCCCACCACGATGTCGCCGTTGGCGCTGGTCCGGCCGTGCCACAGGCCGAGGCCGGGCGCGAAACAAAACCGTTCGCCGTCGACGCCCGCGCTGGGCTCTTCGGTGACTTCGAACCGAATCATCGGCCACGCCTTGAGGGCGGACGCCAGTCTGGCGCCGGTGCCCGCGGGCGCGCGCCATCCGCATTCGGCGCGAAGCTGACCCGGACTGGCCGGCTGCGCCGTCCACTTCAGGTCAACGCGGGCACCCAGGGTGCCCGAAATAGCCCACTCGACGTGCGGACACACCGCAGACGGCGACGAGTGGACGTACACCACACCTCGGGTGCTGCCACGGGTGCTCACTGCTACCTCCGCTTGTTGCTCGACGAGGGACGTCTTCCCCTACGCCCTACTTCGAGCTTCAGCGCGGCCTCAGTGCGGCTCCCGAATGCCGCCTCCGATGCGTTGTAGCACATTCTGCACCCCAACCGTGCTGTTTGGCCACATGAACACCACAAGTCACCCGCCGCCCCACTTTAGGAGGGCAAGCGGCCGCGGCACGCCCGTGTCGCACGGATCATTGCGCTGGGCGCGCTAGCGTGTTGACCCGGAACGACGAGCAGGGAGGGAAAGCGGTGCGACTGGTGCGCCTGGAGCGGCAGCAGTCCCGGGTGGCGGACGACATCCGGGCGGCGCTGGCATCCCTGGGCCGTGGCAGCACCGTGATCGGCGGGATAGCCCTGGTGGGCGTGGCAGGCGTGACCGACCGCCCGATCGAGGCGGTGGTGCTCCTGCCCCACGGCGTGATCATCGTGATCGGCGTCGACCTGCCCGACCCGGCCCTGCGCCTGGAGGCCCCGCTGGGAGGCCCCTGGAAGGCGGACGGCTGGCCCCTGGTCGCGGACGACGATTCGGTGAACCCGGCGACGGAGGCCCTGGACGTTTCCCAGGCTTGCGAAAGGCAAATTGCCGAACTGGTCCCGGGAACGGCCCCGGTGGGGACGATCATCGCGGTGGGGCCGTACGTGGAGACGGTGGACCAGCCGGCCACGGATCTGGCGGGCCCGGTCCGGGTCCTGCACCCGACGCCGACGACGATGCTGGCGGCCACGGTGTCGTTGGCAACGGCGCACCGGCCCCGATCGGTGGACCAGGTACGCGCGTTGATCCGGGGACTGGCGCCCTCGGCACCGGAATTTTCGGACGAGGTCCTGCTGGGCGAGGGCTTCAGCCGGTTGACGGACGACTCGCCACCGGAGTCCCTTTGGGACGATGGCCCGGGGGTCGGGGGCGCGGCGCCGGTCGCCGGCACGGGCGGCCCAGCGGTTTCGGCGGTTTCGGCGGGCTTGGCCTCGGCAGGCACGACGGACTGGCGGACCGCGACGCCGGTAAAAGCGCCCGCCGCAGTCCCGGACACCGAGCCGGACGTTCCGTCGGTCGCGGAGACCGCCGCTCCGCGCGCTGGGGTACCGGCTTCTACGGCCCGGGTGGAATCGGACCGCCCCGCTGTTTCCTCGGCCCGGCCGGTGTTCCCCGGTACCGAAGCCGCGGAGGTACTCCCGTCCCCTGCGCAGGCGGAAGCGGAATCCGCCGATCCCGCGGCACGACCGGCCTCCCCCGACGCCGCCGAAGCGGACGCCGAACCCACCGAGGTACTCCCGGCTCCCGCCCAGCCGGAACCGGACCACCCCGCCGATCCCACGGCGCGACCGGTCTTCCCCGGAACCGAGGCTCCGGAAGCACCCTCATGGCCCGGTGCCATCCCGTCGGGCGAGCCGGAACCAGCCGAATCCCCTGCCGCCGGGGCCGAGCGGACCGAAAACCTTCGCGTTCCTTCGTCGAGCAGCGAGCAGATCGCGGCGCTTGCCCTCTCCGCCGAAGCCGGGCAGCCACCCGAAACCCCGGCACCGCAGCCCGCGGAACCAGGGGCGACCAACGCCGAACCCGCGCAGGCCGGGTCAACCACGCCGCGCCCCGTCGAAGCCGAGGCGGTCAACTCCCGGCCCGCCGCGCCCGAGCGGCTCATCCCGCGGCCTACCCAAGCCGGGCCGGGCACCTCACAACACCCGGCCGAAGCCGAGCCAGCCACCGCCCACCCCATCCCCGAGCCGCGGCAAACCCGGAAGCCTCCGCTGCCCTCCCCGCAGTCCTTCCCCCGCCCGAGGCCGACGCCCGCACCCGCCGCCGCGCCGCGCACCGTTCGCTGGCTCCCCCTCGGAGCCATCGGCGCCCTCGTTCTCCTCGCCGGCGCCGCCATCGCCGTCGCCGCCACCGGCGATGGCACCGCCGCCGCGCCGGCGCCGCCTCCGGTCACCTCCCGGGCCGCGCCGGTCACCACTCCCGTGCGGAGCCTCCAGTTCGCCCTCCGCGCCGCCGGCGGCGACCAGCGGTGCGCCTCGCACGCCTTCGGGGACGCCCAAGCCAGCCTGCAGCAGACAAGCTGCTCCGGCGTCAAGCGCGCCAGTTACGCCGCCACCGTCGACGGCCGCCCCGGGGCCGTCACCGTCGGGATCATCGACTTCCCCGATGCCGCCCAGGCCGCCGCCTTCAAGGCCGTTGCCGACACCCCCGGCGGGGGCGGCGTCCTCGACCTCGCCACCGAGACCGGCCAGTGGGGCGCCACCCCCACCCCGCGCTTCGAGAACGCCGCCTACGCCAGCAAGCTCGACGGCTCCTCCGTCCGGCTCGTGCAGGCCGTCTGGGCGCCGGGACCGTCCACTCCGGACGATCCCGGCCTGGTCAGGGCCGCCAAGGGCGCCCTCGACCTGCCCGACCGGTAACCCTCAGAGCCCGTACGCCTCCAGCAGCCGCAGCCACACCTCGCTGATCGTCGGGAACGACGGCACCGCGTGCCACAGCCGGTCCAGGGGCACCTCGCCCACGATCGCGATCGTCGCCGAGTGCAGCAGCTCCGAGACGTCCTGGCCGACGAACGTCACACCCAGGAGGACGTTCCGCTCGGTGTCGACGACCATCCGGGCCTTGCCCGTGTAGCCGTCCGCGTGCAGGGACGAGCCCGCCACCGCGATGTCGATGTCGACGACGCGGTCCGCCGAGCCCGGCCGCGCGTCCGCCAGGCCGACGGCCGCGACCTCCGGGTCGGTGAAGACGACCTGCGGCACCGCGTGGTGGTCGGCCGTGGCCGTGAAACGACTCCACGCCTCGGAGGACACCGGCGTGCCCGCCGCCAGCGCCGCCACCGCGTCCCCCGCCGCACGGGCGCCGTACTTGCCCTGGTGGGTCAGTGGCGCCCGGCCGGTGACGTCCCCGGCCGCGAACAGCCAGTCACCGTCCACTGCGGACACCCGGCCGGTGTCGTCGGTCTCCAGTGCGCGGCCGGCCTCCAGGCCGAGCGCCTCCAGGCCGAGCCCGGCGGTCGCGGGACGGCGGCCGGTCGCCACCAGGAACTCGTCGACGACGAGCGTCGAACCGTCCTTCAGCGTCAGCTCGGCCCCGGAATCACTCGCCGCGACCGCGGAAACACCCGACTCCGGGTGCACCTCGACGCCGGCTTCGCGCAGCCCCGCCAGCACGAGGTCGCCCGCGAACGACGCGTTGCGCGGCAGCGGCCGCGGGCCGGTGATCACCAGGTGGACCTCCGAGCCGAGCGACGCGAACGCCTGCGCCATCTCGACGCCGACCACGCCGCCGCCGAGGACGCCGAGCCGCGGCGGCACCGAAGACGCCGACGTCGCTTCGCGCGAACCCCACGGCCGGATCGTGTCGAGCCCCGGGATCGGCGGCGTGCTGGGCACGCTGCCGGTGCAGACGATCACCGCGTGCCGCGCGGTCAGCACGCGGTCGCCGCCGACGGTCACCTCCCGCACACCGGTGATTTTCCCGTGCCCGCGGACCGGTTCGATCCCGGCGCCGCGGGCCCAGTCGACCTGTCCCGAGTCGTCGCCCTTGCCGGTGAACCAGTCACGGCGCGCGAACACCGCCGCCGGGTCGATCCGGTCGCCGACCGGCACGCCGGGCACCCGCTTGGCGGCGGCGAGGAGATTTCCCGGCCGCAGCAACGCCTTGCTCGGGATGCAGGCCCAGTAGGAGCACTCGCCGCCGAAGCGTTCGTGCTCGACGAGGGCGACCTTCAAGCCTCCGCGGGCCGCCCGCTCGGCGGCCACCTCCCCCACCGGACCGGCACCGATCACCACTACGTCAAAAGTCTGTGCAGCCATGGCTTCAGCGCACACCACAACGCCGGATCGCGCAAGCCAACGGCTATCCTCCGTCAGGAAGCTGCAAGTTGTCGGCGGCACCGGGTGCCGTCGGGCCCGGTGCACGCGAAACCCCACACGTTCGAGCACGGGAGGTTTGTCGTGGCCAGGAACACGGCTGTGCAGGTGCTGGATGATCTGACCGGCGAGCCCGCGGCGGAGACCGTCGGCTTCGGGCTGGACGGCATCGACTACGACATCGACCTCTCCTTCGCCAACGCCGAGGCGTTGCGCGGGTTCCTGCAGCGGTACGCCGACGCCGGCCGCCGCACCGGTGGCCGCCGGAACCGGCCGCGGACCGTCCCCGGCGCCGAGCAGACCCCGGCCGCCGCCAAGCCCAAGGCCGCGCCCGTGAGAGCCAAGGCGGAACCCGCGAAGACCACCACACGCACCAGGAAGGCCGCGGAGCCGCAGGTCACCACCCGGGCGGCCGCCCGCAAGGTGCCGACCGTCACGTTCTCGGCGGCCGAGTAAGTCCACAGTGGAGGAAGGGGCACTTTCACGTGAAAGTGCCCCTTTCGTTCGGTCAGGCCGCGCGCTGGGCACCCTCGGTGTGCCAGGCCGGGTAGTGGTAGCGGGTGTGCAGCAACGCCCGCTGCCGCGCCAGCTCCGCCGACGACGGCGGGCGGGGCACGAACGTCCCGAGCAGCTGCGACGCCGCCGCCCGCACCGCCGCCTCGACCGCCGGGAACCCGGGCCGCAGGCCGTGCTCGGCCAGCGACGCCACCGGGCTGCGGTGCGAGTCGAGCGGGCGCGGGTCCGGCGGCGCACTGGTCAGGTAGCGGCCGACGAGCCCCGCCGACGTCTCGACCAGCAGCGTCGAGTGGGCCAGCAGGCCGGTCTTCGTGCGGAACACCGCGAACCCGCACAGTTTCGCGTCGCCGACGAACAGCCCGCGGTCGCCGATCCGCGGCACCAGGCCGAGCTGGTCGGCGGCGGCGCTCATCACCTGGCCGAGCGCTTCGAGGGGCCGGTCGGCCGGGCCGGGCAGGACCAGGGTCACGTTCAGGTTGCCCGGGTCGTGGAACACCGTGCCGCCGCCGCTGGCCCGCCGCAGCACCGGGACGCCGTCGCGGGCACACTCGTCGACCCGCACTTCGCGCGCGATCCGCTGCCCGCGCCCCACCACGACGCACACCGGGTTGCGCCAGAGCCACAGCACCGGTGACTCGGGCGCAACCCGCAGGAGCGCTTCGTCGAAAGCGAGATTACGGGCCGGATCCGTGAACGCCGCACGAACATCCGACCCGGTCGTCATAACGCCTTGAGTTCCTCCACGATCTCGCCCACCGACGACTTGGCGTCCCCGAAGAGCATGCTGGTCTTCGGATCGTAGAACAGGTCGTTGTCGATCCCGGCGAACCCCGAGGCCATCCCGCGTTTCAAGACGATCACGGACCGGCTCTCGTTGACCTTGAGGATCGGCATCCCGTAGATCGGCGAACTCGGGTCGGTCTGCGCGGCCGGGTTCGTGACGTCGTTCGCGCCGATCACCAGCGCGACGTCGGTCTGGGCGAACTCGGAGTTGATCTCGTCCATCTCCTTGAGCTGCTCGTAGGGCACGTCGGCCTCGGCGAGCAGCACGTTCATGTGCCCCGGCATCCGGCCGGCCACCGGGTGGATCGCGTAGGCGACCGTGATGCCCTTCTTCTCCAGCAGCTTCGCCATCTCGCGGACGGTGTGCTGGGCCTGCGCCACGGCCATCCCGTACCCCGGCACCACGACGACCTTGCTGGCGTACGCCATCTGGATCGCGGTGTCGGCGGCGCTGGTCGCGCGCACCGGGCGGGCTTCCTTCGTCCCGCCACCGGCCGCGACCGCGGGTCCGCCGCCGAAGCCGCCCGCGACGATCGCCGGGATGGACCGGTTCATCGCCTTGGCCATCAGGTTGGTCAGGATCGACCCGGACGCGCCGACGATCATGCCGGCCACGATCAGCGCCGTGTTGTCCAGCGCCAGGCCCATCGCCGCGGCCGAGAGCCCGGTGAAGGCGTTGAGCAGCGAGATGACCACCGGCATGTCCGCGCCGCCGATCGGCAGCACCACCGTGAGGCCGAGGACGCCGGACGCGACCAGCAGCCCGACGATCAGCAGCCAGGAGTCGCCGCCGGCGACGATGGCCACCGCGCACCCGAGCGCGACCAGCAGGAGCAGCGCGTTGACCGGCTGCTGCAGCTTGCCCATCGTGATCGGGCGGCCGCTGATCAGCTCCTGCAGCTTGCCGAACGCGACGTTCGAGCCCCAGAAGGAGATCGACCCGATGATCGCGGCGAACAGGGACGCGATGGCGATGTACGCCGGTTCGTGCGCGTAGCCGTCGGTGGAGTTGAACTCGACCCACGCGATGAGCGCCACCGCGCCACCGCCGACGCCGTTGAACAGCGCCACCATCTGCGGCATCGCGGTCATCTTGACCTTGCGCGCCGACGGGACGCCGACCACTGCGCCGATCGCGACGCCGAGGACGATGAGCAGCCAGTTGCCCATCCCCGGCGTGAGCAGGGTGGCGATCACCGCGATGCCCATGCCGACCGCGGCGATCCAGTTGCCGCGGACCGCGGTGCGCGGGCCGGTCAGGCCCATCAGGCCGTAGATGAACAGGGCGAACGCGATGATGTAGAGGATCGCGACGAAGTCGGTCACTTGTCGTCCTCCTCGGCGGGAGCGGGCTTTTTGCCCTTGAACATCGACAGCATCCGGTCGGTGACGAGGAACCCGCCGACGACGTTGATGGTGCCGAAGGCGATCGCGATCACCAGCAGGATCTTGTTGAACACGCCGTCGACGCCGAGGCCGAGCACGACCAGGCCGCCCAGCAGCACGATGCCGTGGATGGCGTTGGTGCCGGACATCAGCGGTGTGTGCAGGGTGTTGGGCACCTTCGAGATGACGGCGAAGCCGACGAACCCGGCGAGCACCAGCACCGCCAGGTTCTGCACCAATGGGCTCACGCGACGCTCCCTTCGCGCCCGGCCACGCAGGCACCGGCGACGATCTCGTCCTCGAAGTCCAGCTTCAGCTCGCCTTCCTTCGTCACCAGCAGTTCCAGCAGCTCGGTGACGTTGCGGGCGTAGAGCTCACTGGCGTGCGAAGGCATTTCGGCGGGCAGGTTCAGCGGGGACGAGATGGTGACGTCGTGCTCCACGACGTCCTCCCCCGGCTTGGTCAGCTCGCAGTTGCCGCCGGTCTCGCCGGCGAGGTCGACGACGACCGACCCGGCCGGCATGCCCTTGACGGCGTCCGCGGTGACCAGCGTCGGCGCCTTGCGGCCGGGGACCAGCGCCGTGGTGATCACGACGTCGAACCTCGTGATGGCTTCGGTGAGCCGCCGCTGCTGCTCCTCGCGCTCTTCCGGCGTCAGCTCGCGGGCGTACCCGCCTTCGCCGACCGCCTCGATGCCGAGGTCGAGGAACTGCGCGCCCAGCGACTTGACCTGCTCGCCGACCTCGGGCCGCACGTCGTAGCCGGTGGTCTGCGCGCCGAGCCGTTTCGCGGTGGCGAGCGCCTGCAGGCCGGCGACACCGGCGCCGAGCACGAGCACCTTGGCCGGCGGGACGGTGCCGGCCGCGGTGGTGAGCATCGGGAAGAACCGCGGGAGCTTCTGCGCGGCGAGCAGCACCGCGCGGTAGCCGCCGATGCTGGCCTGCGACGACAGCGCGTCCATCGCCTGCGCCCGGGAAATCCGCGGGACCGCCTCCATTGCGAAGGCGCGTAAACCCGCTTTTTCGAGTTTCTCGAGCCCGTCCGGGTTGCCGCGCGGATCGAGGAAACCGACGAGCACGGCGCCCCGGCTCAGTTTCGCGACTTCCGCGGCTGAAGGCGGGTTGACCTTCACGACGATCGGCGCGCCCCAGGCGTCGCCGAGTTCGGCACCCGCCTGGGTGTACGCGTCGTC
Organism: Amycolatopsis sp. lyj-109; assembly: GCF_046548995.1. Classification (NCBI taxonomy): domain Bacteria; kingdom Bacillati; phylum Actinomycetota; class Actinomycetes; order Pseudonocardiales; family Pseudonocardiaceae; genus Amycolatopsis; species Amycolatopsis sp. lyj-109. Next base: position 64,369 of record NZ_JAJPWR010000016.1, read on the forward strand.
ACTCAGGTGCGCGCCGGATCCGGCACCCGGCTCGACGACGACGCGCAGCCCACGCTGCGCGAGCCGCCCGACGAGCTTGGGCACCATGGCCACCCGCCGCTCCCCGGGGCGTGATTCGGCCACCACACCCACGGTGAGCTGCTGACTCTGTTCGCTGTCCGCCACACGACCTCCTCATCGGCGAGGCACGATCCGAGGGTTGTACCACGTCGGACCGACAGTCCCCAGTGACGTGGGTCGCAAGTCCTGCCGGTTTGCCGGAAGATACGAGCGTCGAGGAGGAAACGTTCAGCTCGATTTCCAGTGCGGGACGCCGAGCAGGACCAGCCGCAGCCGTTTTTCCGCCGTTCCGGTGATTTTCGGGTCCTCACCTGGGCGGGCTTCCAGCAGCTCGACAATGGTCGTCAGCATCACGGAAACGATCAAGTCGGCCAGCATGTGCAGGTCTTCGGTGCTCCACTCGCGCAGCTTCGGGAACCGGGCGAGGTCGATCGCGAGGTCACCGGAAAACAGCCGCAGTTCGGCGGCGATCGCCTGGGCGAGCGGGCCGCCGGCGTACCGCTCACGGGCCACGAACCGGAAATGGTCCTCGTTCGCCCGGACGAATCGGTGCAGCGTCGTCACCGACGCGCTGATCATCCCCTGGTAGGTGTCCGGATCCGTGCGGGCCGAGCGGATCATCCCGCGCAGCGTGCGCGTCGCCTCTTCGACGAGCGCGACGCCCAGGTCCTCCATCGAGGCGAAGTGCCGGTAGAAGGCCGTCGGGACGATACCGGCGCCCTTCGCGACCTCACGCAGGGAAAGCGTGGCGAACGGGCGGTCGGCCAGCAGCTCGAGGGCGGTGTCCAGCAGCGTCTGCCGGGTGCGCAGTTTGCGCTCCTGGCGGCTCACCGGCGTCAGTGGTTCGGACACGTCTTCCAGCGTACGGGTGTCCACCGCGTTGCTCACGTCACATCCTCGGGGTCTCGCGTTGACAGGGCGTCCACTCCTGCAGTGCACTGTTGAGTGTACAGTCGTTCACTGTAATCGAGGAGGTTCCCGATGACGGCGCTCATCCCCCGGCGCGTGCGCGGTCTCGCCTCGCTGGCCGAGGCGCTGCTGACGCCGCACGGGATGGACCGGTACCTGGAGCTCGTCGACCCGATGCTGGTCCGCCGCGAGATCCGCGGGCTGGTCACGGCGGTGCGCAAGCAGACGCCGGACAGCGTCACCCTCACTGTCCGGCCCAGCCGCGCGTGGCCCGGCTTCACCGCCGGCCAGTACGTCCGCGTCCAGGTGGAGATCGACGGCGTCCGGCGCACGCGCTGCTATTCGCCGTGCGGTTCGCAGTACGACGGCGAACTGGAGTTCACGGTCAAGGAACAGGGCCTGGTCTCCGGGCACCTGAACCGCGCGATCGGCGTCGGCTCGGTCGTCGCTCTGTCCACTCCGGACGGCGGGTTCACGATGCCCACCACCCGGCCGGACCGGGTGCTGCTGATCAGCGGCGGCAGCGGCATCACGCCGGTGCTCGCCATGGCGCGCACGCTGGTCGCGGAGGGCCACCCGGGCGAGATCGTGTTCCTGCACTACTCGAACGGCCCGGCCGACGCGCTGTACCGCACCGAACTGGCCGAGCTCGCCGCCCGGCACCCCGGGCTGCGGGTCGTGCACGCCTACACCCACTCGAAGGGTGGCGACCTCACCGGGTTCTTCGCGCCGGAGCACCTGGAGCGGGTCGCGCCGTGGTTCCGCGACGCGGAGACGTTCGTCTGCGGCCCCCAGCCGCTGATGGACGCGGTCCGGGAGCAGCTGGGTGAACGCGTGCACACCGAAGAGTTCACGCCGCCGGCGTTGACCTTCGACACGGCGAACGCCGAGGGCCAGGTGCGCTTCAAGCGAAGTGGGCGCGAGTGCGCGAACTCGGGGAAGCCGTTGCTGGAGCAGGCCGAGGAAGCCGGGCTGGCACCGGAGCACGGCTGCCGGATGGGCATCTGCTTCTCCTGCACGCAGCTGAAGACCGCCGGGCGCGTCCGTAACGCGAAGACGGGCGAGATCTCCGGCGAAGAAGACGAAGAAATCCAGCTCTGCATCTCCGTCCCGGTCGGGGACGTCGAGATCGACGCTTAGGGAGTTTGACCATGACCGGTCTGCAGGATCGCCTGACCCCGGAACAGGTCGAGGAGTTCGGCCGCGAGCTCGACGCGCTGCGGCAGCGGATCGTCGACGACCTGGGCCAGGAGGACGTCGACTACATCCACGACATCATCAAGAAGCAGCGCGGCCTGGAGGTCGCCGGACGGGCCCTGCTGTTCGCCGGGTTCTTCCCGCCGGCGTGGCTCGCCGGCGTCGGCGCGCTGTCCCTGGCCAAGATCCTCGACAACATGGAGATCGGCCACAACGTCATGCACGGCCAGTACGACTGGACGCGCGACCCGGCGCTGAGCTCGCAGCGGTTCGAGTGGGACACGGTGGCGCCGGCGGAGAATTGGCGCCACTCGCACAACTACATCCACCACACGTACACGAACATCGTCGACAAGGACCGCGACGTCGGCTACGGGATCCTGCGGATGGACACCGCCCAGAAGTGGCACCCGTACTACCTGGGCAACCCGGTGTACGCGACGCTGCTGGCGATCTTCTTCCAGTGGGGCGTCATGCTGCACGACCTCGAGATCGAGAACGTCGTCAAGGGCGAACGGTCGTGGGCCGAGAACGTGCCGGTGCTGCGTCGCATCCTGCGGAAGGCATCGCGGCAGGTCGGCAAGGACTACGTCCTGTTCCCGCTGCTGACCGGCCCGCTGGCGCCGCTGACGTTCCTCGGCAACGCGACGGCGAACCTGACCCGCAACCTGTGGGCGTTCGCGATCATCTTCTGCGGCCACTTCCCGGCGGACGTCGAAAGCTTCTCCGAGGAGGAGACGGCTTCGGAGTCACGAGGGCAGTGGTATCTGCGCCAGATCCTGGGCTCGGCGAACATCAGCGGCGGCCCGCTGTTCCACATCCTGAGCGGCAACCTGTCCCACCAGATCGAGCACCACCTGTTCCCGGACATCCCGGCGCGCCGGTACCCGCAGATCGCCGGCGAGGTCCGCGGGATCTGCGAGAAGTACGGCCTGCCGTACCACACGGGCCCGCTGCGCAAGCAGCTCTGGTCGGTGGCGAAGAAGATCGTGAAGCTGGCCCTCCCGCAGAGTTCGACGTCGCCGGTTACCGTGGAACCCGACCGGCAGCTCCGAGCAGCGTGAGGGTGACATGGTGGGTCAGTTCGAACGAGAGAAGGACACCCTGCAGGTGATCACCGAATCAGCGGCGACGCACGTCGGCAACATAGCGTCGATCATCACGGGCGCGGTCCGCGACATCGCCCGGGAGACGGGTGAGTGGCTCACCGACGTCATCGAGATGCGGGAAGCCGCGCAGCGGGCCCGGGAGGACGACCCGGACACGCCGTGACGCGGGTTTCGTGAAGGCCACCTTGAGGAAGTTCAAGTTCCTCAAGGTGGCCTTCACGACTTTCGGCCGGGAGCCCCGGGCGGGCCGGGGGCGCAGTCGGGGGAAAACCGGATGGGCCCGCCCGCCGAACCGGGTGAAACTGAACCCGTGACCACCCTCGACCCACCCCACCCGCTGCGCCGGGTCTTCGGCCCCCTCGCGACGCGGAACTTCCGGGCCGAGTACCTCTGGCTCTGGCTCGCCGCCCCGCTCACCGCCTTCGCCGTGGTCAGCTTCCTCGTCGTGCTCGCGCTCGGCCTTTGGCTCACCCCGGTCCTGCTCGGCTTCCTCGTCCTCGCGGGCGCCGTCTTCTACGCCCGTGGGCTCGGTGCCGCCCACCGCAGGCTCGCGAAAGCCCTGCTCGGCGTCAGCGTGCCCGTCCCGCGGCGACCCGAACTCAAGCCCGGGCTGTGGAGCTGGGTCAAAGCACGCGTCGGCGATCCCGCGGGCTGGCGGGCCGTCGGTTACCTGCTCCTGCGCCTGCCGCTGTCCCTCGCCGGGCTCCTCAGCGTCTTCGCCGCGACCCTCTACAGCTTCGCCGCCACCACCTACTCCTTCTTCTGGTTCCCGATGGGCGAACGGCAGCTGCCCATCTTCGACATCCGCGCCGAGCACTGGCCGGGCGCGCTGGCCTGGTCGGCGTCCGGGCTGCTCGTGCTGGTCGCGCTGCCGCGGGTGACGCACGCCTTCGCCGCCCTCGACCGGCTGCTGGTCGTCGGGCTGCTCGGTGAGCGTGAGCTGTCCGAACGCGTCCGCGACCTCGAAGCGAGCCGGGCGACAGCGGTCGAGGACGCCGCCCTGCGGCTGCGGCGCATCGAACGCGATCTCCACGACGGCGCGCAGGCCCAGCTCGTCGCGCTGGCCATGAAGCTCGGCCTGGCCAAGGACGAACTGGCCGACGCCGACCTCCCGCAGGTCAAGGAGCTGGTCACGGCCGCGCACGCCAACGCCAAGCAGGCCCTCACGGAGCTGCGCGACCTCGCCCGGGGCATCCACCCGGCCGCTCTGGACGCGGGCCTCGACGTCGCCCTCGCCACGCTCGTCGCGACGTCCGGGATCGACGCGCGGGTCGCGGTGGACCTGCCGCGCCGGCCACCGCCGTCACTGGAGACGATCGTCTACTTCAGCGCCGCCGAACTGCTCACCAACGCCGCGAAGCACGGCGGGACGACGATCGTCGAAGTCACCGAAGCGCAGGACGTCCTGCGGCTGTGGGTGCGCGACAGCGGCCCCGGCGGTGCCCGGATCGTGCCGGGTGGCGGGCTGGCCGGCGTCGCCGAACGGCTGCGGACGGTCGACGGCGACCTGACCGTCACCAGCCCGGCGGGCGGTCCGACCGAAGTGACCGCGCGGGTGCCGCTGCCCCGCTAGGGTCGCGGCATGCGGATCGTCATCGCGGAGGATTCCACCATCCTGCGCCAGGGTCTCGTCGAGCTGCTGACCTTCCGCGGCCACGAGGTCGTCGCCGCGGTGAAGGACGCCGAAGCGCTGCGGGCCGCCGTCGAAGGCCACGCGCCCGACGTGTCCATTGTGGACATCAGGATGCCGCCGTCGCACACCGACGAAGGCCTGCGGGCGGCGATCGCGCTGCGCCGCGAGCTCCCGGGCTGCGCGATCCTGCTGTTCTCCCAGTACGTCGAGACGAAATACGCGGCCCAGCTGCTGGCCGACCACGCGGGCGGCGTCGGCTACCTGCTCAAGGACCGCGTCGCCGAGGTGTCGGACTTCCTCGACGCGCTGCGCCGGGTCGCGGACGGCGAAACGGTCCTCGACCCCGAAGTCGTCAGCCAGTTGTTCTCGGCGACGCGCCGGACCGACGCACTCGGCGGGCTCACCCCGCGGGAACGCGAGGTGCTGGGCCTGATGGCGGAGGGCCGGTCGAACTCCGCGATCGCGGCGGAGCTGTTCCTCTCGCCCGGCTCGGTGGAGAAGTACGTGACGTCGATCTTCGGCAAGCTCGGCCTGCCACCGTCCGAAGGGGACAACCGCCGCGTGCTCGCGGTGCTGCGTTACCTCGAATCCTGAGCGAGCAGCCCGGCCCACCGGCCTGCCGCAGCTTGGTCGTGAGTGGTAATTAGGGTTAGAACCCTAATTACCACTCACGACTGGCTTCTACGCTGGGGGCATGTACTCCACCGAGATCGAGGTCCGCACCGGCTCCGAAGCCGTCGTCCACGACCTCACCCACGAAGCCGAGGCCTTCCTGCGCGATGCCGACGCGACCGACGGCCTGCTGCACGTCTGGGTCCCGCACGCCACCGCCGGGCTGGCCATCCTGGAGACCGGCGCCGGCAGCGACGAGGACCTGCTGACCGCGCTCGACGAGCTGCTCCCCCGCGACGGCCGCTGGCGGCACCGGCACGGGAGCCCGGGTCACGGCCGTGACCACGTGCTCCCGGCGCTGGTGCCGCCCTACGCGACGGTCCCGGTGCTCGGCGGCGTCCTGGCCCTGGGCACCTGGCAGTCGATCTGCCTAGTGGACACCAACCTCGACAACCCCGTCCGCAAGGTGCGGTTCAGCCTCCTGGCGGGCTGACCGGGCCGGCCACAGCGTCACCAGCAGGCCCGTGGCCAACAGCGCACCGAGCACCCACAGCGCGGTCGTCACGTCGGGCGCGTCCGGCACGCCCTGCAGCAGGCTGCGCAGGCCTTCGGTGGAGAACCGGAACGGCGTCCACGACCACAGCAGCGCGCGGTAGGCCGGGTTCAGCAGCTCCGGCACCTGCCCGGCCACCGCGGGCGCGACCAGGTACAGCGGCGCGAGGACGGCCATCGCGCGCAGGCCCAGCAGGCGCAGCAAGCCGGCTTGCACGGCCGCGAACGCCGTGGCCGCCAGGAAGATGAAGCCGAGGACGTCCGCGGTCAGCGGCAGCGTCGCATCCCACAGCGCGAAGAATCCGGCCACCACCGCCGTGATCAGCACGCCGGCCCCGGTGACCTGCAGGAACCGCGCGCCGGCCCCGAGCGGGCGGCCGGTCCGCTTCGCGAGCTGCGTCAGCGCGAGGCCCGCGACGAGCGCGCCGATCCACGCGAGCGCGCTCGCGGCCAGCGGCGCGATCCGGCCCGCGAGCCCCACCGGGTGCAGGACCTCCTGCTTCGGCGGGCCGGCCAGCGCGGTCGCGGCGCCGGTCAATGCCTGCTGCGCGACCTGGGTGCCGGCCGGGTTGACCGCGCCTGACGTCACGACGGTCGCGGCCGGTCCCGGAGCGAGTTCGAGTACGCCGTAGACCTTCTTGTCTTCGAGCAGCTGCCGCGCTTCGGCCGGGGTCGCGACGGTCCAGGCGAACTGGCCGCCGCCGTGGGCGGCGATGCGCTGGGCGATCTCCGGCGGTCCGGCGACGGCGACCGGGACGCCGTCGGGCGCGACGGTGGCCTGCGCGCCGAAGGTGAGGAATCCGAGCACGACCGCCACCAATGCGCCGGCCAGGGCGGCGACCAGGGCGAGCGCCCCTGCGGGACGGGTCATCACTGCCTCCATTTATTCGTCACTTGTTGAATTACGACTCAAGGTACGACCCGGCCGCCGAGAAGTCAACGCCTGTTGAATAGTGACCCCGGTAACCTCGGACCCGTGACGAAGAAGCGCCTGGTGCTCTGGGACATCGACCACACGCTCGTGGACTTCTCCGAACTGGGCGCGGCCTGGTACGGGACCGCGTTCACCGCCGCGACCGGTACGACCCTGCGCGTGCACCCGGTGTTCGGCGGCCGCACGGAACGCGCGACGACGACCGACCTGCTCACCGCGAACGGCTTCGAGGCCGAGGAGGAGACGATCCAGGCGCTGTTCAAGGCCCTGGTGGCGGAGTCGGAACGCCACCGGCACACCTTCGCGGAGACGGCCCGCGCGCTGCCGGGCGCGGCCGAGGCGCTGAGCGCGTTCGCCGCCGGCGGGGACGTCGTGCAGACGCTCGTCACCGGCAACCTGCCGGAGATCTCGCGGCACAAGCTCGCCCCGTTCGGCCTGGACGAGCACCTCGACCTGGAGATCGGCGGCTACGGCACGCTTTCGGTGCACCGCCCGGACCTGGTCCCGCACGCGATGGGGCTGGCGGCGGCCAAGCACGGCACCGACTTCGGCGCCGACGCCGTGGTCGTCATCGGCGACACGCCGAACGACGTCCGGGCCGCCGTGGCCAACGGGGCGGTCTCCGTCGCCGTGGCCACCGGGCACTACTCCGCCGAAGAACTGCTGGCCGAGGGCGCGCACACCGTGCTGCCCGACCTGACCGACACCGACGCGGTCCGGCGCGCGGTCCTCGGCTGACGTCCTCCTGAAGTGGGGGACATCCCTCAGCCGAAAGTACGACACCCCTAGGGGAAATCTCGTTCCCTTGCCCGATGTCCGCGGTGACGGGAACTCGACAGACTCTTCTTCATGACTCACGCAGGGGCGGCGGCCAGGCCCGCCGGAGGGGGACGCATCCGGGGCACGGTTGCGATCCTCAGAGAACGGCTGCCGTTCACCAGCGGCGTCACGCTCGCGATGCTCGTGCTGGCCGTCGCGACCGGGGCGCTGTGGAACGCCGCCGAAGACCGCGCGATCTTCCCGTTCGTCGCCTACGGGCTGCCATCGCTGGAGTCGGGCCGGTGGTGGACCATGCTCACCGGGCCGTTCTTCGCCGTCATCCCTTGGTACTACCTGCCGATGGTCGGCAGCTTCGTGCTCTTCGCCGGCTTCGCCGAGTGGAAGCTGGGGACGCGGCGCGCGATGGCCGTGACGATCGGCGGCCAGCTGGCCTCGGTGCTCGTCGCGACCCAGTTCCTCGCGCTGTCCCGCAACTCCGGCTGGTTGTGGGCCGAGCGGGTCGCGGGCAGCCTCGACGTCGGGTTCTCCGGCGGCGCGCTCGTCGCGGTGGCGATCGCCAGCGCGACGCTGCGGCCGCCGTGGGCGCTGCGCCTGCGGGCCGGGCTGTGCGTGTACGCCGGGGTCGCGATCGTCTACGTCGGCACGCTGGCCGACCTCGTGCACTTCTTCGCGCTGCTGCTGGCCCTTCCGCTCGGCAAGCGCCTGGTCGGCACGCGGCGGCCCGGCGGGCAGACGGCCCCGAACCTGCGGGAGTGGCGGGTCCTGGCGGTGGCCGGCCTGCTGCTGCTCACCATCGCCGAGATCGTGATGTTCCTGGTGCCCGGCGACGGCCCGTTCGGTTCCGACGACGGCGTTTCGCTGTCCGCGCCGGAGCTCGGCGTCCTGGTCCTGCTGGTGGTGCCGATGCTCAACGGGCTGCGCAAGGGCAGCCGCGTCGCGTGGCGCTGGGCGGTCGGGCTGTCGGCGTTCGTGACGTTGCAAGGCCTCGCCGTCGCGACGCTGCTCGGGGTGGCCGACATCTTCGGCGGGGACTACGACACCGCGGGCCTGCCGCTGTTCTTCGTGGACAATCTCCTGTGGACGGTCGAGCTGGCCGTCCTGATCGCCGCCCGGCACGCCTTCCGGGTGCCTTCGCGACGCCGGCTGCGGCGCCACGCGCAGGGCCCGGGACCGGCGCTGGCCCGCAGCCTGCTGGGCCGCCACGGCGGCAGCACGCTGTCGTGGATGACGACCTGGCCGCGCAACACCTACTTCGTCCGCGAGGACGGCCGGTCCTACCTCGCCTACCGCCGCCACGCCGGGGTCGCGGTCGCCCTCGGCGACCCGATCGCGCCGGACGGCACCGCGGCCGCCACGGTCACCGAATTCGCCACGATGTGCGAAAACTCCGGGCTGGTGCCGTGCGTGTTCTCGGCGACGGAAGCCACCGTCGCGGCGACGCGCGAGCTGGGCTGGCAGCACGTCCAGGTGGCCGAGGACAACGTGCTCGACCTCGACGGCCTCGAGTTCCGCGGCAAGGCGTGGCAGGACGTCCGATCGGCGCTGAACAAGGCGGCCAAGCAGGACATCGAGTTCCGGCTGGTCCGGCTGGCCGACCAGCCCGAGCCGATCCTGGCCCAGGTCCGGGCGCTGTCGGAGGAGTGGATGTCCGGCAAGGCCATGCCGGAGATGGGCTTCACCCTCGGCGGCCTCGACGAGGCCATGGACCCGGCCACCCGGGTCGGCCTGGCGGTCGACGCGGAGGGCACGGTCCACGGCGTGACGTCGTGGCTGCCGGTCCACACGGGCGCGGGCAAGATCGGCGGCTGGACCCTGGACATCATGCGCCGCAGCCCCCACGGCTTCCGCCCGGTGATGGAGTTCCTCATCGCGTCGGCGTGCCTGGCCTTCCGCGACGAAGGGGCGCGGTTCGTCTCGCTGTCGGGTGCGCCCCTTGCCCGCAGTGGCAACGGGTTCCCGGCGCGCCCGGTGGACCGGGCACTGGAGTCACTGGGCCGCGTGATGGAGCCGTACTACGGATTCCGTTCCCTGCACGCGTTCAAGGCGAAGTTCCAGCCGCGGCGCGTCCCGCTGTACCTGGCATTCCGCGACGAGGCCGACCTTCCGCGCATCGGGCTGGCGCTGAGCCGCGCCTACCTGCCGGACGTCCGGCTGCGGCAGCTGGCGAAGCTGGTCAGTAGCTCTCGGGCACGCTGATCCGCTGCGGGAAGCGAATCTTCCGCCTGGTGACGACGTTGTGGTCCTTCGGGATCAGCCGTCCGTCGGTCAGGCGGAGCCAGTGGCCGTTCCGCGAGTCGGTGAAGGCGAGCATCACCCCGGGCGTCATGTCCGGGCGCCGCCACTCCTCGCGGATCGGCATCCGCCACTTCCCGGGCGGCAGGATCGCGTAGAGGTACTCGTCATCCTCGATGTTCCGCCCGCGGTGCAGCGTGGACCCGGTCATCGGCAGGTTGTGCACGAGATCGAACGACACGACGACGTGGTTGACCGCCTCGGCGTTCGCGTTGGAGACGACCATGTAGCCCTGGCCGCCGGCGTACTCGATCCACGCGGTGACCTTCCCGGCCTGCTCCTGTCGTTCGCGCTGGTCGCGTTCCCGCCGGTCCGCCTGCACGAGCCGCCCGTCGCGGATGGCGATCCACAACGCCACCACGACGGCACCGATCGTGCCGATGCCCCCGACCCACTGGCCGGAAGCACCCCACCAGTCCGGATTCCGCGGCTCGACGAGCCAGATCCAGGCCTTGGCCAGCAACGGACCGAACAGAAGCAGCACCCCGGCCACGCCCAGCACCCCGAACGCGACGGCCCGGATCCGCCCGAGCCGTCTCTCCGCATCCCCGCCCATGCAGGCAGCCTGCCGAATTCCGGCGTCCAGCGGAAGCGGCAAAACACCCACGCCACCGGTGCTCCGTCCGCCGTCGTGCCCGACGAGCCCCGTGAACCCACCGGCGAGCTCGCCTTACTGCGTTCCGAGCCCTCGACGCGGCGGACTCCGAAGTGGAGCCTCCACAGCAGCTCTGATCAGCGGTACGTCGTCGGCGGCGGCGTGGTCGTGCCGCGGTCCGCCGCCGGGACGAACCGGTAGCTCCGCACGATCCGCACCAGATCCTCCCGGATCGAAGGCCCGGACCGGTCGCTGTCGGCGTACGCCACCACCACGCCGGACGTCCCCGAATTCCCGCCGAAAGCCAGCGTTGCCACCAGGGCGTGCCGAGCCGTGCACTCCCCCGTGCCCGTCGGGGTCGCCTCGGCGACCACGATCCGGGCGGGGATCGCCGTGCCGTCGGCCTTCGCAACCTGCGCGTCCGCCTCCGGGCGCACCTGGGACGTCCCGCCGTACGCGGCCGTCGCCAGGTCCGTCGCGGCCTTGCGTGCCGCCGCATCGAGGTCCGCCACGGGTTCCGTGGTGACGCCCGCGCCACCCAGCGTTTCCTGGCCGCACTTGCCCAGGAACGCGCTCGTGATCAGCCTGATCCCGGCCCAGCCGTGCTGCGTGCCCGGCGCCGGTTCCCAGTTCGGCGGGACGTCGTAGGCGTACGAGCCGTCGCGCCCCGCCACGGACTGCCAGCCCGCGACCGCCGCCGGCACCGCCGCGCGCGGCGAAGGCGTCACCACCAGCGGTGCGGGTGGCGGCGAGGACGAGGCGGGGCGCGATTTGCCGACGCCCAGCGCGTTCAGCACGCCGGCGACCAGGGCGATGAACACCAGGCCGAACCACGGCGCCCGCCGCCACTTCAGTGGCTTCGGCCGCGGACGGATCCGCTTCGGCTGCGCGCGCGGCGCGTCCGCGGGTTCGTAACCGCCGAACCCGCGAAGCGCCGCGTTGTCCTCGTACCCCGGCGTCGCATCTTCGGAACGCCGGTTCATGTCAGCTCCGGACGAGCTTGACCAGGTGCTCGACGATGGCGTCGACCGCGATCTCCTCGCGGTCACCGGTGCGCCGGTCCTTGACCTCGACGACGCCGTTGGCCAGCCCGCGCCCGACGACCAGGATGGTCGGGACACCGATCAGCTCGGCGTCGGCGAACTTGACGCCCGGGGTGGCCTTGCGGTCGTCGAGGATGACCTCGATGCCGGCCGCGTCGAGGTCGGCGGCGATCTTCTCGGCGCCGGCCGCGATCGTCTCGTCCTTGCCCGCGATGACGATGTGCACGTCGAACGGCGACACCACGCGCGGCCAGATGATGCCGAGGTCGTCGTGGTTCTGCTCGGCGAGCACGCCGACCAGCCGCGAGACACCGACGCCGTAGGAGCCCATCGTGATCCGGATCGGCTTCGAGTCGGGGCCGAGCGCGTCGACCCCGAAGGCATCGGTGTACTTGCGGCCGAGTTGGAAGATGTGGCCGATTTCGATGCCGCGCGCGGCGACCAGGGTGCCCTGCCCGTCCGGCGACGCGTCGCCCTCGCGGACCTCGGCGGCCTCGATCGTGCCGTCCGGGGTGAAGTCGCGGCCGGCCAGCAGGTCGACGACGTGGTGGTCGACCTTGTCGGCCCCGGTGACCCAGGCGGTGCCGGGGACGATCCGCGGGTCGGCGAGGTAGCGCACGCCGTTGTCCTGCAACGCCTTCGGGCCGATGTAGCCCTTGACGAGGAAGGGGTTCTTCGCGAAGTCGGCCTCGTCGAGCAGCGCGACCTCGGCCGGCTCCAGCGCCGCTTCGAGGCGCTTCATGTCGACTTCGCGGTCGCCCGGGACGGCGACGCAGACTAGCGTCCACTCGGCCGAGCCCGGCTGGCGCGTCTTGAGCATGACGTTCTTCAGCGTGTCCGCGGCGGTGAACGTGCGGCCCAGCTGCGCGTTGTTGAGGAAGCCGACCAGCGACTCGATGGTCGGCGTGTTCGGCGTGTGGTGCACCTGCGCCTCGGGGCGGCCCTCGACGGGCTGCGCGGCCGGCGCGGGCGTGACGACGGCTTCGACGTTCGCCGCGTAACCGGACTCGGTGCTGCGGACGTAGGTGTCCTCGCCCGTCTCGGCGACCGCGAGGAACTCCTCGGACGCCGAGCCGCCCATGGCGCCCGACGTCGCCTTCACCACGACGTACTCGAGGCCGAGGCGGTCGAACAGCTTGACGTAGGCGTCGCGGTGGGCCTGGTAGGAGCGCGCGAGGCCGTCGTCGTCGAGGTCGAAGGAGTAGGAGTCCTTCATGACGAACTCGCGGCCGCGCAGGATGCCGGCGCGGGGGCGCGCTTCGTCGCGGTACTTGGTCTGGATCTGGTAGAGCGTGACCGGGTAGTCGCGGTACGAGCTGTACTCGCCCTTGACGGTGAGGGCGAAGAGCTCCTCGTGCGTCGGGCCGAGGAGGTAGTCGGCGCCCTTGCGGTCCTTGAGGCGGAAGAGGCCGTCGCCGTACTCGGTCCAGCGGCCGGTGGCCTCGTAGGGCTCCCTCGGCAGCAGCGCGGGGAACTGGATCTCCTGCGCGCCGATGGCGTTCATTTCCTCGCGGACGACGGCCTCGATGCGGCGCAGCACGCGCAAGCCCAGCGGCAGCCACGAGTACCCGCCCGGGGCGACCCGGCGGACATAGCCGGCGCGTACCAGGAGCCGGTGGCTCGGTACCTCGGCGTCCGCCGGATCCTCGCGCAACGTGCGAAGGAACAACGACGAAGTCCTGGTGATCACTGGGGGGCTCCCTGCGCCGGGCGGGTGTGAAAGTCCCGCTCAGGGTAGTCAATCCCCCGGCCGTGACTCCAACGGGTTACTCGGCGGCCCGTTTTTGTCGGTGGTGACCGCTAGCGTCGGGACATGGCCATCACGATGGGAATGATCACGATCGACTGCGCGGACCCGAGGAGCCTGGCGGAATTCTGGACGGCCGCGCTGGGCACGACGGTGGCGCAGGACCACGGGGGCGAGTTCCTGATCCTCGCCCCGGCCGAAGGCCGCCTCCCACTGGGGCTGCAGCGGGTGCCGGAAGCGAGAGCGGGCAAGAACCGGGTCCACGTGGACTTCGGCTGCGACGACCGGCAAGCGGAGGTGAAGCGACTGGTGGGACTGGGCGCGAAGGAGGTGGCGGAGCACCAGGTGCCGGGCTTGGCCTGGACCGTGCTGACGGACCCGGAGGGCAACGAGTTCTGCGTCTCGGCGGGGGCGCACTGAGGGCTGGTTCTCCGGGCAGCGGACCCGCCTTTCGACTACTGGCCACCTGCCAACGCGGCCGCTAGCATCGGCGCGACCAGGAACGGGGGTCCTCGGTGCGGGGTGACCGCGACATTTCCCGTTCGCGACGAAAGTTCTGATTCACAGGGGGATCCATGTCGCCCGTCAAGGGTGCCTTCACCATGCCCGGAAGAGCCGTGGCCGTGCTCACCGCCGCCGCGGTCGTCAGCCTCGTGACCGCCGTTCCCGGGGCCGCCGTCACCGGGGGCAGCCCGGCCGCCGAGGGGGCTTACACCTTCGCCACCAAGATCGAGGTCGGCGGCGTCCACGGGTGCAGCGGCGCCCTGGTCGCGCCGCAGTGGGTGGTCACCGCCGCCGGCTGCTTCCCCGAAAACGGCGGCCAGGCCGGTCCGCCGAAGCTCGCCACCAAGGCCATCGTCGGGCAGCGGGGTACCGCCGGTACCGCACGCGCCGTCGTCGACCTCCTCTTCCGGTCCGATCGCAACGTCGCCCTCGCCAAGCTGGCCGCGCCGGTCACCGACGTCGCTCCCGTCGCCATCGGCACCGCCGCCCCCGCCCAGAACGAGGCCCTCCGCGTCGCCGGTTACGGCCGGACCGCCACCGAGTGGGTGCCCGACAAGCTCCACACCGTCCCCGTCTCCGTGCAGAGCGTCACCGCCACCACCCTCGCCGTCCTCGGCGACCCGGCGGCCGCCACCACCTGCCAGGGCGATGCCGGCGGCCCGCTCCTGCGCGAGCGCGACGGCGTCGTCGAACTCGCCGGCCTCCACCACTCCTCCTGGCAGGCCGGCTGCCTCGGCTCGAGCGAAACCCGGCAGGGCACGGTCGAGACCCGCGTCGACGACATCGCCGGCTGGATCGGCCTCCGCCTCCGCGGCGACGCCTACACCGCGCTGCCCACCGCCCAGCGCGTGCTCGACACCCGCACCGACACCGGCGGCCACCAGAAGCCGGTCGCCGCGGGCGAATCCGTGTCCGTCGCCATCCCCGGCCTGCCGGGCGGCGCGAGCGCCGTCGCGGTAAGCCTGGTCGGCGTCAGCGGGACCGCGAGCACCTTCCTGACCGCCTACGGCGACACGCTGCCCACGACGTCCAACGTCAACCTGACCGCCGGCAACACCGCCGCCGGCATGGCCGTGGTCCCGGTCGGCCCGGACGGAAAGATCAAGGTCCGCAACAACGCCGGCGACATCGACGTGCTCGTCGACTACCTCGGCTACTACAGCGCCTCCGGCGAGTCGACCTACCAGCCGAAGGACAAGCCCGACCTGGTGCTCGACACCCGCACCTCGCTCGGCGGGCACCCGGGCAAGCTCGCCGCGGGCGAGGTCGTGACGGTGCCGGTCCGCGGCGTCGGGGGCATCCCGGCCGACGCCGTCGCGGTCGCCGTCAACCTCACCGGGACCGAAAGCGACTCCGGCACCTTCTTCAGCGTCTTCGCGCAGGGGACGCCCGGCCCGTCGACGCTCAACATCCGGCCGGACGAGAACCGCGCGGCCCAGTCGCTGGTGCGCATCGGCGACGACGGCGCCATCCGCATCTTCCTGCACCACGGCCAGAGCCACGTCCTGCTGTCCCTGGTCGGCTCGTTCGTCCCCGGCGACGCGGGCAGCCGGTACGCGGCACTCGCCACGCCCACCCGCCTGCTCGACACCCGCGCCGGCACGCCGGCGCCACTGGGCCCGGGCGGGATCGTCACGGTGGCGGCCCCCGTCCTGCCGTCCGGGGCGACGGCCGCGGCGCTGAACATCACCGGGGTGCAGCCGAGCCTCTCGACGTTCCTGGCCGCCTGGTCGCACGACCTGCCCTACACCGGTGTCCCCTCGACGGTGAACGTCACGGCGGGCGAGAACACGTCCAACGCCGCGACGGTCCGCCTCGGTACGGGGGCGCGCTTCGACGTCCGCAACTCGGCGGGCTCGACGCACCTGGTCGTCGACCTGCAGGGCTACTACACGCGGTAGCGGGTAGAAAGGCGGCATGAGCGCTCGCGTACTGCTGCCGTGGACCGACATCGACGTGCCGGAGGGGCTCGGCGCCGCGTACTACGACGGCGCCGGCGCCCCTCCGGCCGATCTCGGCGACGTCGAGTTCTACGTGCTGCCCTACGACCGCGGGCCGGAGCCACCGAAGCTGATCAAGGAACTGCCGTCGCTGCGGGTGGTGCAGTCGCTCTCGGCCGGCGTCGAGACGATCGTGCCGCTGCTGCCCGAGGGCGTGCTCCTGGCGAACGGGCGCGGCCTGCACGACCTGAGTGTCGCCGAGCACGCCCTCGCGCTCATCCACGCCGCGCAGCGGGACCTGCCGCGCTGGTTCGCGCAGCAGGCACGCGGCGAGTGGGTGCGGGAGCACACGCGGTCGCTGGCCGACAGCCGGGTTCTCCTCGTCGGGTACGGCTCGATCGGGCAGGCCATCGAACGTCAGCTGGTCGCCGCCGAGGCAGTGGTGACGCGGGTGGCGAGCCGCCCGCGCCCGGCCGAGGACGTCCACGGCGTCGCCGAACTGCCCGCGCTGCTGCCGGAGGCCGACATCGTCGTGCTGATCCTGCCGGACACCCCCGCGACGCGCGGCCTCATCGGCCCCGCCGAGCTCGCCGCCCTCCCCGGTGACGCCCTGGTCGTCAACGTCGGCCGCGGCACGGCGATCGACACGGACGCGCTGCTCGCCGAGACCGGCACCGGGCGCCTGCGCGCCGGTCTCGACGTCGTGGACCCGGAACCACTGCCCGCGGATCATCCACTGTGGACGACTCCGGGCGTGGTCATCACCCCGCACATCGCGGGCGGGTCGGCGTCGTTTTACCCGCGCGCGAAGAAGCTCGCGGCGGAGCAGCTGCGGAGGTACGCGCAGGGCGAGGAGCTGCTCAACCTCGTCGAGGCTTGAGCACGTACACGTGCCATTCGTCGTCGACGCGATATCCGCACCGTTCGTAGACACCCAGCGCACGGTGCGCATTGTCGACGTCGACGTTGAGGGCCGACCGGTCGAATCCCGCGTCCTTCGCCGCCAGGAGCGTGTGCCCCAGCAGCCCGGACGCGACGCCGCGGCCGCGCAGGGCCGCCCGGGTGCCCACCCAGGTGGCGTAGTGCTCGCGGATGCCCGTCGCCTCCGTTTCGGACGCGTAGTGGTGGCTCAGCACGAACGCCAGCACCTTGTCACCGTCGTCACCGTCCAGGACGAGGAACGACAGCTCGGGGCGGAAGTCCTTCGAACCGGTGACCAGGTGGCGCCAGGCGTCCGGCTCGTAGCTGGTGCTGCCCCAGTGGCCGGCGAAGGTGTCGTTGCGGGCGTCGAGCGCGGCGAGGTCGTACTCGAAGTCGAAGGGCACCGCCTCCAAGCCGTCGGGCAGCGGCGGCTGTGGCGGCAGGTCGGCGAGGCCGACCCGCATGTTGACCATGGTCCGGCCGTGCGTGTAGCCCGCGCGGGTGAGGACACCGGCGATCCAGCGCTCGTTCTGGTGACTGCCGTGGTGCAGTTCGAGCGGCGCGCCCGGGAAGGCGCGCTCGTGGACCTCGCGGCTCGTGCGCGAAAACCACTCGATCAGGTGAGTGCCGACGGCGTCGCTGCGGTGTTCCGGGTGCACGACCGACTGGAGCCGGATCATGTGCACGGGGGTCGCGGTCGCGCGGCGCAGCACCAGGCCGTAGCCCACGAGCCGGTCGCCCGCCCAGGTGCCGGCGGTGGCGCGGGCCAGGTCGACGTTGGGGGCGGCCAGCTCGTCGCGGAGGTCTTCCGCGCTGAAGTGCTCACCCGTCCGGTCGACTTCCTCGGCCGCCGCGTACAGCCCGGCGAGGGCGGGAGCGTCGTCGAGGGTCAACGGGCGCCAGGTCAGGTCCATGCCGGGAGGCTAGGCCGGGCGGCGGTGTCCGCGCATCCCGATTACCGATCCGGCCAAAAGCAGGCCGCCCCCCGAGCGGCAAGCAACCGTTGCCACGAAAGCCCTCCGGCCGTGACTGTGGTCGGATGGGCAATGAACGGCACAGTAGGCTCGGCACGTGCTGGTGCTCCTCCCTCCTTCCGAGACCAAAGCCGACGGCGGCCGCGGCGGCCCGCTCGACCTCGACGGGCTGTCGTTCCCCGAGCTGAACCCGGCGCGCGCGAAGCTCGCCGACGCGCTGGTCGCGCTGGCCGCCGACGTCCCGGCCAGCGTCGCGGTCCTGGGCCTCACCGAGCGGCAGGCCGGGGAGGTCGCGCGCAACGCGCAGCTGTGGACGTCCCCGACGATGCCGGCGCTGCGCCGCTACACCGGCGTGCTCTACGACGCACTGGACGTGAAGAGCTTCACGAGGGCCGGGTTGGCGAAGGCGCACCGGCGGCTGGCGGTGACGTCGTCGCTGTTCGGCGTGGTGTCGGCCACCGACCCGATCCCGGCGTACCGCCTCTCGGGCGGAAACTCGCTGCCGGCGCTGGGTACCGTCCGCGGGCTGTGGAAGCCGGTCCTCGAGCCGGTGCTGCAAGGCGTGGAGGGGCTGGTGGTGGACCTGCGCTCGGGCACGTACTCGGCGTTCGCCAACCTGCGCCCGGACGCGGTGACGGTCCGGGTGGTGACGGAGACCGCCCGCGGCGAGCGCGTGACGGTGAGCCACTTCAACAAGGCGCACAAGGGCCGGTTGGCGCGCGTGCTGGTGGAAACGCGCGCGGAACCGTCCACTGTGGACCAGCTGACGAAGGTGATCACCAAGGCGGGGCTGGTGGTCGAGCGCACGGGCGAGCACGTGCTGGAGCTGGTCACCGAGGGCTGACGGCCCGTTCGAACAAGGCACCGGAGCGATCACCGGCGATCCGCACGAGCCGGAAGCCCCGCCGGCGGTAGTAGTCGTGCAGCCGGCGGTTGGTGGTCCAGGCGTCGAGCCGCAGGGAGCGTTTCCCTCGCCGCGCGGCTTCACCGGCGGCTTCGCCGATCAGCCAGCTCCCGACGCCGAGCCCGGCATGGCACCGGTCGACGGCGAAGTGGCTGAGGTAGAGCGCGGAGGCGGGATCGTCGGCAGGGAGCCAACGCGATGAGGCGGCCTCGCCGAGGGTCATGGTGGCGACCGGGACCGGCCGGCGCGGAATCCGGCCGCGGTCGGCCTTCGCCGGGCCGGGTTCGGCGCCCGGGAAATCCCGGGTGATCACTTTCTCCGCCACCCGCAGCCCGCCGGTCGCCAGGTCCGGGCGCAGTTCCTCCGCCCGCCAGCGCGATCCCGCCCACTGGTCGGTGCCCTGGGTCCCCAACCACTCGCCGGCCCCGTCGAGGATCGCCAGCAGCGCCGGCAAATCCTCCTCCGATGCCGCGCGGAGGCGATACCCCCTCAAAACCGGTCCGGCGCGAACGCGCTCAGGTCGAACCCCGGGTCCTCGCCCAAGGCCATCGCCGCCACCAGCTTTCCCGCGAACGGTGCGTTCGTGAGCCCGCCCGCGCCGAAGCCCGTCGCCACCGCCAGGCCCGGCCGGACCAAGCCCAGCACCGGAAGGCCGTCCGGCGTTCCGGGACGGAAGCCGACCCGGGTTTCCGCGAGGGTTGCGTCCGCCAGCCCTGGCGCCACCGACAGTGCGTTCTCCAGCACCTCGCGCTGCCCGGCCGCCGTGACGCGGTAGTCGAAGCCCGACTCCGCCTCGCGCGTTGCGCCCGCCACCACCCGGCCGCCACCGAAGGCCAGGAGGTAGTGGCTGGTGCGTGGCAGGACCACCGGCCAGGCCGCCGTTTCCGTGCCCGGCAGGTCGAAGTGGCTGATCTGGCCTCGATGCGGCGTCACCGGCAGGTCGATTCCCAGCGGGGCCAGCAGGTCGCGGCTCCACGCGCCGGCCGCCACCACCACGCTGTCCGCGTCCAGGGGGCCGTCCGGGGTCGCCACCGTGCCGTCCGCGCGGAACGCGACCTCGCCCTCGACGAACTTCGCGCCCCTCCGCTCGGCGGCCGCCAGCAGGGCGCGGCGCAGCAGATGGCCGTCGACGCGGCCGGCACCCGCCAGGTGCACCGCGCCCAACCCGGGTGCCAGTGCCGGGAACAGCTCGCGGGCCTGCGCCGGGTCGAGGCGCCGGACCTCGCCGATCTCGGGCGCGTCCGCCGCCCGCGACGTCAGCCGCTCGTACGCTCCGGCCAGCTCCGCGTCGTCGGCCGACACCACCATTCCGCCGACCACCTCGAACGACGAACCTTCGAGCTCCGCCGTGAACTCCCGGTAGTACCGGCCCGCGGCCGCCGCGAGCGGGTACAGCGCGTCGTCCCAGCGGGATGTCCAGGGACTGACGATGCCGGCACCGGCCTCGGTCGCCGTCCCCGGGCGTGCCGCGTCCGCCACGATCACTTCCGCGCCACGGGCCGTCAGGTGCCAGGCCGTCGCCGCGCCGCCGATTCCGCTGCCGATCACGAGCACTCGCATGCTCCCCACCCTGCCCGATCTTGCCGCGCCCGGGCCAACGGGATAACCCACGCCGACGCCCGGCCGGTCGTATGCTGCGCGCCATGCCCAGCCGTGCCGAGCGGTATTTCGCCCATCTCGACACCCTGACGGGGTCCGCCGCGCCCCGGTTGCAGCCCATTCCGTCGACGCAGCCCGGACTGGACGACGTCATCGCGTTCGTCTACGCCGACGAGCCGGAGCCGCGGTACCTGACCGGCGCGACCTACGGCCTTTCCCTGGCCGACCACCCGGACTGGCACGGCGTGGGACCGGAGCTGTGGATCAGCGTCCGCTCCGACGACCCGGTCTGGGCGCTGGCCATCGGCTACCTGGCCGAGCAGCTGCGCGGCACCTGCCCGTTCGTCTACGGCGACACCATCGACTTCGGCCAGCCGATCGCCCCGGAGTCGCCGATGACGGCGTTCGCGATTTCGGCGCCCGCGGGCCTCGACGCGCACCAGTACACGCTGATCGACGTCGGCGGCGCGCCGATCAGCATCGCCGGCTGCTACCCGGTGCACGACACCGAGCGGAAGTACATCCGCGAGCACGGCATCGACGCGTTCTGGCAGCTGGACTGGGATCTCTACGACGTCCGCCGCCAGCCGGTGGTCTAGCCACCCCGCCGCGGCGCCGGGTCTCGAGCGCGGCGCAGGGCGACGTGCTCGGCCGTTCGGCGGCGGCGCTGGGCAGGCTTCCGCACCGGTCCGGGCGCCGCTCACCCGCGATAAGCAGCCGTCGCCAGCCGCGCGAACGAGCGGATCAGCGGCCCGGCGTCGCTGTCGCGCCAGGCGACCACCACCGGGTTCGGGGCCAGGCCGGTCAGCGGCACCACGACCAGTTCGCCCGGCGGCCGGTGCCCGAGCGGCATCAGCCCGACCGTGCCGTTCCACAGCACGGCCTGCAGGCACTCCTGCACCGCCCGCACCACCGGCCCTTCGCGGGGTTCCCCGCCATGCCAGTACGTCTGCCACACCGGGTCGGTGCCGCCGGGGAACCGGAACCAGCGCCGTCCGGCCAGGTCGGCGAGCGTGAGGTGGTCGCGGCCGGAGAGGGGGTCGTCGGCGCGCAGCACCGCGCCCACCGGGTCGGCACGCAGTTCGTGCACGGTCAGACCGGTCTCGTCGAACGGCCCGCGGGTCAGCGCGACGTCGACGAGCCCGGCGCGGAGCCCGCAGGTCGGGTCGGTCAGGTCGGCGTCGCGGACACGGACCTCGACGTCCGGGTGCTGCCGCCGGTAGGCGTCGGCGAGCCGGGTCGCGGCCGGGTCGGCACCGTCGCCGAGGATGCCGACGGTGAGCGTCGGCACGCCCGCCGCCGTGGCCACCCGCACGCGAGCCTGGTCGGCCTGGTCGAGCAACGCCCGCGCCTCGGCCAGCAGCGCCGTCCCGGCCGGGGTGAGCATGACCCCCGCGGCGGACCGCAGCAGCAGGACGGCCCCGACGTCGGTTTCCAGCTGCTTGATCGCCCGGCTCAGCGGCGGCTGGCTCATGTGCAGCCGTGCCGCGGCCCGGCCGAAGTGGAGTTCTTCGGCGACAACTACGAAGTTTATAATGCACTTCTACTACCGTTGTGACCTGCTTAGATCGGCCCACGACCGTGGGGTCTCCGACAGCCAGCGTCGGAGACCCCCCGGCTAAGCACGCTGGCTAGGCAGCAGCGGCGGGAACCCCACGGGCCGTGTCATAGATCCAGGTCCGGAAGTCCGGGGCGCTGGTGTAGACGGTCGGCTTCACACCCGGGTACTGGGCGGCGGCGCGGCCGCACGTGCCGACCAGTTGCGGCACACCGTGCACCAGTGCGACGGCGGGGCCGCCGGAGTCACCGCCGCCGGGACCGTCGGTCCCGTGCGGGTTGTCGGTGCAGATCTCGCCCGCCGACTGTCCCGCGTCGGCGCACCGGCCCGGCGACAGCACCGTGGTGTGCAGCTGCTGAAGCTGCACCGGCCGATGGCTCGTGTCCCCGTCCGGCTGGTCCGCACCCCACCCGTACAGCGTCACCCGATCACCCGGCCTGGCCGGGTGCCCGGCGAGCTGGATCGGCTGCACGTTCACCGGGTGATCCAGCTTGAGCAGGGCGATGTCGTCCACCGGCTGTGCGGGCGCTCCGGCGGCCCACTGCCAGCCGGGGTGAACCTTGATCTCGACGACCTTGGCCGTCTCCCCTCCCTGAGTACGGTCCTTCGATCCCACGCGCACGGAGAAGGTCCGTGCCGACATGGGGATGCTCCCGGCATTGCCCGGCATGTCGGTGAAACAGTGCGCGTTGGTCGCCACCCAGCTACGGAACAGCAGCGCGCCGCCGCACCAGGGAGCGGCGAACCGACCGTAGGCGGGGGCGTCATACACCATCGACACCGCCCAGCCCGTGTCCCCGGTCGCGGCACTGCCGCCAACAATCTCCGGTTGGACAGCAGCGGTTGCGGTGCTTGCGCCCAGCAGTCCGGGCAGTGCCAACGCTGCCACGGTGCACGCGATTGCGGTTGTTCTCAACACTCCTCTTTCCGTTGTGTACCAATAAACCTCCGAGCCTCAAGCTCGGAAGAACTTGAATGCGACCGGGGCGGTGACCTTGACGACGGGCGGGGGTGGGGCCCAGCCGACGCACCGCGAGGAGGGCGCAGTGCGTCGACCGGGGATTCAGGGGCCGGGTTCGATTACTCGGCCAATTTCATCCGCTCGGGTGGTCATGTCGGTTGCGAGTTCGGTGAGGCGTTTGCCGAGTTCGCGAAGCCACCGCTCGTATTCGTCGTCCTGGGTGTGGACGTGCAGAAGCTTGAGCGTGATATCACCCATAGCCCGGTTCACACCGGCCATCTTGGCGAGCAGTTCTCGATCACGCTTATGCATCCGGCACCTCCCGAAAGAGCCCTTGAGCACGAAGCGTCTCCCGGGTTGCTGCGAGCGCGCGGAGCTCGCAGCCGGGGCAGGTGCGCCCCGGGAGCGGGTGCACCGGCCACCTCGTGACGCTCTCGCGGTCATGCCGCAGCGGAAATGCCTGGTCCTCTTCGCAGCCCGGTGTGAGCAGCGGTGGCCAGTCGGCACGCAACTGGACGAGTGGGTACCAGTGAGCCAGTCCGTCGATGAATGCGTGCCACTCGTAGTCGGTTGGGTAGGACATGGACCTGTGTTCAGCCAGGATTCCTGGCCTGTCGTCGAGAACTGTCATTGCCACTTCTCCGGCAACGTGCGCGGAGCACGGAACTTGGGCCAGTACGCGTCCACAAGCCGCTTTGCCGTCACGAAGTCCTTTTCGGTCATCGGTTCGCCGGGCGCGCGTGGCCGGGCCAGCTGAGCGAAGTCCGAGTCAGTCGGACGGATATCTGCCTCCCTGTTCACTTCCGCCCTCCCGTTGCCCGCAGGCTTGCAGACTTTCTTTCATTGAGTGCGATTTTCAGTAGGAGTCGTATGGGCGCCAGTTGATACAGGTCGGCCGCTTTCGCGTTTCCAGCCATTCGATCAACGCCATGCGCGTATCGGCAACCGGAATGGCTGCCGTGCGCGGAAATACCGCGCCGGTTGTACCGTTAAAAATTAAGTCCACCTCAGGCAGTGGACGCTTGGGGTTGAAAGAGTTGGCGATCGTCATCTCTGGATCGTCATGGTCCGTGTAATTCAGTGCCGCGAAGCCCGCCGACGGGCGGACACTGATTCGAAGCTGATGGTTGGGGAACGGACCATCCTTGCTGCGATGGAATTCGACGTCGCCAACCGCGAGTGTGGTTTCCCAGTCGACATGATCCAGTGTCAATATCTCGTCAACCAGGCGAGTCGATGCCAGCATTCCGCGTGTGACGCGGACTACACCAGTGGTGAGCGATGCCGTGAGGAGCATGTTGTTCACGTCGCCGTTCGGTCGAGAGGTGGCCGCCTGGTGCGGACCCTGCGTCTCCGGCCGGAACGCTGGACCCTGCCGCCGCCAACCGTCACGCAGCGCAGCGGGTCGGGTCTATATCAAGTCGGACATGCGGCATGCCGGCCTCGACATAAACGCCTGGTAGGCGCCGGTTTCTGAGCTCATGAGATTGATCTGCTGGTGAGAGCCTGTCGCACTATGTACGCTGGTCAGAGGGCAGGCTGGCTCTAACGTTGACGAGGGGATCGGATGAGTTCACCCGGCGGTCCGCAGCAGCGCGCAACCGGTTCATCTGGTGGTCGTCGCTGCCCGGGGTGCGGGACAGCGCTCGCAGCCGACAACACCGCTCGCCTGTGCAGCAGGTGCCATCGGGAGCAGCGTGACCAGCTCCGCACACCACCGGTCGAGCTGACGAACGGCTTTTTCGAGACGGACGAATTTCGAGCAGCGTTCGAGAGTCAGCATATCGGCAAGGTATTCAAGGCTTACCGAAATCACCCACGACACCTTCAACTGCTCGGCAAGGCGCTCAATCAGGAGCTACATGGAGCTGTGCGGCTGGGGCCGCCACCTGGCCACCACCTACACCTGGGGCGAGCCGGTGCCCGGCGCATACCTGCCCGACCTCGAAAACGCCGGCTGCATCCTCTACTGGGGGTACAACCCGTCGGTGTCCCGGCTCGCGCACGCCACCGCGACCACGGCGGCCCTGCGGCGGGGCGCGAAGCTCGTCGTGGTGGATCCGCGGCGGGCCGGCCTGGCGAGCAAGGCCGATCACTGGCTGCGCGTCCGGCCCGGCACGGATGCCGCACTCGCGCTGGCGATCACCAACGAGATGCTCGAAAACGGCTGGTACGACACGCATTTCGTCGAACGGTGGACCAACGCGGCGTGGGCGGTCCGGACCGACACCGGCGAACTGCTCGCGCGCGGCACACCCCCGCCGGACGGGGTGGCGACCCGCCGGGTCTGGGACCTCATCACCGAAGAGTGCGCCCAGTTCGCCCCCGACGTCGCCGAGCGGATCACCGGCGTGCCCGCGGACCGGATCACCGCCGCGGCCCGGCTGCTGTGGGAAGCGCGCCCGGTCGCGTTCTACACCTGGAGCGGGCTCGAACAGCACAGCAACGCGACGCAGACCGTGCGAGCCATCGGCCAGCTGTACGCCCTCACCGGCTGCCTCGACGTGCCCGGCGGGAACGTCCTGTTCACCCCGGTGCCGTCGAACCCGGTCGACGGCGCGGCGCTGCTGTCCCCCGGGCAGCGGGCCAAGGCCATCGGCGTCCGCGAGCGGCCGCTCGGCCCGGCGCGGTTCGAGTTCGTCACCGGCGAGGACTTCTACCGGGCGGCGCTGGACGGCGTCCCGTACCGGGCCCGGGCGCTGGTCAACTTCGGTGCCAACCTCGTACTGGCCCACGGCGACAGCGCGCGTGGCCGGGACGCGCTCGGCGCCCTGGACTTCTTCGTGCACACCGATCTGTTCCTGAACCCGACCGCGGAGCAGGCCGACATCGTGCTGCCGGCGACGAGCGCATGGGAAGGCGAGGCCCTGCGGATCGGCTTCGAGACGAGCCAGGACGCGCAGTCCACCGTCCAGTTGCGACGTCCGCTGGTCGCCCCGCGCGGCGAAGCCCGTCCGGACCTGCGGATCATCTTCGACCTCGCGCTGGCGCTCGGGCTGGGCGAGCACTTCTTCGACGGCGACATCGAGGCGGCCTGGCGCCACCAGCTGGCCCCGAGCGGGATCAGCCTCGAGCAGTTGCGGGCCGCCCCGGAGGGCATCCGCCTGCCGCTGCGGACGGTCCACCGCAAGTACCGGCAGCGCGGCTTCCGGACGCCCTCCGGTGTCGTCGAGCTGTACTCCGAGGCGCTGCGGCGGGAGGGCTACCCGCCGCTGCCGGGCTACGACGAGCCGTCGCTCAGCCCGGTTTCCCGGCCGGACCTGGCGGCCCGCTACCCGCTGATCCTCACCTGCGCCAAGTCGCTGTTCTTCTGCGAGACCCAGCACCGCGCGATCGCGAGCCTGCGCAAATCCGCCCCCGACCCCCAGGTCGAGCTGCACCCCGACACGGCGGCGGCGCGCGGCATCACGGCCGGCGACTGGGTGCGGCTGGAGACTCCCCGCGGCAGCGTCCGCGCGCGGGCGAAGTTCAACGTCAACCTCCACCCGGACGTGGTGTGCGGCCAGCACGGCTGGTGGCAGCCCGCGGCCGGGCTCGGCGAGCCAGGCTACCCGGTCACCGGCGACGGCAGCGCCAACCTCAACCTCGTGCTCGGCCAGGGCCCGAGCGACCCGGTGAGCGGCAGCTCACCCCTGCGCGCGTCACTCTGCGAGATCGCACGGGAGGAACACCCCTGAACGCCGGTCCGCCGGTCTGCCGCAGCCGTCGTGAGTGGTAATTCGGGTTAGAACCCGAATTACCACTCACGACCACCAGCCACTAGGGCCAGCGGTCACTTGACTACCTACGGCGCGGGGCGTCTGCGCCGGCCGGGAACGCACCCAGGACCACATCGGGTGCATCCCGACCCCGCACACTGGCCTCCCCCAGCCCCGACCACAACACCCCCGGCGGCCAACTCACCAACCGGAACGGCCAACTCACCCACACCGCCGGCGAGTTGGCCGTTCCGGTGCGTGAGTTGGTGACCGGCGGCTTCGGGTCCCCGGGGCGGGCGATGATCGACTGGGCCGGCGTCGTCTACCGTAAGGGCGCGACGGGCTACCGTCCGTGGTGCTCCGACGGCGATGGCAAGGCGGCTGGTGAAGGAACGCGAGTTGCGGCGCCGCTGCAGGCGGCTGCTGAACGAACTGGGCATCCGGCCGCCGCTCGACGTCCTCGAGCTGTGCCGCAGCGTCGGTCACCAGCGCGGCCGCCCGATCCGGCTGATCCCGCACCGGATCCCGGTGCCGGGGCCGTTCGGGGCCTGGATCGCCACCGGCCAGGCCGACTACATCGTCTACCAGCAGGACACGAGCAAGGCCCACCAGCGCCACATCATCCTGCACGAGCTGGGCCACCTACTGGCCGGCCACGGCCCCACCGAGGAGAACCCCGGCCTGGTGGCGCAGCTGGCGCCGGGCCTGGAACCGGAGGCGGTCCGGCGGGCCCTGCTGCGCACCTCCTACGACACCGACCACGAGCGGGAGGCCGAGACGGTGGCGACGATCATCCTGGAGTGGGCCTCGGTCCTCGATCGGGTCGCCACACCGTCGTCGGACGAGCACGCCGCGCGGCGGATCGACGCTGCCCTGGACGAACGGCTCGGCTGGCTGTGAGCAGCAAGGTCACGCTGATCGTCGTGCAGGGCGTCATCCTGTTCCCCGCGCTGCTGTGGAAGAGCTACCAGCTGACCCGGGCGCCGGGCGACGTGGCGCGCTGGATGGTCACCGCCTGCCTGGCCTGCTTCGCGGCCGCCTACCCGCTGGGCCTCCTGGCCGGAGACGTCAACCAGCCGGACCCCGGGCGGATCGTGCCGCTGCTGTTCCAGCACGTGTTCCTCTGCGGGCTGGTCTTCTCGCTGGCGTGTTTCTTCCTGTTCTCGGCCCTGCCGGCCGCCCGGGCCCGGCGGCGGGCCCGGCTGGAACTGATCCCGCCGGCCGTCGCGATCCTGGTGATGGCGACCGTCACGGTGCTGATGCCGGACGTCCCGCCGGCGCAGTACCCCCGTGCCGGGGTTTCGGTCTTCTACCTCGCGGCCGACCTGTACCTCACGTACGGCATCGCGAGTGCCTGTTTCTTCGCCCGGCGCTACGCCCGCGGGGCGGCACCGCGGCTGGCCCGCGGGCTGTCGGTGGCGTCGGCGGGGTTCGCGATCGGCGCCCTGGGCGGGGCGACCCTGATCGCGGTGGTGCTGGTGCACTGGGCGGGCGCGGCGATCCCCTGGCTGCTGGTGCAGGCGACGGTCTGGCTGGTGTTCCCGAGCGCGATCCTGCTCGTCGTCGGCCTGTCCTACCCCGGCGTCGCCACCCGCCTGGCGGCGGCCCGCGTGTGGTGGCAGCACCTGCGGACGTACCACCGGCTCCGTCCGTTGTGGACACAGCTGCACGAGGCGTTCCCGGCGGACGCGCTGAGCCGGACCCCGCTGGGCCGGTGGGACACGCTGAGCGTGCTGGGCGTGCACCGCCGTTATTACCGGCGGGTGATCGAATGCCGGGACGGGCTGGTCCGGATCAGCCCGTACGTCGCCCGCTTGGACGGCCCGTTGCCGGATCGGCTCACGGAGGCGCTGCGCGCACACGCCCGCCGGGAACCGGCCCCGGAGGAGCCGATGCCACTGGCCATCCCGGACGGCGGCAGCCTGGACGAGGACGCCCGCGAGCTGGTCACCTTGTCCGAGTCCCTGAAAGCGGCGGCCGCCTGACCTCAGGAGACCGGGTGGTCACGGGCGGACCGGGCCGCGGGCACGATCGCGATGAGGATTCCGGCGACGGCGATGGTCAGGGTCGCGCGCGTCCCCACCGACTCGGCGAAGACGCCCGCGGCCAAGGCGCCGAGTGGCATGGTTCCCCAGATGAGCACGCGCATGCTCGTGTGGACGCGGCCGCGCAGTGCGTCCGGGGTGAGTCGCTGGCGGCGGGTCATCACGATCACGTTGTAGGTCGTGCCGCCGGCGGCGTGGATGACGATGCCCGTTGCGGCCAGGAGCAGGCCGATCGGACCCGGCTGGGCGAGCGGGAGCAGCAGGTGCGGTGGCCAGGTCAGCACCGGCACCAGCCAGTTGGCGCGAGCCGTTCCGATGCGGCGGGTCCAGCGGCCGGTCGTCGCGGCGCCGATGACGCTGCCCACACCCGACAAGGCCAGCAGGACGCCCGCACCCGCCGCGTCCAGGTGCAGGTCGTGCGTGAAGAACAGGACTTCCATGGAAATGATGCCGGCGGTGAAGAACGCCGCGACGGAACTCGCGACGGCCAGCAGGCGGAGCTGGCGGTGACCGGCGATGTAGCGGAGGCCCTCGGCGATCTCGGTGCGTAGCCGCACCTCCCGCGGCCGCGGTGGGATCGGCGGCACGTCGGCCCGGACGCGCGACAGGAGCGCGGCCGAAGCCAGGTAGCCCGCCCCGGTGAGCAGCAGCCCGGAGGCGGCACCGATCACGCGGGTGAGCAGGCCGCCGATGCCGGGCCCGGCGGCCGCGGCGACCGACAGGGTGATCTGCAGGCGCGCGTAGCCGGCTTCCAGGTTCTCCAGCCCGATCACCACCGGCAGGTACGCCTGATAGGCGGCGTCGAAGAACACGGTCGCGACGCCGACGAGCACAGCCGTGACGAGCAGCTGCGGAAAGTCCAGCACACCGGTCCAGCCCGCGACCGGAAGCCCGAAGAACAGCAAGGCCCGGACGAGATCAGCGCCGACGAGCACCGCGCGGCGGCGGCGGGTCCGGTCGATCCAGGCACCGGCGGGCAGGCCGATGACCAGGAACGCCACGGTCTCCGCCGCGGTGAGCAGTCCCATCTGCAACGGAGTGGCGCCGAGGGTGGTCGCGGCGAGCAGGGGCACCAGCGCGGTCGCGGCGGCGGTACCCAACTGGGAGGCGGCGTCCGCGGTCCACAGGAACCGGAACGCGCGATGCCCGCGCAGCCCGGCCGCCGACGCCGACACGTCCGGCGAGGCGTCGGTCATGGGCCCGGCTTCACCGACGCGACCACCCGGCCGGGTGGTGGACGCCGATCCGCGTGGTAGGGCAGGACGACGGCATACCGGTCGTCCAACCGCAGGGCGAGCTGGTGAGCCGCCAGCTGGTCGAGGAGATCCGCCGCGGCCCCGCCCGCCGGCGGCCGGTCCGTGCCGGCCAGGGTCCGGAAGGTGCCGACCCAGCCGGCTTCGACGTGGACGCGGTTGATCGGCCCGCCCGGGCGGGTGTCGTGGATGAGGACGAACCCCGGGCCGTACCGGTAGGTGCAGCTGCCCACGTCGTGAGCTTCACGCCAGCGGCGACCGAGTTCCCCGTCGCCCCGCGGTGGCGGCAGATGCCACAAAGCGCGTTCGGGAACGGTGTCCGGCAACGACTCCCGCAAGGTCCAGTCCACCGGAACGAACGCCGCCGCCGCGGCGGCGAGCAAACGCACCATCGTCGCGTCGCGGTGCGCGGAATCGCCGAAGGCGAACGGCTCCGGCAGCCGCAACTGCTGCGCACGCCCCGCCAGTTCGGCCACGACCCGCAGTGCGGCGTCGGGATCGGCCTCGATTCGGCCGAAGCCGAGTTCGACCGTTTCGGGCCACGCCGGGTGCGGAGCGGACAGGGTACGCATGGAACTCCTTCTCAGGCGGACGGCGCGAGAACCGGCAACGGCACCTGGGTCTTCCGCGCCACGGTGGGCGAGGTGGCCAGGGTGATCCACAAAGTGCCATCGGTGAAGACCAGACCGGCTTCCTCGAGCCGGCGAAGCCAGTGGCCGAAGTCGTCCGGGTCCCATTCGTGGTTCTGTTCGGCAAGCACCCGGAGCGGGGCGCGGCCGGTTTCCAGTGCCCGCCAGGCCGCGATTTCACGCGGGTGCTCGAGCACGTGGTCGGCCGGTGCCCAGCCGTGGCGCCGGTCCCGGATCACCACGACGTCGCCGATGGTGCGGGCGATCAGTGCACTTCCCGCACCGCCCGCAGTCCAAGCGGCCAGCGCGTCGATCAGTGGCGTGACCTCCTCGGCCGTGAGTCCCTGGTCCGGGGTGTCGAAGGAGTAGACGAGCTCGGCGAGCCGCGCCGGGTCGTCGATGTCGTGGACGAGGCGCGCCCCCGCCGCCGGGCGTCGCTGGGTGAAGCCCTGCCGCGGGTCGTCGAAGTTCGGCGAAAACCGTTGCAGCGCGATCCGTGCCGCACCACTGGGCGGTTGCAGGTGCACCAGGGCGGGCAGCTGGGCCACGACCGCGGCGTAGTCCGCCAGGCGCTCGCCCGGAAACCCGTACAACCAGTTCCAGGTGATGTTGAGCCCGGCCGAGGCACCGTCGCGCAGCATCCGCACGTTGTGCGCCCCGCGGACACCCTTGCGCATCCGCTGCAGGACGTCGTCGACCAGGCTCTCGACGCCGGGCTGGACGTCCCACACGCCGGCCGCCCGCAGCGCGGCCACGTCCTCGATCTGCGCGTTGGCCTTGATCTCGTAGTGGATGCGCAGGTCGTGGCCGCTGTCGGCCAGCTCCGGCAGTGCCGACCGGTAGTACTCGTTCGGCAGGATGTTGTCGATCGTGGTGACGTCGAGGATCCGGTGCCGGCGCACCAGCCCGAGCAGCTCGTCCACAAAGGACTGGGCGGGCTTGGCCCGGTACGTCATCGCGGTGCCGTTGAGGCCGCAGAAGACGCAGTGGTGTTTCTCCCCCCACCAGCAGCCGCGGGAGGACTCCACGACCAGCTCCGGTTCGACGCGGGCCGCGACGGAAGGGGGAACGGCGGCGAACCAGTCGTCGTAGTCCGGCGTCGTGATCGACGTCGGCGAGACCAGCCGGGACGGGCACGGACTGACCCGGGTGGCGCCGACGTCGTCGCGCCAGCACAGCTGGGGCACGTCGTCGAGGCCGTCGCGGGTTCCGGTCGCGTGGCATTCGGCGAGGGCCGTAAGCAGTTTCGGGAAATTCACGTCGGCCTCGCCGCGCAGGACGTAGTCGACGAACGGGTACTCCCGGTGCAGCGCCACGCCCATCGGGCCGTCGGTCGAGTAACCCCCGACCAGGATCTGCACGCCGGGGCGCCGGTCCTTGATCCGCCGGGCCACCGCCAGGCTGGCGATGGTCTGGCTGAAGGTCGCGCTGAAGCCGACCAGTTCCGGCTCGTGGGCGAGAATCGCGTCGGCGGCCTGATCGGCGAATTCGTCCGCGAGCTCACGAACCGCCGCGGCGATGCGGAAGGGCAGGCCGGCGCGGCGGGCCAGATCCCGCATGCCCGCATAGCCGAAATCAGGTCCGTTGAGCGCGCCCGCAAAGGTCCATTCGCCGAGCGAATGGTGGAACCCGGTGTCCGCCAGTTCCGCGTAATCGCCCACGGTCAGGCCGGCCCGCAGCATCATGTCGGCGAAGGCGAGACTGCCGTGGTAGGAAACCGGGACCGGAAATCCCTCCCGGGCGCACGCCGCGCGCAGTACGCCGAGCGCGAGGGAGGGGCGGTGCAGCGAGTGCCACGGCATCGACACCAGGCAGGTGCGGGGGACGTGCCCGCGGGACATCGAAACGCCTGTTCCGCCGGTCAGCGCGGTTTCGCGGCGACGTCGGCCTTCTCGGCTTCGTTGTACATGGTCACACCGCGGCCGGTGCCGCCGTGTTCGTCACGCTCGGCCAGGGGCGTCACGGTGAGCGCCGGACCCTGCGCGACATTGAACCTGACGCCGCGGTCGGCGCCGGGACGATCATCGGATTCCGCGAGATTCGTTACCGTGAGCGCGGCAGCGGGTGTGGATTTCATCTGCTTCCCCTCGTTTCGATACGAATTCCGAAAACCTGGTGACGCACCGACGAAGCCGTCCGGCGGCGTGCCGCAGCTACAGGGTAATTCCCGCCGACCTTGTCGGTAAAGCGCTTCCTCGACCGAGAATCTTTGGAGATCACCGGCGACTTCATCCACTTTCGCCGCAACAGATGATCAGCGGCCGAGCCACGGAGCGAGCAGCTTCTCCAGATCGGCATCCGAAAGCGCCCGCGGCCCACCATGGAACTCGTGCCACCGCGAAGCGTCCCGCGCCGCGTTGTATTCCACCTCGTACGCCCGCATCAGCACGTACATGAACGTCACCGAGCTGAACCGATCACCGAGCAGCGTCCGGGCTTCGCGAGCGACCTGCGTCGCGCCGCACACGTCCGCCAGCTTCAACGATTCCGCAGCCGGGTCCAGCAGGGTGGGCGCATACATCACGACGATTTCTCCATAACCGAAACGAAACTCAGCCTTCAGTGGCCGACAGGCCACAGGCCGCGGCGATCTCCCGGCCGCGCGTGTCCCGCACCGTGCACGCTACTCCCCCGGCGTTCAGAGGCCACGCTCAGGCGATCTCCGGCGCCGACCCGATCCAGGACGGCGCGCCCAGGTCCTTGTCCGCGACGACGAACTTCTTCCGCATCTCGTCGATGAGCGCGTCGACCTCGTCGGTCGTGCGGCGCATCAGCTCGTCCGCCTTCCGGAGGAAGCTGTAGAGCGTGCCGTAGAAGCCGCCGGCGTCGAGGCTTTCGGTGCCGTTGTCACCGAGCACCTCGACCATCTTGTCGGCGATCACGAAGGGGGCCATCGGACCGGCGGTCACCAGGTCCACGATGCCCCGGTAGGTCTTCCAGCCGGTGGACAAGCCTTGTGCCACTTCGGCTTCGGCGTCGAACTTTTCGAGCTGGTCCACGCACGCGCCCATCAAGCTGTTCAGGTTGTACCGCGCACCGTGGATGATCGCGCCGAACCGGGTGAGCGACTCCGCCAGCACGGTCAGTGCCGACGCGCGGAAGTTTTCGTACCACTCGTTGATGGTCGAACAGCGCGCCTGCGCGTCGTGCGGCACCGAACCGGGCGGCCCGCTCCAGTGGCCGCCCCACCACCCGTTGCCCAGCTGCACCGGTTCGAGCCGGCCGTACTCGGACAGCGCCCGGCCGGAAGCGCGGGCGTTCTCGAGCGCGTCGCCCGCGCGCTGGATCCAGCCACCGTTCTGGAGCTTGAGCGCATCCGGGTGGTCCCGGTCGGCGTAGCCCTTGACCTTGCCGACGTCCTGGCCGGTGAGGATCTCCGCGTGGCTGAAGAACTCGCCCACACTGAGGTCACGGCTGCCGTCGCCGTGGACCGAGCCCTGCATGATCGGGTGAAGCGTGCAGTACGCGACCGACCACCCGGCGTTGTCCATGGCCGAGCGCAGCTCCGTCGGCTCGTAGATCGGGTCGTCGAACTGGGCCCACCTCGGCCCCCACGGCGGCCCGTCGGTGTTGACGACGCTCAACGCCTTCAGCATTCCGTGCAGGGCCGGTGCGTAACCGTTGCGAAAGACCGGATCGAGATCGGCGACCGGGCCGCCGTCGTCCGCCGTGTACCACCGCTGGGCCATGTCGTCCCCCTAGCCCGGATTCAGCTTCTTGGCGATCGCGTTGAGGGCCTGCACGTTCTGCGCCTCGGTTCCCTCGTACGCGTCGGCGGACTGGAGCATCCGGTCGCGCAAGCCGTTGAGGAACTGGATGAATTCACCCTCCTCGTCGACGAAGTCCGTCACCTTGAGCGCGAATTCGTGCGCGAACCGGAGGAGCCCTTCCTGGAACTGCCCGGTCTTCCCCCAGCCACCCTGCAGCACGCCCTGTTCGGCTTCGGTCGCGACGTCCCGGAGCAGGCGGTGGCCCGCGTGCAGGTAGTCGATCACCCCGCCGCCGTCGCCGAGACCGTCGCCACCGAGCACACTCGTGCCGAACCTGCGCAGTTCCGGTATGTCCACGACAAGGTCCACGAGATCCCCCGTCCGTGCGTGTTTCCCCGAATCAGCAGCCTAACTCCTGAATGGGTCAGTTCGCACGGTTTCGCCCGATCCGGGCTACCGAGGGCCCCTGGCGGGCGGACCGGTGTACCGAGCTCCGCCGAAGGCGAGAATCAGGTAGCCGATGATGGAGAACAGGAACAGCCCGAAGAAGCCGAAAACCCCGCTCTTGCCGAACGCCTTCGCGACGTCGACCGAAACGACGATCGCGACGACCAGGTTGACCAGCGGGATCAGCAGCAGGAGCAGCCACCACCCGGAGCGACCGGCGATCTTCAGCAGGGTGTAGGCGTTGTAGATCGGGATGATCGCCGCCCAGCCGGGCCGTCCGGCCTTGGTGAAGACCTTCCACAGCGCGATGATCGTGAGCACGGCGAAGATCAGGCCCGAACCGAACCCGAGTCCGAGACCGAAGACGGACGACGAATGGTGATCGTTCATGAAGCAGGAGCGTCCTTTCCGGACTGGCAGTCTTGACGGGTGACTCTAGCGTCGGCCGAACTGACGCGCCCGGGTTCGCCTGCCGGTGACCCGCCGTCGCACCGTCCCCGCGATCAGGTCCTGGCGAGAAGCCGGTCGAGCACCCGGTCGAGGCCGAAGACGAACAGCTCGTCGTCCGGCCACCCGGCATCGACGAACCCGGACGTGCTGAGCGTCGGGTAGCGCTCGGCGGAATCGAGGATGTACGCGCGGACCTTGGCGATCGCGGCCGGGTCGTCCAGCCGGCGCCAGGTGGCGTCCGCCATGGACGCGCCGAGCACGAAGCCGGCAAGGGTGCGGGTCGCGGCCGCGAGTTCCAGCCCGGCCAGCCCGGCCTGGACGAGCTTCGCCTGGATGAACTCGGTACGCGCCAGCACGTGGGGTCCGAGAAGCGGGCGGCCGAGCAGAGCGGGCGACCATGGATGGGCGAGCATCGCGGCGCGCCAGCCGACGAGCAGCGTCCGGAGTCCGGCCCGGGGCTCCGAGCCGGGCGGGGGCACCGGTACTTCGCCGACGACGTGGTCGAGCGCGAGGTCGAGCAGGTCTTCCTTCGTCGCGACGTGCCAATAGAGCGCGGTGGAAGTCACCTCGAGCCGTTCGGCGAGCTTGCGCATCGTCAGCCGTTCCGCTCCCACCGCGTCGAGTTCGGCAATCGCCGCGGTGATGATCCGCTCCAGGGTGAGCGGTGTGTTCCGCCTCGGCGGTCGCGGCGGCTCGTCGCGCAGCCAGAAGACGTCGTCGGTCATGACCGGTCACCTTACCCGCCAACACTTGACTTATCGTCGGTAAGTTAATATAACATCGATAAGTCAAGCCCGCGAGTGATCGAAGGTCCCCGTGAAATCCGAAGACGTACCGAATCGGTGGTTCGCGCTCGTCGTGTTGAGCCTGGCGCAGCTGACGGTCATCCTGGACTCGACGATCGTCACCATCGCCCTGCCGGCCACCCAGCACGACCTGGCTTTCTCCGACGACAACCGCCAGTGGGTCGTCACCGGCTACGCCGTCGCCTTCGGCAGCCTCCTGCTCCTCGGCGGCCGCCTCGGCGACCTCTACGGCCGCAAACGGCTGTTCGTCATCGGCATGCTCGGCTTCGCGGCCGCCTCCGCCCTCGGCGGCGCCGCGGACGGGTTCACCCTCCTGCTGATCGCCCGCATCGCCCAAGGCGCCTTCGCCGCCGTCCTCGCCCCCGCCGCACTGGCCATGGTCTCGGTGACCTTCGCCGGCAACGCCGCCGAACGCGGCCGCGCCTTCGGCGTCTTCGGCGCCATCTCCGGCGCCGGCGGCGCACTCGGCCTGCTCCTGGGCGGCGTCCTCACCCAGAACCTGTCCTGGCGGTGGTGCCTCTACGTCAACGTCGTCATCGTCGCGATCGCGATCGCCGGCGCCCTCGTCTTCCTCGTCGACCGCGCCCGCCCGGAACGGACCCGGCTCGATGCCGCGGGCACCGTCCTCGCCCTGCTCGGCCTGTTCGGGATCGTCTACGGCCTCGGCAACGCCGCCACCCGCGGCTGGACCGACCCGTGGACCCTCGGCCCGACCGTGTTCGGCGTGCTGCTCGTCATCGCGTTCGTCGTGGTCGAACGCCGCGTCCGGGACCCCCTGCTGCCGCTGTCGGTGGTCCTGGACCGCGACCGCGGCGCCTCCTACCTGACGATCGGGATCTCCGGCACCGGCGGCTTCGCCGTGTTCCTGTTCGTCACCTACTACCTCGCCGACACCCTGAAGTTCACCCCGGTGCAGAGCGGCCTGGCGTTCCTGCCCATGGTCGTCCTGGTGATGGCCGGCGCGGTCGTCTCCGGCGCGGTGCTGCTCCCCCGCGTCGGCCCCCGCCCGATCGTCCCGATCGGCAGCCTCCTCGCCGCGGCGGGCATGGTCCTGCTCACCGGCATCGACGCGGACTCGACCTACGCCGGAGGCGTGCTTCCGGGCCTGCTCGTCATCGGTCTCGGTCTCGGCATGGTCTTCGGACCGGGACAGAACGCGGCCACCAGCGGCGTCCGGCCGCACGAAACCGGCGTGGCGTCCGCGATGGCCAACATCACCCAGCAGGTCGGCGGCTCGATCGGGCTGGCCGTGTTCAGCTCCCTCGGCGCGACCGCCACCACGAGCTACCTCACCACCCACGCCGCGGCCGCCGGCGACCCCGCCACGATCGCGCAAGCCACGTTCGCCGGCTACCACTTCGTGTTCTGGATCGCCGCCGCGCTGTTCCTCGCCGGCGCCCTGGTCTCGGCCGGGCTCTTCCGCAGTGGCCCACTGACCGTCGCCCCCGACGCCGTGCTCACCCACTGACCCGAGTCGACTACACGAAGCAAGTTCCCCACAGCCGCAACGTCTGACAGGAGACGATCACCGTGAAAGCAGCGCAGTTCAACCAGTACGGCGGCCCCGAAGTCCTGCAGCTCGTGGACCTGCCCGACCCGCACCCCGGCCCCGGCCAGGTCCGGATCAAGGTCAGCGCGGCCGGGATCAGCGCCAGCGACACGAAAATCCGCCGCGGCGAACTCAGCTTCGGCGCCACGCTCCCCCAGACGACCGGCGCCGACGTTGCCGGCATCGTCGACGAAATCGGCGACGGCATGACCGACCGGGTCCGCGCGCTGGCCCCCGACGGCGTCGACGTCGCCCTCGACGTCGCCGGAAACGGCGTGCTCCCCGAGCTCATCGCCCTCGCCGGCGGGGAAGCGAAGAACGTCATCACCGTTGCCGACTTCGCCGGCGCCGAAGCGCACGGCGTCCACTTCAGCAACGGATTCGCCGACGGCAACGCCTTCCACGCGCTGGCCACCATCGGCGAACTCGTCGAAGCCGGCAAGTTCTGGCTCCCGGTCGAGCGGACTTTTCCCTTGGCCGACATCGCCGAAGCCCACCACGCGAGCGAGACCGGCCACGTCCGCGGCCGCCTGGTCCTCATCATCAGCTGAAAGATTTCCCATGAGCGCCAACAAATCCGCACCGCCGAACTCCTGGGCGCTCGTCACGGGTTCGACAAGCGGGATCGGCCGCGAGACCGCCCTGAAACTGGCCGAAGACGGCTACTCGATCGTGGTCTGC
Organism: Amycolatopsis sp. lyj-109; assembly: GCF_046548995.1. Lineage (NCBI taxonomy): Bacteria > Bacillati > Actinomycetota > Actinomycetes > Pseudonocardiales > Pseudonocardiaceae > Amycolatopsis > Amycolatopsis sp. lyj-109. Next base: position 102,461 of record NZ_JAJPWR010000016.1, read on the forward strand.
GGCCGTCCGCCGGCGGCCGGGCAGTCGCCCTCAACGTCAAAGCGCCCTACCTGCTGACCGGGGCGTTCGCTCCGGCCATGGCGGAACGCGGCCGCGGCGCGATCGTCGACGTCGGCAGCTTTAGCCGGCCGCGGCGCCCAGCCCGAAGAAGTCGCCGAAGCCATCCGGTTCCTGGTCTCACCGCGGGCGTCCTACATCCACGGCGCCGTGCTCTCAGTCGACGGCGGCAAGAACACGGTGGTCACCATGAGCTCGGTCGGTTCGGCTGGATGAGGCATTCAATTTCCGTGGTTCAGCGGATAAGCTCTCTCTGAGAGCGCTTCCAGAACCGGCCCGATCCACACCGCTGACCGCTGTGCCATCCCATCGCCTGTTCTCGGAGGAACGCAGAATGCGCACCATCCGCCGATCCCGGCTGACCGTCGCCGCCGGTGTCTTGACCGTTGCGGCCGCCGCCGTCACCGTTGGCGCCGTTCCCGCTGCCCGAGCCGCGGCGGGCTGCCGGGTCGACTACACGATCGCCAGCCAGTGGCAGGGCGGCTTCAGCGCGAACGTCGACGTCGGCAACCTCGGCGATCCGGTCGCGAGCTGGCAGCTGACCTGGACGTTCACCGCCGGTCAGCGCGTCACCCAGCTCTGGAACGGCACCGTCGCCCAGTCCGGCGACCGGGTGACCGTCGGCAACGCCGCCTGGAACGGCTCCCTCGGCACCGGCGCAAGCACCCGGCTCGGGTTCACCGGCTCGTTGATCGGCTCCGCCAACCCGATACCCACCGGCTTCGCCGTCAACGGCACCCCGTGCAACGGCCCCGTGCCCCCGACGACGACCACGTCGCCACCACCACCGGCGGACGCGCTGGCCAGGGCGCACACGGTGGGCCGGGTGAAGCCCACAGCAGGTGCGGCGCAGTACACCTGGCCCGGCATCTACTTCGAGGGCCGCGTCCGCGGCACCGGCGTGGACATCGTGCTCAACGACGCCCAGAACGACTACGACATCCAGGTCGACGGCACCACGGTCGCCACGCTGGTCACCCCCGGCCGCACCACGCGCCAGATCCGCGGGCTCACCGACGCCGAACACACCGTGCGGCTGGTCAAACGGACCGAAAGCCCCTGGGTCGCCGGCGAGTTCGGCGGTTTCGCCGCGGCACCCGGCGGCGAGATCCTCGCGAAGCCCGCCGCCCGCACCCGGCAGATCGAGTTCATCGGCGACTCCCTGACCGCGGGCTACGGCGACCTCTCCACCACCCGCGACTGTTCGGCCAACGGCGGAATCGACCGCAACACGAACACCGACATCAGTTACGGCGCCCTCGCCGCCCGCGGCCTGAACGCCGACTACCAGGTCAACGCGTACTCCGGCCGCGGCATGGTGCGCAACTACAACGGCGGCGATCCCGGGACCGACTTCCGCACCTACTACGACCGCACGCTGCAGAACGTTTCCGGCGACGTGTGGCACAACCCCGCCACGTGGCGGCCGCAGCTGGTAGTGGTCGCTTTGGGCACCAACGACTTCAGCACTGCACTCCACTCGGGCGAGCCCTGGACCGCCGACAGCCTGATCGCCGCGTACCAGGGCGCCTACCAGGGATTCCTCGACAAGCTCCGCGCGCAGTACGGCGCCGGCACGATCATCGTCGTCGGCGCGACGAACCTGTTCGCCGGCCAGGCTCAGCAGGTCGTCACCGATCGCAACGCCCGCGGCGACAGCCGGGTCCGGTTCTGGAACTTCGACGATCCGCGACTGGACCACCTCGGATGCGACTGGCACTTCTCCCGCAACGACCACCGCATCATCTCCGGGCTGCTGGCCGACTACATCGCCACCCTCCCGCTCACCTGGTGAGGCGGACACGCCTCACGCACCACACCGGGACAGCGCGTCTACCGAAGGTTGCCTGATGGCGAGCCGCGCCACCTGGCGCCCGTCGCCGGCCTCGCGAGTCATAAGGTTAAGAGCGATCAAGCCAAGGAGCGAGCAGCTTCTCCAGATCAGCGTCCGACAACGCACGCGGCCCACCGTGGAACTCGTGCCACCGCGACGCATCACACGCCGCGGTGTACTCCACCTCGAACGCCCGCATCAGCACGTAAATGAACGTCACCGAGCTGAACCGCTCACCGAGCAACGTCCGCGCCTCGCGAGCGACGTCCGTCGCACCGGTGAAATCCGCGAGCCGCAGCTCCTCCGCAGCCGGATCCAACAGGCTGGGGGCATACATCACGACAAACACTCCATCATCGAAACCAACAACTCAGCCTTCAGCAGCCAGCTGGTCACACGCCGCGGCGATCTCCTGGCCCCGGGTATCCCGGACCGTGCACGCCACACCGCCGGCGTTCACCAGGCGCACGAACCCAACATCGACGAGCTCGCCTGGGCCAGAGGCTGCATCGACGCGGTGTCGGTGCGGTCGAAAAGGGGGGGCGAGCTGACCGGCCGCAGCCCCACTGACCGGGGTAAAGCCGGCTCCGAGTACCACGTTCTGTGCGACGCGAACGGGCCACCGCTGCACATCATGTTGTCGGCGGCAAACACCCACGACAGCATGCTGTTCGAGCCGCTGCCGGACACGAACCCGACCGTGCGCGGCCACCACGGCCGGGCGGGCCGGCCACGATGCCGACCGGACAAGCTGCACGCCGACAAGGGCTACGACTACCGCCGCTGCCGCCGCTACCTGACCCGCCGCGGTATCAAGGTCCGTATCGCCCGGCGCGGGATTGAGGGCAAGTCCCGCCTCGGCCGGGTCCGCTGGGTCGTCGAACGCACCATCTCCTGGCTGTTGCGGTGCAAACGCCTCGGGCTGCGCTACGACCGGACCGAACGCACCACGCTGGCGCTACTCACGCTGGCCTGCACCGTGATCAACGTCCGCCGGCTCATAAAGATCGAGCTCTGCGACCAGGTCTAACGCATCCGTTCACTCGTTTGGGATACATCGCGGGTCGGCACGGGGCCCCCGTCACCACGAGGGAGACCGATCTCCTGGAGGAGGCTGCAGCCGCGTTGCTGACGGCACCATCGACGGGGATGAACGAGCACTCTCGTCGGGAAGTGATCAGCCATCGGTGGGGCCGCCTCTTCAGAGGCGTTCGATGCGGTCGGCCTGCGGGCCCCGGTCGCTCTGACGCACCGCGTACCGGACCCGGTCACCCTTCTGCAGCGGCTCCGACCCCATGATCACGGACGCGTGGGCGAAGAGATCGTCGCCGCCTGCGTCCGGGGTGATGAAGCCGAAGCCGCGGTCGCCGTCGTAGCGCGCGACGACGCCCTCGCCGCCTCGTACGGGCACGTCCCGCGCCGCCGGCCCTGCGGCCGCGGCAGGTGCCGGCCGCTGCGGCGCCGTCTGGGGCTCGGCGCCCCGGACCAGGTGCACGTCGCGGGCCTGCGGGCCCTTGTCTCCACTAGCCACCTCGTAGGCGACGCGGTCGCCCTCCGCGAGCCACGTCAGCCCCTCGGCCAGGGCCCGGGCGTGAACGAAGACGTCCCCGGCGCCGGAGTCGGGGTTGATGAAGCCGAAGCCCTTGTCCTCGTCGTACCAGGCCACCGTGCCGTCGGCACCGTCCGCGATACCAGCCGCAGCGGGTGAGCCGGCCCCTGCTCCCAGCGGGATCACGTGCCCGGCCTGCGGGCCGCGCTCGCCTTCGACGATCAGGAAGGCCACCCGCTGCCCCTCGGTGACCACGCCGCCGGTCACGATGGCGGAGCTGTGCACGAAGATGTCGGCGCCGCCGCCGTCCGGCGACGCGAAGCCGTACCCCTTGCCCGGCTCGTACCAGTTGATGGTGCCGAGCAGGCCCACGGCGCTGCCGGTGGCCGCATCGGCGGTGACGCGAACGAGCAGCGCCTGGGGTCCGCGGTCGTTCTCGCCGACCTCGAACACGACGGCCTGGCCCTCGCGGAGCACTTTCGCGCCGCCGTCCCCGACGATCTCGGAGGCGTGCACGAACACGTCCGGCGAGCCGTCCTCGGGCGCGAGGAAGCCGAAACCCCGTTCGGCGTCGAACCAACGGACAGTCCCTTGCGGCATCAAAGACTCCAGATCGAGAGGGCGGACACTGGCCCCCAGTCTCTCTGACAGACCTCCGGTCCGTCGGGCCGGGCCCACAGGCGGGCGGTGCGGAGCCAGGGGCGGGCCGTTGGTTCACCTAGCGACACGCCGAGGTTTGAGACCAGGTCTTAGCGCACTCGCCGCCGCCTACGGCGTAGCCGCCACCATCCAGCCGCATCTCGCGACAACCATGCACCGCGCTGAACCTGGATTGTCGCCACGATACGTACTGTCGCCATTACCGGACGCAGTATTGCCGCCGGCCGCCGGGTCAAGCCTGCTCTCGAAGCCGGGTCGAACAAGTGGCAGCCAGACACGCTCAGGTGCCGGGCGGTGTCCAGCTGTTATGGGTTCGAGCCGACGAGGTCGCGGGCACCCACCTCAGGCGGCCGATCAGCGATCAAGCCACGGAGCAAGCAGTTTCTCCAGGTCAGCGTCCGACAGCGCCCGCGGCCCACCATGGAATTCATGCCACCGCGACGCATCCCGCGCCGCGGTGTACTCCACCTCGAACGCCCGCATCAGCACATACATGAACGTCACCGAGCTGAACCGCTCACCGAGCAGCGTCCGCGCCTCACGAGCAACCTCGGTCGCACCACGGCCGACCACATCCGCGAGCCGCAGCTCCTCCGCGGCCGGATCCAACAGGCTGGGGGCATACATCACGACAAACACTCCACCATCGACACGAACAAATCTCAGCCTTCAGCCGCCAGCTGACCACAGGCCGCGGCAATGTCCTGGCCACGGGTGTCCCGGACCGTGCACGCGACCCCACCAGCGTTCACCAAGCGAACGAACTCCCGCTCCACCGGCTTCGGCGACGCGTCCCACTTCGAACCCGGCGTCGGGTTCAGGGGAATGACATTGACATGCACGAGCTGACCCAGGTGCTTCCGCAGCCGCTTCGCGAGCAACTCCGCCCGCCACGGTTGATCATTGATGTCCCGGATCAACGCGTACTCGATCGACACCCGCCGACCCGACGTATCCGCGTAATACCGCGCCGCCGACAGAACCTCGTCCACCGACCAGCGCTCGTTCACCGGAACCAACGTGTCCCGCAGCTCATCGTCCGGAGTGTGCAGCGAAACCGCCAACCGCACCTGCATCTTCTCATCTGCCAGCTTCCGGATCGCCGGCGCCAAACCCACCGTCGACACCGTCACCGAACGCTGACCGATCCCCAGACCACCCGGCGCGGGATCCGTGATCCGCCGCACCGCCGCCACCACACGCTTGTAGTTGGCCAGCGGCTCACCCATGCCTACCGTTTTACAAACCACAGCGATTGACGTCTATGCAGGTCAGAACACCGCTGCGCACGCCTGTGTTCCTCGTCACCCTGGAGCGCGCCGACCCGTGTCCGAGGTCGACCACCCCGAAGCGGCGGCTTCGGAGACCGGGCTCACTTCCCAAGGTGTCGGCCAGCCTGCTCACGGATGCAGCCCGTCGACACCGACCATGTGCTGGCCCAGCCGCCGTCGCCGACGCAGACCCGTGCCCCGCTGCTGTTGGACCAGTCGACCGCCCGCTTCACCTGCAAAGTTCGACGCCGAGCCGTGCAGCCTGCTCACGAAGGACCAGATCGCCGCCGTGGTGGCCATCCTCCCGCCGAGGTGCAGCCGTTCAGGAAACCGCCGCGCCCCGTTCGGCGGCTCGTGGATCGAATCGATAGGCGCGAACACGACCGTCTCCAAACGGCCGGGAAGATACGCACCCTCACCGCGCTGTCGGCCTCACCGGCACCGACAGCAGACGAGCTGGAGCCGTGGACCCAGACGTCGATCGATGCTCTGCCCACGATCGTCTACCGCCAGCGCGGCAACCCGCCCGACTGCTCGAAATCGGTCCAAGTCACCGACCAGCAGATGCTCACCTTCCAGATCATCGAAGATGATCTGGCCAAGAACTACCGGGCTAACAACCCTTACAGCGGCGGTGCGAAGATGGCCGAAGCTGTGACCGGCAACCACCGCCAGCCCTGACCCGACGATCGCTGACCCCCGGGACACACAATTCCCCCGCCGCAGTGCTCACAGCACACTTGAACGTCCTCTTCTGCCGATGATCAGACGTTCAGCGCCGCCGTGAGCGTCCTTGGACGTCAACATCAGCGGCACCCAGGAACCGGATCGGCTCGTGCTTCGAGAGGCTGCTGAAGCAGGGGCCGCAGCTTGACGACATGGCTCCCCAGCCCGACGACGGCGCCTGAACAGTCGAGGCGCGCACGGCCGCGCCGTCGCCCGGCTACAAGCTGATTTGGGGCGTCTCCCACAACACCCGCCGCATCTACTCACTGGCCGAGGCAGAGAAACGCTGGACTACAAGCCGCTGGAGAACGCCGAGGTTCTTCGCCGAGTAGATGGCCGGCATGCCCGCGCCGCCCTGATGCGGTGGCCAAGTACGCAGGCGGCGGTCTCTGCACTTCCTCGCTGGGCGCGTTCAATCCGCTCTGACTCGTGGTTGACTTGGCCCATGCAGATGATCGAACGCCCGTGGGGCGTGACGGTGCACGGTGCCGCGAGCGTCAAGGCGGCCCCGGACCTGGTGCGGGCGCGATTCAAGGTCGTGTGCCTGGAGCAGAAACCGTCGGACGCCTTCGAGTCCGCGGGGCTGGCCGTGCACGAGATCCGCTCGACGCTCCGGCGACACAACGTCCCGGACGCCGGCGTCGAGAGCTCGCGGATCGAACTCGGGGGCAAGTGGGAGTACGGCCAGCAGCGGAAGTTCCTGGGCTATGAGAGTTCGGCGTCGTTCGTCGTGGAGTCGGCGGCGCTGGACGATCTGCCATCGCTGCTGACAGACCTGGTTTCCGCAGGCGCGAACGAGATCGAGGGTGTCGACTTCGACGTCCGGGACAAACCGGCTCTCCGTGCCCGGGCCCGGCGCGAGGCGGTCGCGGCGGCCAGGGCGAAGGCCGAACTCTACGCCGAGGCGGCTGGTGTCCGGCTGGGCGCGGTGGTGCACATCGATGACGTCAACCCGGACGAGAGGCCGCAGTACCGCGGTCATGGGACCGGGGGCGCCGCCACGGCGGAAGACCTGGCCCCTGGGCACGTGGTGGTGTCGACGGCTGTGGTGCTCGGGTTCGGCATCGTGCCCGCGTAAGAAAGGACTTGTGAGCGTCTAAGGTCGTTAGAACCGCCCCGCAACGCTCACGTGTCTTTCGACGATCATGGGGGTCATGACGGACGAGGTGGTGTCAGGCCTGCCGCCGGGGAGCCGTTGTTCGCCAGCCGCGGCGAAGATCTGACACGGCTGCTCGAATTTCTCGCTCCGGACACGACCGCCACTGTCGCCGCAGTGAGCGGGATAGCCGGGATAGGGCAAGACCGAACGCTCGGGTGCACAGCCGTCACGATCGGTTCTTCCCGGTCGGGAACGCGAGGCGCTCGTGCGGGAGATCCCCGGCGCGGTTGCTCGTGCTCGACCAGGCCTCCACCGCGATCCCCGACGCGGCCGCGGCTGACGTCGCCGCGGCGATGCTCGCGCTGTAGACGGCCGTAGACCGCGTGGGCAACGGGTAGCCACTGATCACGCGTTGCCGACGCGCGCTCATAGCCGCTGAGCGAGCATTGTCGGGCTGCCAACTACACGTCCCACGTCACGAGGGCCTACCTCCTCAGCGGTAAGCTGCCCACAAGCGCGGCGATCTCCCGGCCCCGGGTGTGTCGGCGTAGTACCGCACAGCCGAAAGCACCTCGTCAAACGACCAGCGTTTGTTCACCGGTACCAACGTGTCCCGCGGCTCGTCGACGAACGGTTCGAGCCCATCCTGCCGAACGGGACCAGGTCGGCGACTGGCCGACCACACCGATGGACGATCTGGTCGTGGCTCGGTGATCAGCACTGGAAGAGGAACCTGCCCTGCCGGCAGGCACGGCAGACGAACGCGTACCCGCACCCGCTGCCGAAGTTGATGCTGTGGTCGCGGCCTTCCTCGAGTTGCACGGCGAACTCCATCACTGTCGCGCAGACCGGACACACCGGAGTCTCATGGTTCTGCAGCCACGCCGGCGCGCCGCCCACCATGCCGAGGATTTCGGCCTCGGGACGGCCCGTCTCGGCTGACCACTTACCGCGCGCTTCGTCGTAGCCGTCGGCATCGACCGGTTTTACCTCGATGCCGCATACCTCCGCGAGCTGCGTCTCGTCCCCGTCCGGAACGAGGGCGGGGACGAGGTCACCGCGCCGGAACAGCAGGGCACGGTTACCGCCCGATACCGGGTCCCACTCGTCGCACAGACCGGGATCGTTCTGGCACAGGAAGATCGACAGGATCGTCGAAGCGTCGAGCACGACCTGGGCCAGGAACTTCATCGGTCCCTCGCAGGCGGTACAGCGGGGCCAGCCGAAGTCCGCGGGCGCCGAGGGGACGCCGCCGGTGCGTGTCACCTCGGCTTCGGCGACGGCCGGTCCGTTGTAGATCAGCAGGTCGGTCATGGCCGAGAGTCTAGGCAGTCGACGTCGCAAGCTGCTTGGACGCTGGCTCGGTCTCACCCAAGCGCAGGTAAGCAAGCTGGAGAACGGCAAGCCGGAACAGAACCTCGAAACACTTCGCAGGTTCGCCAAGATCCTGCACCTGCCGCAACATCTTCTCTGGTTCGACTTTCAAGGGCAAAGCCGCCTGAGGATTCCGCACAGCTCGACGAACGAAAAGGTCTACGCTGGCTCTCGACCGAGCGGCCTCATTACTCCGCAGGAGCGGGACGAACTTCTCGTCGTGAATACGGGTATGGACACGCTCGAACTGCTGCGGCGCGTTCGTGCATCCGCGATCGATTCGTCGACGATTGATGCACTCAACATCACTGTTGAGCAGCTGGGCTGCGATTACCCGCATGCGGATGCGCGCGAGCTGATGAAGACTGGCAAGGAATGGCTCGGCAAGATGACCGAGTTGCTCGGCAATCACCTGACACTTGCCCAGCATCGCGAGGTACTCCAGCAGGCTGGGATGTTGGCGCTGCTCGTGGGCTGCCTTGAATACGACCTTGGCGACGCGCGGTCAGCTGAGGCGACTCGGCGCATGGCGTTGGAACTCGGGAAGGAAGCAGAAGATCCTGGGATCGTCGGTTGGGCACACGAAATGCTCGCCTGGTTCCACCTGACAGCGGGCAACTTCCGCGCGGTCATTCCGGCGGCCGAAGCGGGCGCATTGGCGGCACCCTCGCACTCCGTCGCCGTGCAGCTCTTTGGCCAGCAGGCGAAAGCCTATGCCCGGATGGGCATGGCGGAAGAGGTCCATAAGGCACTCGATCAGGGAAGTGCTCTGCTGGACCGGCTGCCGTACCCGGACAGGCCGGACAACCACTTTGTGGTCGACCCCGACAAGTGGGACTTCTACGCGATGGACACCTACCGAATCGTCGGTGAGGACCAGCTCGCGCAGCGCAACGCCGAAGAGGTCATGCGCCGCAGCGTGAACGCCGAGGGCGTTCCCGTAGCTCCGATGCGCATAGCCGAAGCTCAGCTCACCCTTGCCGTCATCGCCGCAAGGCGCGGCGACGTTGACGAGGCATCCGCACTAGGTATCCAGGCGCTCCAGAACGGCCGCCGGAGCCGCCCGACCTTGCTCATGGTCTCCAACGAGCTGGAGCACGAGCTGGACACCTACGGTGCGGGCGCGGGTGCAGACTTCCGCGAACTGTTCACCGACATCAAGCGCGCCCAGTAGGCCAACATTCCGGCCGAGAATATCGGGCCATCCGACATTCTTTCCTAGAATATCCAGTGTGGTGGAATGTGTTCGCGACCTGGGTATATTCACGCCTGGGATCTTTTATTCCTCGCGTGTGATAGTTGGTTTCCTGGGTTGGCGGCTTACTTGATGGCACCGGCTCGCAACCGCGAGTCGGAGCCAAGAGTAAGGGTCAAACATTCATGAAATCCACAACCCAAAATGCCGGTTCTCCGGCGTTTCTTTCGATCCGTCAAGTCGCGTGGAGCCTAGGCATTAGCGAGTCCTGCGTGTGCGCGGCCATCCGGACCGGCGTCCTGCGCACAGTGCGGCGCCGCTCCCGGCTCGTCATCCCCGACGCCGAACTGCGCCGGATGCTCGGCGGGGGTGTCCGATGACCGAACCCAACTACGAGGAGACGGCTACTCGACTCAACCGGTACGACGACGTGCCGAGCGACATTCTCACGCACCTGGTTACCCGGGACGGTCTGTGTTTCTGGGCATTCGACCGGGCCGACGTACCCGAGCTGTCCGGCGAGGCTTCGCCGGATCGGGAGCTGGCCGCCCGCATGTGTGCCGGGTGCCCGGTGATCGACGAGTGCCTAGAGTTGGACTTGCGAACCGCCGGACCTGACACGGTCGGGGTGTGGGGTGCGCTGCCGGACACCGACCGGCGCGCCCTGTACCCGGTGTGGGCGCGTCGCCGGGGTGGTGAGGCGCGATGATGGTCAACTTCACGCCGACACAGATCCTCGCCGGGGTCGGGGTGCTGCTGGCGCTGTTCATGGTCTGGCGGTGGAGCGCCCGCAAGGCGCGCCGGGCCGCCGACGCGGCACGGGCAAGTTCCCGGGTGGTGTCGCTGGCCGGGCGGGTGCTGTTCACGGGCGCGGCGTTCACGGGCGTTCAGTGGCTGGTGATCACGCACGTGCACAACCCGACGTTGGTCCTGGTGGTCCTCGGAGTGCCGGACCTGATCGCGGCCTACGTGCTCACACGTGTTCTGACGGTCACGTCCATGGACACCACCAGCACGCGTCGCCGGGGTGGTCGCCGATGACCACGACCAACCAGAACGACACGGCGGCCGTGGCGGGCCGGGCGCGACGGCTCGCCGAGGACGCTGCCGAGGCGGCCGACGTCCGCCGCTGGCAGACCCACCCCGACGTGGTGGCGCTGCGGGTGGAGCGGGTCCGGGCGCAGGTGGACCGGCTGTGCTGGTCCGGGATCGTGCTCGGGCTGGCGTTCACCACGGCCAACGTGCAGTGGTTCGCCGCCGCCGGTTCGGCCGTGGGGTCGCTGCCGTGGCTGACGGCGTGGCTGCTGGACCCGACCGTGTGTCTGGTCCTGCTGGCCATCCTGCGGGCCGAGCAGGTCACCGCGCGGTACCAGGTCCACACGGGAGCGTGGGTACGGGCGGCGAAGTGGTTCACGCTGGCTGCTACCTACGTGATGAACACCTGGTCATCGTGGGTGTCCGGCTCGCCGGCCGGGGTGGTGCTGCACTCGGTTCCGCCGCTGGTGGTGTTCGTCGCCGCCGAGGCAGTGACGAACCTGCGGGACAAGCTCACCGACGCCGTGACGGTGGCGTTCATGAACGCCAGCAACCGGGCGAGCGTTGCCGAGTCGGCAACGGTCGCCCAACCGGCGATCCCGGTTCATGAATCGAACACATCAGCGCAGGAACCGACCGCACCGATAGCTGAGGAGAGCGCACCGGTTCGTGAACCGGCGGCACCGGAACCGGCCGCGCCGCGTCCGGCCCGGCGGAAGTTGTTCGCCGACTACCTCACCGACGCCCGTACCGCGTGGACGCCCGGGGTGCAGATCACTCCGGCGTGGGTGCGGGAGACCACGGGGTGTTCTCGTGGCCTGTCCTCCCGTCTCGCCGCCGCCTTGACCGCCGAGACCGGCAAGGGGGGTGCGAGCCGATGACCGAACCGAACGAGGAGAAGCACGAACACGCCGAGGTGGCTCGGGCTGGCGGCCGGGACGTCGAACACGTCGGCCCGGTACTCGACGGTGAGTTGATCGACGACACGTTGCCCCAGCCGCGTGGCCGGGCGGTTCCGCGCCGGGTGTCGGTGTGGCAGCGCGTTGCCGACGCGGCCGGGCGGGTGTGGCGGTCCGAGTCGATGGTCCGGGCGCGGTCGGTGGCCGCCTACCGGGCGCGGAAGATCCCGCACGATGTCCTCCGGCTGGTGTGGTTCGTGCTGCGGGGGAACTGGCGGTGGCTAGTCAAGTTCTGGAACTGGGCCACCTACGCCGATCTACGGGCCGACGCGCGCCGGGCGCGGCTGGCCGGGGATGCCGACGCGCGGCGTGCCGCGCAGGAGCTGATCCGCTCGGATGCCACGGCACGGTGGGCCAAGCTCGGCATTGTGCTCTGCCGGTTGGTGATCACGGTGCGGGTTGCGGCTCCGGTGGCGGCGGTGTCGTGGCTAGTGGATTCGGTGATGGACCGGGCGGACATGTGGCCGTGGCTGGCCGACGTCTACACGGGAGTGTCCGCCGTGTGGTCGGCGCTCACGGTGGTGGTGCCACTGCTGCTGATCGTGGCGCCGGTGGCGTGGGCGATCGCGGCGGCGTTCGAGGGACGCGATCGCACGCCCGGTGCTGGGTGGCTGGTCCGTCCGGACCGTGACGATGCCGATTCCTGGATTGACGAACGGATGATCAGCAAGGCGTTGGCGCATTTGGGCATCACGCCGCTGGACCGGTTCTACCGCGATGGCGGGGAGCTGGTCTACACCGTGGCCGCGCGTAAGGACGGTGAGGGCACCTTCGCTCAGGTCCGGTTGCCGCTCGGCGTGACTGCCGACATGGTGGCCGCGCGTCGGTCGAAGCTGGCGGCGAACCTTGGGCGGGCGTCGCTGGAAACGTGGCCTACCAAGGGAGATGAGGACGGAATCCTTGACCTGTGGATCGCCGATAAGGGCGTCCTGCGGTGCGGGGCCGGCGGATGGCCGTTGGTCCACGATGGACAGGTCGACGTGTTCGAGGGTGTCCCGTTCGGACTGTCGCAACGCGGGGTGGTCATCAATGCGCCGCTTGTCGGGGTGAACTGGCTGATCGGTGGCCGCCCGGGGCAAGGCAAGTCGGCCGCGTTGCGGACGCTGCTGCTCGGGGCGGCACTGGACCCCACGGCCGAACTGTGGGCGTTCGTGATGGGCGAGTCACCCGACTTCGACCCGTTCCGGCCCCGGCTGTCCCGCTACGCGATGGGGATGGATGACAGCGTGGCCGAAGCGGCAACGCAAGCACTGGCCGACTTGCTGACCGAAATGGAGCGACGCGGCAAGATCCTCGGAGAGCAGCCGGGCCGTCCGCCGAAGGTCTCCCGCAAGCTCGCCGACAAGGCGGGGCTTGGCCTGCACCCGTTGGTGTGCGGGATCGACGAGTGCCACGAGTTTTCCAGCACCCGAAGTTCGGCAAGAAAGCCGCCGAACTGGCCGTCAGGTTGATCAAGCGAGGACGTAAGTACGGAATTGTTCTGTTGCTGGCCACCCAGTCGCCGACGAAGGACAGTATTCCTCGGGAGGTCACCCGCAACGTGTCGTGCGGTGTGGCGTTCTCCGTTGCCGATCAGGTGGCCAACGACGGCCTGTTGGGATCGGGCAAGTACGCGGCCGGTATCCGCGCGACCGAGCTACGGATCAACACCGACCGGGGAACCTGTGTCGCGGTCGGCATCACCGATGAGACGTTCGAGCTGGTCCGCACGTTCTACCTCCCGTTCGAAGACGGGGCCGACGACGTCACCCCCGTCATCAGCCGCGCGATGGCACTGATTGAGGAGATGGGGCGGGCGGTCGAGTCCAGCGCGCGCCCGCAGCTCGAAGCGGCGGCACCGGTGGCCGTCGACCACCTGGCCGACGTCGCGGCGGTGCTGGACCGGGAGAAGCGGGTCCGGACTCAGGTCGTCCTGACCCGGCTGGCCCGGCACGATCCCGGCGAGTACGGCGAGTGGACGTTCCGGGACCTGAAAGCCGCCCTCGCCCCGTACGGGGTCGCGCCGGTCAAGTCGGACGGGAACAAGGTCATCCGCGCCGACGACGTGGCCGCAGCGCTCGACCGCCGCGACCGCGACGACGGCAACGGGGCCGACGACGGACACGGAGACGGCAGGGACTCCGGCAGGGACGCGGCAGGGACTCAGGGACCTCTCCCTGACGAGTCCCTGACCGAAAGTCCCTGCCCTGACCAGCACGAACACGGCTCAGAGACCCCAGGGACCCGCCGCCGGCCAAACCCCGAACCGGGCCGAAACCCGGGTGATTCCGGGACCGGCGAAGGTCCCTCCCTGCCGCCCCGCCGACCGGATGCGGGGAGGTGACTCGCCCTTTGCCCGACCACGCCACCCCCGCACCACAGACCACCGCGCACCGCCACCCGAAAGGCAGCGACCATGACCACCGCAACCACCGCGGAACCGAGGACGACGGTCACATCTCCGACGCCGGAACGAGCCAGCAGGAGGCATCACACGGCGACGGCGACCGGGCCGACAGCCCGGACGGCGGGGACCGGTCCGACGCCGACCGGACCCGGTACAGGAGGCAGGGCACCACCGTAAGGCGGCCTGAACGCGCCGGAGACGGCTCGGCACCGTCCGCACCGCATCATCCGACCGACGCGGCTTCTCAGCGCGTCACCGATCCGACAGGCAGAGCACGCGGAAGGGGAGCCCCGCCGTGTCCCATCCCCACCCCGGAAGAGTGGGCGCAAGAACAGTTGAAGCACGCTCCCGAGCGATCACATGCATGGGCCGTCAAGGTTGCGGCGATCTACGGCCTTGAGGCCCCCACCGCCCCACACCACGAGAACTGAACACGGGAGAGCACGCCACGGCGGGGCGACCGGTGAGGACCGGTCGCCCCGCCGTTGTCGTCTCACCGTCCGTTTCCGACAGCTGAGCACGAGCGGCAACTTGCCCGTTGCTGCGCGAGCGGATTTACCCAGACACCACTAACATTTCGTTCATTACCGGAAACCTTTAGCGGTTTACTGGAACCATTTAGCCTGTTACCGGCGGTAACCCTTGCTCGTCTGTAGGGATCCCCTGACGATCAGTCGCATGTGCACGACGAGAGAGCCCGGTCAATCCGACGAGGACCCGCCCGCGCTGCGGGTACTGTTCCGGCTGGTGCCGGAGAAGGGTGCGCCTGCGTGGTTTACGGTTTGGCTTGCCCTCGTCCTGGGTTCCGTGGTCCTCCTCGGCTGGCTGGCCGGGCCTTGGGTGTCTGGCGCGCTGTCCGCCGCTGGCAGCATCGCTGCGGTAGGCCGAGCCATCGCGCGCCCGCGCCCGAAGTCCTGAGACACGAAAGCCTCTCCCCGGTCCCGTGATGGGACGCAAATAGAGTCTATTCGCCGGGGATTCGGTGGTCGTTCCTGCTCCTACATGATCACGAAGCACAAGAGCGATAGTCCACGATCAGCTGGCCTTGCCCGCGCTGCTGCGCCAGCGTCAACCGCCCAAGCTGCGGCCCGGGGTTCGCGTGCGGGGTGTCGTCGGTCAGTCCGGTGAAATCCAGGTGGCACGCGTCCACCGACAGCGTGCCGTCCGGATTGGACTGGGAAGCCTGCCCAGACAGAGTCAGGTTGTTCACGTAGTCGCCCGCCGCCGTCACTTCGGCGGCCATCGCGCGAATCGCGGCCGGGCAGTCTGGCACGCGCCGGGCGTCAGCGAGTTGCTGACGGGCGGCAGGCGCGAAGACAAAACACGCATCGGCGACCGCGTCCGGCGTCGGCCGGGCGATCCGTTCCGCCAGGAAATTGACCATGCTCCCCGGGGTCCGGGGCAAGATCCGGGCCACGGCTTCATCGTGAGCCTGATTCAACTCCTGTTGCGTCTGGCGAGCGTGGCGGGCCGCGTCCAATGCCAACATCACCCACCCCGCCGCCACCATTACCACACCCAGCGCCAGCGCCCCCAACGTCTGCCAGCGTCGGACCCGTAGCCGCAACATCACCAGTGCGGCCACCCCGGCGCCGGTCACCGCGACCCCTGCCAGCAGCACCCACCACCATGGGGCCACATAGGTCAGCAACCACACCCCGACCACCAACAGCGGCACCGTCACCCGCCACATCGGTGGCGTCCGCCGAGCCACAACCAACACCGCGACGAGACCGCCGAACCCGCCGAAAAACCAAGGCCACATTGCCCAGTCGGACAGCCACCACGCCAGCAGCGCAAGTGTCGCCGCACCGATCAGCGCGGGGAACCGTATGGCACGCTCAATCGCCGCCCGCCGACGGTTCCGGCCCTGGTCTCGCGCTGTTTTTCTCTCCCCAGCAGCGGCCACACGGTCCAAGAAGTTTCCTCCGCCCATGCCCCCCAGGATGCGCCTCTAACTGGGGTAACGCCACCAAGCCGTCCGGCGAGGCGCCTGCTACGCAGGTCGCCGAATAGCTGCTTCATTTTCTAAAAATCGCCACAACCGTAGCGGCAATACCCACTCCAACCGAAAGATTGACTGGTCTTAGTATATTAAGAAGATAATTCTTGGCTCTGTCCGTAAATGTTGGAGGTAGGATATCTATATCCTCGGGCGCGGGCGTGATATCTGCTATTTCCCACGGACGCCCCTGAAGGAGATGCTCAATCATTTCACCGCAAGCCTTAAAGCTCTTATTCAGCGATTCGACGTTTCGAAAATTCTTTGCAGAGTGCAGAATCCAAGCGGCGATTCGTATGCACTTGAAGTATTCTTCATCGGAAGAATCCAAGACGGTGAGCTTCGGGCAGTATATAAGGAAAACTCTAGCCTGAGTTCTCAAGTTCTTCCTGCCGTTCTTGTGCATTTGGATTATCTTACGCTTTCCAGACAAGGAGGCAGAAAAGTGTAACAAGCAAACTTTCCGCAGATCATGCAATGTAGCCATGGCGGCAATAGTGGCATCAAAGACTCTGGCCTCGTCTCCAGTGCCTTGCTCGGTCAATGCCGAGTTGACGGTAAACATAAAGCAGATGAGTGCGGCGATGATGGCCAAGAACAGCCATGTCGAAGTGGTATCATTTGGAGATAGGAGCGACACTAACGTACCGAGTGTAACCACAGGTGCGAGGATTGTGGTGAAGAGGACCACTGTCGCGCCGTTCGAGCTTCGTAACGCGCGCTCGTGTGCAGCAAGTATCATCTCGTGCGAGAATCCGAACTCGGCAAGCGTGAGTAGTTCGGGGTATCTTGCCTCAAGATTGAAAAATCCCTTGCCCCATTTAGTTCTAGCATAGACCCGCAATGCGAATCTAAGTGTGAGATTCAAAGTTCGCTCTGAGCAGTCTCTTCTTTCGACCGAAAATTTCCAATGCTCCGCATCGGTCCATGTTGATCTTATTCGCTTGGAGTCTCGCATGGAAGAAGGGTAGCCTACGCCGCAACCACTAGCCAAAGATCAACATTCCGAATAATGCAGATGGTCGCCGGAATTCTTTCTTTGGGACCTTGCGCGTTGCACGAATTGCCATTCAATGTAGACCTGATCCGTATCGAAATAGCTTGTGTCTGGGCACGCGTTGCGCTCGCCTGGCGCAGACGGCTACAGTGACCGGATGTCAGTTCGATGGTCTCGCATCCATGCGGTACTTGGGCTCGCTCCTGGCGAGTTGACGTACGAGAATGTACGCGATGCAGTTGCTCAGTCCGCTGAAGAGACTGAGGATCTCGATTTCAAGCAGGCACTTCCGCCACGCGAGGATCGCAAGCTGCGCGAGTTCGCGAAGGACGTAGCGGCAATGGCGAACACCCGAGGCGGACTGATCGTCTTTGGCGTAACCGATGATGACGGGCACGCAGGCGCAATCACCGGGGTGGCAAACAGTGAGGCTGAACGCCAACGGCTAAGCAATGTGGCTGCGTCTCGAATTCACCCCATGGTGTCTGGGTTGAAGATCCTCGCCCTGGACGGCCAGCCCGACGATCCGGGAATTCTAGTCGTTTCGATTCCCGCCAGTGCTGATTCTCCGCATCTAATCGGAAATGACGATCAGGTCGGCATCCCTTTCCGCGACGCATCTAACACTCGCTGGATGCGCGAGCGTGATCTCGAACGCGCGTATACTGATCGCTTCGGCCGCCGAGCGTCAAGAATTGACGCACTCCAGGAACAGCGGCTCGAACTTTCTGATCACCTCGATTCAGGTCAGGGATGCTGGATTGTTGTCGCATCGCGACCGGTGACACCGGCGCCAACAATTGTATCGGACCCTACGCAAAACGATGCCCGTCTGACACTTGTAGAGACACTTCGACTCGCCGGCGAAGTCTCTTCGGACAAAAACTGGAAGTCGGCAATCCTGCGCGAATTGAATGACGGCGCAAATAGCCCGCGAATCGGATTGCGGCGATGGGTTGCCCGGTCAAACCCTTTTGACAGTGCGGGAGAACCGTCCAAATGGGTACATGTCGAGTTGCACCATAACGGCTCCACAGGTTTCGCCGCCAGCCTCGAAGCGTGGAACATGGAATCAAATAGTGATGTTGTACAGCTGCGAACTACTCTAATAGAGAGTTCGATTGTTGACGCGGTCACACTTGCAGTAGTCCATGCACGAAATATTGGCAGCGACGCATCCGCTGGCATTGAGGTGACCCTGTGGGGGTCGTCGCCGAAGCCAATTGTAGCTATTGACAACCGCACGGTTAATGGCATGGTCCTTGCGGCCACGAGTGTCGTACCTGGATCACGTCAAATACTACGTTTCAAACCTGTCTACTCTGAAGTTGGCATCACTGAAGACGTCGATGGAATCCGTGCGGTTGCGCGGACATTGTGCGAGGACGCGTTGAATCAGTTCGGCGTTCGAGCGAGTTCTATTACGGCGCCGACCCGCAGCTGATTTATCGTGAATGTCCGACCGATGCCCCGAAGCGCGAGGCGGCGGGACGTCCGCCTGCTAGGCCGGATGCCCCGTCACATTGCGACCTGCGCGAAAATGGCTAGTCGTCGCCACGGAAAATCGGCTTGATTTGGTCCGGATGAAACCGGACACCTTTTCCGGCGGGCGTAATAACGACAGCGACAAGAGTCTGAGCGATCGCCGCCTGCTTCAATTCGATGGAGAAACTCGGCTTCTCCCATTCCTCTGCCAGGTTCGCGATCGCGGCGTCACGGGCATCCTGCCTCGCAGTGTACTTGCGCTGCTCGCGTTTCAGGTTCGCAACGGTGGATTCCATGCGCGCCAGACTGGGAAAGTAGCGTTCCGCTGAGTAGTCGCCGGACTCGTACCTAAGCGTGGAGTCTTGGATCCGGTTTTCCAGGTCTTTGAGCTCCTGTTCTTTCGGCCACGGCGGCAGCTTTTCCAGTTTTCGAGACTGAATCTTTTGCTGCTCAGCGATCACCAGTGCTCGAATGTAGGCGTCCACGGGTGCCGCGTCTCGTGAGATGCTGGCGCAACCGCCCTGCCCTTTCGACGGGCACCGGTAGATCTCGACCAGGTTTCCAGATCGCTGGTCGCGCCTGCTGGAACCGATCATGCGAGCATTGCACTTACCGCACCGGACGAACGGCGACAGCAAATGAAGGGTCCGATACCCGCGCCCCTTCCCTCCGACGCGGGACTGCTCCTGTTCCCTGGCGGGATTCCAGGCGCGCACGACCGCCGCGTACTGGTCATCGGTGAGAATTGGCTGCCACCTACCGCGAACCGGCTTGCTGTCTTCTCCTTTGAGAACCGTGCCTCGGTAGACGACCATTCCGCACATACGGGGGCGCGTGAACATATTCCGGACCGTTGCCGCCCGCCACTCGGCCCCGGTCACCGTGGGAATCTTGCGATCGTTCCACTCCCGCGCCAACGTAAGCGGACTCAACCCCGCGATAATGCGCGGGACGGCCGCCAGAATGTGTTTCGCTTCACGCTTGTTCACCGCGATTCGGTCTTTGCGCCAGCCGAACGGGCGATTGGGACCACCATGGAGCTTCCCCGCTTGGGCCGCCCGGCGCTTTCCGTCGGTGACCCGACGCGACGTGTTCCGAGATTCGGAGTTTCGTTGACTGACTAGGCGTCGCGCAGAGTCGATCCCCTCATCTGTCGTCAGATCGATGTTTCCGGTCATGCTGACGACGTAAATTCCGTACAACTCGACCGCGTCAATGAGATCTTCCAGGATACGCGGGTCACGGGTCGCGCGGTCGATATCGGCAGAGGCGAGGGCATTGCATTCACCCCGGCGCAAGGCGGTGAGAATTGACTCCCAGTCCGGGCGGACCACGCGATAGCCGTAGGTGCCGTCAGGCAGCAGCACGCGCCGCCGCTTGAAGGACGACACGTTGGGCTCAGGAACCTCACGATCGACCCGACCACCGATCGTCTTGACGAACTTCCGCAGGTCGCTGAGCTGGTAGTCGACCTGTCCCTCACCCGGCGCATCCTGGCCCGGCACGACCCTGGACTCACGGGCTTGGAGAATCCAAACTAGCTGGTCAGGGGCGTGCTCGATCAGCGTCCGGCCCCGCTCACGGAGTGGCTGTGAAGGTCCCATGACAGTCAGTGTGCACTAGAAGAGTCGTAGCTACCGCAACGAAGTACCGCAGCGTGCGCAGCTCCATGACCGGCGACGATATGCCCCCGGTATCGGCCCCACCGAACCGGTCTTGGACGCCGGCACCCGGGCGGCGGTGGAATCGGGACATGACCGAGCTGACCGACCCCGCCGTGCGCGTCTCCGGCGCCCGGGAGATCGCCCCCGACCTGCTGGTGATCCCGAACGACCAGGTCGACCTGGTGCCCAACATCGGTGTCGTCGGCGGCACCGAGGCCGTCCTGGTCGTCGACACGGGCATCGGCACCGAAAACGCGGCGCAGGTCCTCGCCTTCGCGCGGGAAGTGGCGAAGGGCCGGCGCCTGTACCTGACCACGACGCACTTCCACCCCGAGCACGCGTTCGGCGCGCAGGCCTTCGCCGGCGAGGCCACCTACCTGGTCAACCGCGACCAGGCCGAGGACCTCGCCACCCGCGGCCCGGGTTACCTGGAGATGTTCCGGGGGCTCGGCGAGACCGTCGCCCGTCGCCTCGACGGCGTCCACCTGCCCACGCCGGACGAGGTCTACGACGGCTCCCGGGACCTCGACCTCGGCGGCCGGACCGTCCGGCTGCGGCCGATGGGCCGGGGCCACACCGCCGGCGACCAGGTCGTCGAGGTCCCGGACGCCGGCGTCCTGTTCACCGGCGACCTGGCCGAGACCGGGCAGTTCGCGATCTTCCCGTGGTTCCCGCCGCACGACACGGACGTCTCGGGCGTCGGCTGGCTCGCGGTCCTGGACCGGCTGGTTTCGACCGGGCCGCGGGTGGTCGTCCCCGGGCACGGCGCGGTCGGTGGCGGGTCGGTGCTCACCGACGTCCGCGACTACCTGCGCGAACTGCGCGACGAGACCTGGCGGCGCCGGGACTCCGCGATGGGCGTGGACGAGGTCACCGCCGAGGTCCGTGCGCTGCTCGTCGAGCGCCATCCGGAATGGGCCGGACGGGAGTGGATCGAGCCGGGCGTCGCGTGCCTGTGCGCGGAACACGGCTAACTGCCCTTTCGGTCGGCGCGAACGGCTCCCGCTGTTACGTAGGATGGGTGACCGGCGACTCAGGGTGCGATGGCAGCCGAGCGAAGGAGCCCGTCGTGGTGGGTGTGGAAGTCGTGATCGGAGCGCTCATCGCCTGGGCGGTGGCGAAGGCCCGGCGGGCCGGAAAGGCGCTCGACGGGATCGCGGACGACGTCGTCGACGCGGGTGCAGCGAAGGTCCGGGACGTCGTGCTGACGAAGCTCGGCGGCGACCCCTCTGTGCAGAAGCTGGCGGCGGAGGTGGCCGAGACAGGCAAGGTGAGCGAGCGGACCCGGACGCGGCTGGAGCTGGCCTTGGAGGACGCCATCGACGACGACGCGCAATTCGCCGACGCACTGAAGAACGCGCTGGCCGAAGTACACCCGCAAGGCGGAGTGGTGGCTTCGCACGGCGGGACCGCCGTGTCGGGCACGGCCGAAGCCCACGGCCACGGGATCGCCGTCGGTGCGGTCGGCCATGACGTGCACTTCGGGCAGCCGCGGGACCCTCAGGCGCCGGACGGGACGTAGAGCCACCCGCGTCCGGCTACATCCCGGCTCTCGCCCCGTTCCGGACCGGCGACGGACTCGCCGCGGGGAATGTCTCCGCGCGCACGAACGGGGACGGACCGGCCTTCGGCAGCGTGGCCGGGAACGTCACCCTCAACCTCGGCGCTCCGGGCACCGCGCCGGGACCCGCAGGCGTGGTGGAAATCCTCCACCCCCGGCGTGCCGGCGGGCTGTTCGTGGGCCGGGTCCGGGAAGTCGAACGGCTCCTGCGGCTGCTGGCTCCGGAGGAGGAGACGGCCGGTGCCGTCGTGGTGTCGGCGGTGTCGGGCATGGGCGGAATCGGCAAGACCGCCCTGGCCGTCCACACCGCGGTGCTCGCCGCTGGACGGCGCTGGTACGAGGGCGGGGTGCTGCTGGTGCACCTCCGCGGCTACGACCCCGAGGCCGCCCCGGTCCAGGCCGCCCAGGCTTACGCGTCGCTGCTGCTGGCGCTGAAGCTGCCCACCGAGCAACTGCCGGGTACCGTCGACCGGCTGGCCTTCGTCTACCACCAGTTCCTCGACCACCTGGCCGACCAGGGAAAACGCGTCCTGCTGGTGTTGGACAACGTCGCCGAAGCCGGGCAGGTGAAAGATCTGCTCCCCCGCCACCGCCTCCACCGCGCCTTGGTGACCACCCGTGACGTCCTCGACCTGCCGGCCGCGCGGCGCGTCCCACTCGACGTGCTCAGCCCGGCCGAGGCCGCCGACCTGCTGACCCGCACGCTGCTGGACGCCGACCCGGCGGACACCCGGCCGGTCCGGGAACCGGACGTCGTCGGGCGCCTAGTCCGGCTGTGCGGGTTGCTGCCGCTCGCGATCGAGATCGCGGCGGCGATCCTGGCCGACGAACCCGGCAGCAGCATCGCCGGTCTCGCCGAGCAGTTCGCCGACGCGAACGCCCGGCTGTCCGGGCTGCGGCGCGCCAGCCCGAAGGTCACGTCCGTCATCGACGTCTCCTACCGGCGCCTCGCCGGCCGTGAACCCGCCGCTGCCGGACTGCTGCCCCTGCTCACTGTCAACCCGGGACCGGACCTGGCCACCGAGGCGGCCGCGGCTCTCGCCGGCGCCGAACCCGCGGAGACCGCGACGCTGCTGCGGATACTGCGTGCCGCGTCGCTACTCCAGTACACCGCGGCCGACCGATACCGGCTCCACGACCTGGTCGCCCTCTACGCACGACGTCACCTGTCCGACGGCATCGCGGACGCGGCGATCGACCGGCTCGTGGACCACTACACCGAAGTCACCAAGGACGGTGACAAGCATCTGCACGCTCTGGACGGCCAGCGCCTCCCCGACCGGTTCACCGGCCGGGACCAGGCACTGGCGTGGTTCGACGCCGAGCGGGCGAACATCACCGCGCTGGTCGCCGTCACCCACCACACCCGCCGGTACGAGGAGACCTGCGCACTCGCCTCGAGCGTCGCCGAGTATCTGCGCTGGCGCCGTCACCTCACCGACTGGATCACCGTCGCCGAGCACGCCGCCGCGGCCGCGACCGCACTCGGCGCCCCGCAGCGGATCGCGGCGGTCCTGAACCGCTTGGGTTTCGCGCTGTGCGCGGTGCGGCGGTTCGACGAGGCCATCGCCGCCCACAAAGAGGCGCGCGAAATCTTCCGCAGGTTCGGCGACGGCCACGGCGAAGCCATGGCGGGCAACGGCCTCGGTCTCGCCCTGAGCGAAGCACATCGGTTCGGTGAAGCCATCACGGCCCACGAAGAGGCCCGCGACATCTTCCGCAGGTTCGACGATCGCCACGGCGAGGCCGTGGCCTGGAACAACCTCGGGCTCGCCCGGCGCGAACTGGGGCAGTTCCCCGAAGCGATCACCGCACACCAGCGGGCTCGTGACATCCACCGAAGGTTCAACGATCCCCGGGGCGAAGCCATCGCGTGCAACGGCCTCGGCCTGGCGCTGCGCCTGGTGGGGAAGGCGGACGAGGCCGTCACGGCACACGAGCAGGCCCGCGGCATCTTCGGCCGGCTCGGTGATCGCTACCGCGAAGCTCTGGCGTTGAACGATCTCGGCCTCGCACTCGGCGCGGCGGGTCGGTTCGGCGAAGCCGCCGCAGCCCACCGGCAGGCTCGCGGCATCTTCCGGCAGTTCGGTGACCGGCCCGGCGAAGCAACGGCGTCCGGCGACCTGGGATCCGCTCTGCGGGCAGCGGGGAAGTTCGAGGAGGCGGTCGTCATCCACCGGGAGGACATCGAGTCCTGCCGCGAGACCGGTGACCGCCAGGGCGAAGGCGGGGCGTGGAACCGGCTCGGGCTGGCCGAGAGCGCCTTGGGGAACTTCGAGGAAGCTATTTCGGCCCACCGGCAGGCTCGCGAGATTTTCCGGGAGATCGGCGACCACTACGGCGAAGGCGCCGCGTGGAACAACCTCGGCATCGCCCTGCGCGTGCTGCAGAGGTTCGATGAAGCAATCGCCGCGCACGAGGAGGATCTTCGGATCTTCCGCGACTTTGATGCCCGCTACGGCGAAGGCACGGCCTGGAACAACCTCGGGATCGTGCTTTCTCGCGCCGGGCGGTTCGCCGAGGCGATCGACGCCCACCGGACAGCCGCCGGCCGCTGCCGTGAGGACGGCGACCAGCGAGGCACTGCCGAGGCACTGCTCAAGCTCGGGGACGCCATGAGCCGGACCGGAGACGAGGACGGCGCGGTCCGGGCGTGGGCCGAAGCCGCCGAGGTGTTCGCCGAATCCGGCGACGCGGAATTCGCCGCTGAGGTACGAAGCCGGTTGCCGGGCAACGCGGGTGACGGCGGCACGCCTTGATCGCGGTCACGCCCCAGCGAGCCATTCGGCGATCGCGCGGGAAACTGCGCCACCGGCTCGCTCGTCGTAACCCTCGAAACACGGCATCGAATTGGCCTCCAGGAAGAACCACTGCCCGGTCGCGCGCTCGATCTTGAAGTCGACGCCCAGCAACGGCACCCGGCAGTGCCCGGTCAGCCGCGCGCACCCTTCGGCGATTTCCGGGGGCACGACCAGCGTGCGGTAGTCGTTGACCCCGCGGACGGTCCGGTAGTCGAGCACCGGCGAGTCGATCAGCTCTCCGAACGACTGGTCGCCCACGACGTGGATCCGAACGTCCGGCCCGACGATCCGCTCCTGGAACAGCACCGGCAGGTGGACCAGCCGCGGCAGCCGGGATTCGTGGTGCGGCTCGAAGACCGTGGCCCAGGTCTTCGTAGCGCTGGCGCCCTTGAAAATTGCGCCGGCGCGGCAGCCCCGGACGAACTCCAGTGCCTCCTCCGGGTCCGTGGTGAGGCACGTCGCCGGGATCTGCCAGCCGCCGACTTCGCCGAGGGTGACCGCGTGCAGCAGCTTCGTGAACCCGGAAGCTTCGCGCAAGGGCGGGTTCATCACCTTGAGCGGGACGAACTCCAGGATCCGCGCCAGCGCCTCGGTCTGCCCGGCGGAGGCCGCGGCCAGTTCGGGGGTGGGCGCTGCGGACGCGACCTCCACGAGCCGGCACCAGATGGCGGCGAAGTCCCCGACACGATGGCTTTCGCCGTCCAGCGACAGCACGGTGTCGGCCGGACTGTCCAAGGGGATCCGGATCTTCCCGCGCATCGCCAGTGACGGCAGGTCCACCGGCCGGAACGGGATCCCGGCCCGGCGCAGCGCCCGCAGCCCCGCGGTGAAGGTCGGGTCGGCGGCAACGCCGAGGCAGAGGATCACGGGGTGAGCTCCCTCAGCAGCGCGGTGTAGACCTCGTCCTCCAGCTGCGGGAACAAGTCGTGACTGGGCCAGCACGAGACGTCGGTCAACCGGGAGACTTCGGCCCCGAGTTCCACGGTGAAATCGGCGAACCCCATGCCCCGGCGGCGGAGCCAGCCGACGATCGGCGCCACCCGGTTCGCGGTCTCCCTGCCGACCTCTCCTCCGGCCGCACCCACCTCGAAGACGCCGGCTCCGGCTACGACGAACCGGTGCGAGCGCGCCGGGTCCCGGTCGGCGATCTGCACGACGTCGAACCGGCTGCGCGGCACCTCGGGCGCCACCACCGTCCACTCGGGAATCCGATAGACGTCCTTCCCCGGCGCCGAACCGTCGTTGAGGATCACCGTGCGCGGCGGCTCGACGAGCCCGGTCCCGGCCGGTTCCAGCGGGTCGATGCGCGCGAAGAACCCGCGCTCCGACGGCCGGTTGACCACCGGCCCCGGCCACAGCGCGACGGCCGACCAAAAGGCCGCGTAGGTTTCGGCGGCGGTGAAGCTGCGATCCGGGTCCGTCTCCGCACCCCAGGCGTCGACTCCGCGGTTGAGGACTCCGCTCACCTCGGTGCCGTCGAGCGTCAGCCGCGTACGGCACACTCGCCCGCGCGTCGCGCGCACCGAGACGCCGACCCGGCCGAACCTGGCCGCCACCACCGCCGGAACTCCTCGCCGGACGGCGAAACCGGCGAACCGGGCGGCCGTCTCGTCGGTGTCCGGAGCGATGACCAGGAGCGTCACCGCCGGGTCGATTCCCAGACCTCGAGCGCGGCCGCCACCTGCCACGCCGTTCTCGCCAGTTCCTCGACCACGGCGGGCCGCGCTTCGGCCGGGATGAAGGGCCGCGTCTCGCCGCAACGATCGCGGGGCGGAGCCGGGGCCGTTCCGGCGCCGGCGTCAGCAGGTCCCGGGGAACCGTCCGGCATACCGCTCCATCATTTCGCTGGTCTCGGTCGACTCGGTGGTTTCCGTGCTTTCGGAACGCTCGGTGGTCTCGCTGCCTTCGGTGCCTTCCTTGCCCTCGGAGCGCTCGGTGCTTTCGGAACTCTCGGTACTCTCGGACCCCTCGGACCCGATCCGCGAAACCTCGGGGATTCCCGTCCGGGAAGCCGAAGTGACGGCGAGGTAGCTCGCCACCCGGTTCCGGATTTCGAGCGGAAAATCCGTGAAGAAAACGTCTTCGCCCATCCCTGCCCTCCGGGGCCGGCGCCCTTCGGCACTGGCGATTTCATGGAACACCGCGCCGTTTTGGCTGTCAACGCCGTCCCGTGCGATGCACCTGCTTGGGGCAGCGCCGCGCCCAGGGCGTTTCCCGGAAACCGTGTCTTTTTCACCGGGTATGGACCGCGGGCAATTCCGGCTCACCGCTTACGCTCGGACGCCGAGCACCGCCATCGCCGCGTTGTGGCCGGGGATGCCGCTGACTCCACCTCCTCTCGCGGCACCCGCGCCGCACAACAGGATGCGTTCGTGGGCGGTCTCGACGCCCCAGCGGCCGGCCTGGGCCGGATCCTCGGCAAACGGCCACGACAGGTCCCGGTGGAAGATGTGCCCCGCCGGAAGGCCCAGCTCGGCTTCCAGGTCCAGCGGGGTCTTCGCCTCCACACAAGGCCTGCCGTCCGGCGCGGTCAGCAGGCAGTCCTCGATCGGCTCGGCCAGCACGCTGTTCAGCGAAGCCAGCGTCGCGCGCAACGCCTCTCCGCGCGCCTCTTCGTTGCGCCCCTCGAACAGGCGGGCCGGCATGTGCAGGCCGAACAGGGTGAGAGTGTGCGTGCCTGCCGCGCGTTCGGCCGGGCCGAGTATCGACGGATCCGTCAACGAGTGGCAATAGATTTCGCAGGGCGGCAGCGAGGGGATCCTCCCCGCCGCCGCCTCGCGGTACGCCGCCTCCAGCTGGGTGAAGGTCTCGTTGACGTGGAAGGTGCCACCGAACGCCTCGGCCGGGTCGACGTCCGGGTCACGCAGCCTCGGCAACCGCGTGAGCACCATGTTCACCTTCAGCTGTGCGCCTTCCGGGCGTTCCGCCGGTTGCTCGCCCAACAGCCGGGCGAGCGTCGCCGGCGCGACGTTCGCCAGGACGTGCCCGCCCCGGACGACGAGCTCGGCGTCGTCATGCCGATAACGCACCTCGCCGTCCGGGTCGACCGAGAGCACCTCCGCACCGGTCACCAGGCGCGCGCCCGCCGCGACGGCCACCGCCGCGAGCGAACGGGTGACCGCGCCCATGCCGCCGACCGGGACGTCCCAGTCGCCGGTGCCGTTGCCGATCACGTGGTAGAGCAGGCACCGGTTCTGCCGCAGGTCCTCGCCGTCCGCCGGGGCGAACGTGCCGATCAGCGCGTCGGTGAGCACCACGCCGCGCACCGTGTCGTGGCCGAACCACGACGTGAGCGCTTCGCCGATCGGCCGCTCGAACAGCAGGGACCACGCCTCGGCGTCACCGAGGCGGGCGCGGAAGTCCACTTCGGACAGCAGTGGCTCGGTGAGCGTTCCGAACGCGCGCCCGGCGACGCGCCCGGTCAGCTCGTAGAACCGCTGCCAGGCCGAGAAGTCCGAAGTGGACCCGGTGATCTCCCGGAACGACGACGCCGTCCGGACGGCGTCGTCGTTGTCGACAAGGAGACCCGAGCCGCCCGACGGGGTGTAGGACGACATCCGGCGCCGCCTCAGCTCCACGTCGAGGCCGAGGTCGGCCACGATTTTCTTCGGCAGCAGGCTGACCAGGTACGAGTAGCGCGACAACCGGACGTCCACGCCCTCGAACGCGCGGAACGAGACGGCGGCGCCACCGGTCTCATCCCGTCGCTCGAGCACGAGCACCGACCGGCCCGCCCGCGCCAGGTAACCAGCCGCCACCAGGCCGTTGTGCCCGCCGCCGACGATCACCACGTCGTACCTGTCCATCTGCCGTCCTTTCCGTTCGGCCTGCCCGTTCATCGTGACCACGGCGCCGGGGCGAATTCAAGGAAACGTCACGAATGGACCGTTCGCGCTATTCGGTTGCGCGGCCGCGGCCGGGTCCGGCAAGCTGGGCGCAGCCGGCAGGGAGCCGGTGGTGTGAGAACGGGAGGTGCCTGTCGTGATGACTGTCCGGGCCCTTTCGCGCCCTCACCCACCCGCCCCCCGGCGCTGACCACGCGCGCCCGGTGGGGCATCCCTGATCTAGGAGAAACCCACCAGTGCGCCAGCACGACTTCGAAGATTTCGACCTGTTCGACGACCAGCCTGCCCGCCACCGGAAGAGCCCGCGGCGTGCACGGTCCGACGAACCCGAACCCACCCGCAGCGGGCGGCTGACCGAGGCCGAACGCGTCCGGCTCGCGAAACTGCGCGACGACGCCTACACCGAAAACCAGCTGCCCGACGGCGCCGACCGCTGGTCCACCTGGGACGACGCCGAGCACGGCCCGCTCCCCCGGCCGGACTGGGTCGTCACCGAGCTCGCCGCGGTGGACACCGACCTCGGCGTCCTCAAAACCGGCAAGGAAGCCGACGTCCACCTCCTGCGGCGCGGGCTGCCCGGCACGCCGGGCGTGCTGCTCGCCGCGAAGCGCTACCGCAGTGACGAGCACAAGCTGTTCCACCGCGACGCGGGCTACCTCGAAGGACGGCGGATGCGCCGGTCCCGCGAGATGCGGGCGATGACGCAGCGCAGTGCGTTCGGCCGCAACCTCATCGCCGAACAGTGGGCGGTCGCGGAGTTCGCCGCGCTGAGTCGCCTGTGGACGCTCGGCGCGCCGGTGCCCTACCCGGTGCAGCGCGAGGGGACGGAACTGCTGCTCGAGTTCCTCGGCGAGGAGGACGGCACCGCCGCGCCCCGGCTGGCCCAGGTCCGCCCGGACGCCGGCGAGCTGACGGACCTGTGGTTCCAGGCCACCGCGGCGCTCGAACTGCTCGCCTCCCAGGGGCTCGCGCACGGCGACCTCTCGGCGTACAACCTGCTGGTGCACCGGGGCAGGCTGATGGTGATCGACCTGCCCCAGGTCGTGGACGTCGTGGCCAACCCCGCCGGCGTCGAATTCCTGGCGCGGGACGTGCGCAACCTGGCCGGCTGGTTCCACGGCCGCGGCCTCGGCGAGCACGTCACGAACACCGGAGAACTGCTGGCCGAGCTCGTTTCCGCGGCCGGTTTGGGGTGATTCCGGGGCGGCGTCGCGGCTGTGGCCTGGACCACGACTGCGACGCCGCCCACAACCGGTGACCTCGATGAGTAGTCCGAGCCCCGGTTCGGGTACAGTAAGTGCAGACCGCAACCGGCGGCGTGGATGAGTTGGTGTCCGTCGCCTCCAGAGCCACCGAATGGCTCGCGGTGATCCGTAACCCAAGCGGCGCGCAGTGTCGGCAAGCGATGACACGGTGTGCCGGGTCCGTCCCTGTGAACGCCCATCGCACACCATCTTGCCCTGCCTGCGCGCGGGCTGCCCGGGCCTCCCTTGCGACGAACCACGTCCGAGAGGCATTTGTGACCGTCACGTTCAACTCCGGCCCTTCCTCGACGTCCGCTCACGCGGGCCGTCCCGACCGCAAGCCGCGCACCCGCCCGGCCGGTGGGGACATGCTGCGCGACGACGCGGTCGAGCTGGTGGCCACCAAGACCTTCGCCGAGCTGGGCCTGCCGGAGCCGCTGCTCCGCGCGCTCAGCGAAGCGGGCATCAACAGCCCGTTCCCGATCCAGTCCGCGACCATCCCGGACGCCCTGGCCGGCCGCGACGTGCTGGGCCGCGCCCAGACCGGTTCCGGCAAGACCCTCGCCTTCGGCCTGGCCATGCTGGCCCGGCTCGCCGACGGCAAGGCCCGTCCGAAGCGCCCCCGCGCGCTGATCCTCGTCCCGACCCGCGAGCTGGCCATGCAGGTCGCCGACTCGCTGACCCCGCTGGCCAAGTCGCTCGGCCTGTGGTGCCGCACGGCCGTCGGCGGCATGGCCTTCGCCCGCCAGGCGGACGCGCTCTCCCGCGGCGTCGACCTGCTGATCGCCACGCCGGGCCGGCTGTCGGACCACGTCCGCCAGGGCACCGCGCACCTGGGCGACTGCAACTTCATCGCCCTCGACGAGGCCGACCAGATGGCGGACATGGGCTTCATGCCGCAGGTCCGCGAGATCATGGACCTCACCCCGCCGGGTGGCCAGCGGCTGCTGTTCTCCGCGACCCTCGACGGTGACGTCAACCGCCTGGTCCGGCAGTACCTGAGCGACCCGGTCACGCACTCGGTCGCGCCGTCGACCGCGAGCGTGACGACCATGGACCACCACGTGCTCCAGGTCTCGCACCAGGACAAGCAGGACGTCATCACCCAGATCGGCGCCCGCGACGGCCGCACGATCATGTTCGTGCGCACCAAGCACCACGTCGACCGCCTCGCCGAGCGGCTGCGCGAGCAGGGCGTCAACGCGGCGGCGCTGCACGGTGGCAAGACGCAGGGGCAGCGCAACCGCGTCCTCGCCGACTTCAAGGAAGGCCACACCCCGGTGCTGGTCGCCACGGACGTCGCCGCGCGCGGCATCCACGTCGACGACATCTCGCTGGTGCTGCACGTCGACCCGGCGGCCGACCACAAGGACTACCTGCACCGCGCGGGCCGCACGGCGCGCGCCGGGGCGTCCGGCGTCGTCGTCACGGTGGTCACCAACGACCAGCGCCGGATGGTCCGCCGGCTGACCGACCGCGCCGGCGTGCGCGCCGAGTCGACCACGGTCCGCCCGGGCGACGCCGAGCTGTCCCGCATCACCGGCGCCAAGGAGCCCAGCGGCGAGCCGGTCGTCGAGCGGCGGCGCGAGAGCCCGCGTCGTGGCGGCGGTGGCGGTTTCCGCGGCGACCGCGGCGGCTACAGCCGTGGCGGCGAGCGCAGCCACACCGGCGGCGACCGTGATCGTGGCGGCGAGCGCGGCGGCGACCGTGGTGGTTACCGCGGCGGCGACCGTGAAGGCCGTCCCGGCGGCTTCGGCGGCCGCAGCCGTCAGCCCCGCTCGGGCAGCGGTGGTGGCGGTGGCTACGGCCGCCCGAGCCGTGGCCCGCGTCGCGGCTACGACAGCTGATCGTCTCTCTTCGGAAGCCCCGGACCTCGCGGTCCGGGGCTTCCGGCGTTTCCAGGCCCGCTTGGCGGAGCTTCGAGGTTCGGATGGGAGACTGCGGGACGTGACTACGCCGCCGACGCTCCCGCCCGAAGAGGTTTTCGACTGGCTCGACGTCGAAGCGGAGAAGCGGGCGAGCGCGGGACTGGTGCGGCAGCTGCGACCGCGTCCCGCCAAGGCCGATGAACTGGACCTGGCGGGCAACGACTACCTCGGACTGGCCCGTGACAAGCGCGTCGCCGGGGCCTCCGCGGCCGCCGCGCTGCGCTGGGGTGCCGGGTCGACCGGGTCCCGGCTGGTCACCGGATCGACCGAGCTGCACACCGAGCTGGAGCTGGAGCTCGCCCGGTTCTGCGGCGCGCAGGCGGCGCTCGTGTTCTCCTCCGGCTTCGCGGCGAACCTCGGCGCGGTGACGACGCTGTCCGGGTCCGAGTCCGCGATCGTCACCGACAAGTACATCCACGCGTCCCTGATCGAGGGCTGCCGGCTGTCGCGGGCCGACGTCGCCGCGGTCGCACACTCGACGCCGTCGGCGATCAAGCACGCGCTCGCCACCCGGCGCAAGCCGCGGGCGCTGGTGGTGACGGACTCGGTGTTCTCGGTCGACGGCGACCTCGCGCCGCTCGGCGAGCTGGCCGGAATCTGCCGTGCGCACGGCGCGGCGCTGCTGGTGGACGACGCGCACGGCTTCGGCGTCCTGGGCGAAGGCGGCCGAGGCGCGGTTCACGCGGCCGGGCTGTCGAGCGCTCCCGACGTCGTCACGACGTTGACGCTGTCGAAGTCCCTCGGCGCGCAAGGCGGCGCGGTGGTGGGGCCGCGCCGGGTGATCAAGCACCTGATCGACACGGCACGCAGCTTCATCTTCGACACCGCGTTGGCGCCCGCGAGCGCCGCGGCCGCGCTGGCGGCGTTGCACGCGTTGAAGGAGGAGCCGGGGCTGGCGGGGAAGGTGCTCGAGAACGCGGGCAATCTGGCGATGTCGCTGAAGGCGGCCGGGTTGACGGCGAGTACGCCGGACGCCGCCGTGATTTCGGTTCAGGCGCCGTCCGCGGAGACGGCGGTGGCGTGGGCCGCGGCGTGTGCGGAGCAGGGCATCCGCGTCGGGTGCTTCCGGCCGCCGTCGGTGCCGGACGGGATCTCGCGGCTGCGGCTGACCGCGCGGGCCGACCTCACGGAGTCCGATGTGGACCGTGCGGTGAAGGTGATCACCGCGACGGCACCGCGGGGCGCGCTCGCCTGAGCCGTACCGGAAGGGTCGACACGCGTGATTGCCAAGTCGACACGCGTGATTCCGGAGTCGACACGGGGTGCCTGCCGTGTCGACCCTTCAATCACGCGAGTCGACGCTTCAATCACGCGAGTTGACCCGCTGATCACGGGCGGCGGCGCATGGTGATGTGGGGGATTCCGTCGTCGTCGGTGTACTCCGGGCCTTCCGCGACGAAGCCGTAGCGGGCGTAGAAGCCTTGGACGTAGGTCTGGGCGTCGAGGACGTACTCGGCCGGGGTGGTCAGGGCCGCGTCCATCAGGCGGGCCGCCAGGCCGGTGCCGCGGGCGGGCGCCGCCGTCACGACGCGGCCGATACGGCGGATGCCGCCCGGGTCGAGCAGGACCCGCAGGTACGCCAGGACCGCGCCCTCGCCCTCGAACCACAGGTGGCGGGTGTCCGGGAGCAGGTCACGGCCGTCGAGCTCCGGGTACGCGGCCTTCTGCTCCACGACGAACACGTCGACGCGCAGGCGGAGGATGTCGTGCAACTGGGCGGCGGTGAGCTCGGGACCGGACGCGTCGTGCAGGGTCGGCATACCCCTGCTTAGCACGCTCAGCCGAGCAGGCGGGGCCTGGCCTGAGCCTCGACGTCGTTGGCGTACGTCGAGACGCGCGTGTAGACGCCCGGCCTGTTCGCCTTCGCGCAGCCGTCGCCGAAGGAGACGATGCCGATCAGCGTGTCGCCGACCACGAGCGGGCCGCCGGAGTCGCCCTGGCAGGCGTCGACGCCACCCTCGGCGTAGCCCGCGCACACCATGGTCCGCTGGTCGTAGACGGTGTAGTCGGCGCGGCATTCGCTGTCCGAGACCACCGGCACCTGGGCACTGCGCAGGTAGTCGGAGCGGGAGCCGCCGTCGGCGATGCGGCCCCAGCCGAGCACGGTCGCCTGGGTGCCTTTGGCGTACAGCCCCGCGTCGCCGCTGTCGGGCAGCTTCGCGGGCCGGTAGCCGAGCTGGCCGCGGACGGTCAGCACCGCGATGTCCGCACCCTGCGTCGGGTCGGTGTAGCCCGGGGAGACCCAGACCTTCGAGACGCCGAGGACCTGGCCGTCGCCGGTGCGCTTGTCCTCGCGGCCGGCCACCACCCGGATGTCCTGCTTCGCCACCGCCTTCGCGCAGTGCGCCGCCGTCGCCACCGACGTCGAGCTGACGATCACCGCGCCGCAGAACTGGTTGCCGCCCGCGTCGGTCAGGTACACCGCGTACGGGTGGTCGGACAGGGAAGCCTTGTCGCCGCCCACGATCCGCGGCTGGTTGGCCGAAGCCGGGTCCGCCGCCGCCGTGCCCACCACGATCGGGACGGCGACCGCGACGACCGCGAGGAGCGCGCCGCTCGCGAACAGCAGGGATCGGCGGGACTTCACGGACATGGGTCTTCCCCTTTTCGACGCAGCACGGAGCTAAGCACTCGGCACCCGGACAACTCCGGTGCGTGAACGACGTGCGCTCAATACCCTAAGCCGAGGGAGCCCAAAACGGTGTCACTGGAACGGGTGGTCTCCGCCCTCCGGCCCCTTCTGTCAAGCTGATCGGATGTGGCGGAGGGCGGCGGCGTGGGCAGCACTGGCCCTCGCCCTGAGCGCGTGCTCGCCGGAAGCACCACCTCCTGCACCGAGCACGACGACAAGCAGGACAAGCACAGCGAGCGCGGCGAGCACCGGGGCCGCACCGGTGACGACGCCGAGCGCGCCCGCCGTCACCTGGCAGGTGGGTGCCCGGCCGCTCCCCCGCCGTCCTGACGGCTTCGGCGAGATCGAGCCGACGCCACCCGAACTGGTGAACCGGGCACTTCCGACAAAAGACCTCCTGCCGCCCCCGGCGGGGGACGCGTACGCGTCGACGATCAGCGCCGTGCCCGTCGACGTCCTCGCGCGCAGCACGTGGCAGCCCGCCTGCCCCGTCAAGGCGGGCGACCTCCGCTACCTGACGATGTCCTTCCGGGGCTTCGACGGCCGCGCGCACACCGGTGAAATGCTGGTGAACGCCACCGCCGCGGCGGGCATCACGAAGGTCTTCGGGCAGCTCTTCGCCGCGCGCTTCCCGCTGGAAGAGATGCGCGTGACCGGCCCGGCCGAGCTCACCGCGCCGCCGACCGGGGACGGCAACTCGACCAGCGCGTTCGTCTGCCGCCCGGCCCGCGGGCAGACGACCTGGTCGGCGCACGCCTACGGGCTCGCCGTGGACGTCAACCCGTTCTGCAACCCCTACACCCAGGGCGACCTCGTGCTGCCCGAGTTGGCCTCGGCGTACGTCGACCGCGCGCGCAAGCGGCCCGGGATGGTGCTGGCCGGCGACGCGACCGTGCGCGCGTTCGCGGCGATCGGGTGGAGCTGGGGCGGGAACTGGCGCAGCCCGACCGACCGGATGCACTTCACCGCGACCGGCCACTGACCACGTAATACGACGTTGAGCACAACCGGGAACACCCGCCTCGGGAGCGAGGTTGGCTAGGGTGAAACGACCGGAACCGGACCCCGCGGAGGATGCAGTGCCCCACTACGACCTGGTGATCGTCGGGACGGGATCGGGGAACTCCATCCTCGGCCCGGACTTCGCCGGCAAGAAGACGGCGATCGTCGAGAAGGGCACCTTCGGCGGCACCTGCCTCAACGTGGGCTGCATCCCGACGAAGATGTTCGTGTACGCCGCCGACGTCGCGTACACGCCTTCGCACAGCGCCAAGTACGGCGTCGACGAAGAGCTGAAGGGCGTGCGCTGGCGCGACATCCGCGACCGCGTCTTCGGCCGGATCGACCCGATCGCCGAGGGCGGCGCGGAATACCGGCGTCACCACGAGGACAACGCGAACGTCGACGTTTACGAGGGCACCGGCCGCTTCACCGGGCACAAGGAACTGCGGGTCAGCTTCGACGGCGGGCGCCCCGACGAGGTGCTGACCGCCGACAAGTTCGTGCTCGCCGCGGGCGGACGTCCGGTCGTCCCGGAGATCCCGGGCCTGGACGGCGTCGGCTACCACACCTCCGACACCGTGATGCGGCTCGACGAGCTGCCCGAGCGGATCGTCATCCTGGGCGGCGGGTACATCGCGGCCGAGTTCGCGCACGTCTTCGCCTCCTTCGGCGTGCAGGTCACGCTGGTCAACCGCTCCGGGCGGCTGCTGCGCTCGGAGGACGAGGACGTCAGCGCGCGCTTCACCGAGCTGGCCGCCGAGCGGTTCGACGTCCGCCTCGACCGCAAGACCGTGCGGGCGCGCAAGACGGAGAGCGGCATCGCGCTGGACCTCGAGGGACCGCAGGGCGCCGAAACCGTCGAGGGTGACGTGCTGCTGATCGCCACCGGCCGGAAGCCGAACTCCGACCTCCTGGACGTCGCCGCCACCGGGGTGACCACAATGGACAGTGGGCACGTGGTGGTCGACGACTACCAGGAGACCGCGGTCGAGGGCATCTACGCCCTCGGTGACCTGTCGTCGCCGCACGAGCTCAAGCACGTCGCGAACCACGAGTCCCGCGTGGTGCAGCACAACCTCCTGCACCCGGACGAGCGGATCACCGCCGACCACCGGTTCGTGCCGCACGCGGTCTTCACGCACCCGCAGGTGGCCTCGGTCGGGCTGACCGAGCGGAAGGCCCGCGACCTCGGCGTGTCCTATGTGGTCTCGAAGCAGGACTACGCCGGGATCGCCTACGGCTGGGCGATGGAGGACACCACGGGCTTCGCGAAGCTCCTGGCCGACCCGGCGACCGGGCAGCTGCTCGGCGCGCACATCATCGGCCCGCAGGCGTCCTCGGTGATCCAGCCGCTCATCCAGGCCATGAGTTTCGGCCTCGACGCGCGGAGCATGGCCCGCGGGCAGTACTGGATCCACCCGGCGATGCCGGAGCTGATCGAGAACGCGCTGCTCAACCTGCCCCTGGACTGACTTTTCAGAGGGTGAGGGACCAGGTGTCGAGGGTGCCGGTGTCGCCGGGGCCGTAGTCGGTGACGCGCAGCTGCCAGCGGCCGCCGGCCGGGGCGGACGCCGGGACCGTGAACGTCCGGGGGCCGTTCCACGCCGTGCACGCGCCGCCGCCGCTGTACTTGAGCGGGTAGCCGCGGCCGTTGGGGTCCAGCAGCGTGATGCCGAGGTCTTCGGCGCACGTGTGCCGGATCGTCACCGCGACCGTCAGCGGGGTCGCCGCCTGCCCGGTCAGGCCGGACGTGACCGGGCTGAACACCTGCTGGTAGTCGCGGATCGCGTAGTCCGTGTCGTTGGTCAAGGTCCGGTCGCCCGGCGTCGGGCCGCCGCCGGTCACCAGGGTGAGCTGCCACTTGGTCAGCGCTTCGGCCACCGGCTGGAAGAGCGACAGGTCACCGTCGGGCGGGTTCTGGACGCACTGCGACGGGCCGCCGTCGTGCAGGCCGGTGGCCTTGTCGCCGAGCAGCCAGCCGCCGCCGGAGTCGCCGCCGAGGGAGCACGCCGTCGTCCAGGTCAGGTCGTCGATGACCAGGCCGCCGCCGTAGTCGGCGGACTTGTGCGTGTACTTCACCTCGCCGCACTGCCAGTGCGAGGTGTTACCGGAGTGGCAGACGCGGTCGCCGACCATCGCCTCGGCCACGCCGGACAGCGTGATCGCCGGCTGGCCCCAGGTGTTCACCGACGCCGAGAGGGTCCAGCCCGGCTCCGTCACCGCGACGACGCCCATGTCGCCTTCGCGGGCGTTGACGCTGTGCGTGCCGCCGGCGTTCGACGTGCCGATCCGGTTCTGCTGCCCCGAAGCGCCGTACGCGGCCTGGTCGCGGTCGTTCGTGCAGTGACCCGCGGTCAGAAAGTGCTTCGCGCCCGCGGAATCCGTCACCGGGAAGCCGACCGAGCAGTTGCTCTCACTGCCCGGCCACCACGGGCTGCCGGTCTGGATCGTGCCCGACTGCTGCCGCGGCGACGTCGCGGTCTCGGTGATCCGCACACCCAGCTCCCGCACGCGCGAAAGGAAGCTTTCGGTCGCGGCGGTCTTCTTCGTCCGATCGACGTCCACGCCGACGTCGTTGGCGCGGACGTCGACGCCCCAGCCGTACACACCGGGGACGCCCGGGCCGACCAGGGCACGGACGGCCGAGGCGGTGCGGTCGAGATCGGCCCGGCTCCGGGCCACGACCTGGGCCGCCGCCCCCGCGGCGCGGGCCTGATCGGCGGCTTCGGAGGTCGTGACCGCGACGGTCAACCGACCGGCGGCGGCGTCGAACCACTGCCCCGCGGCCTGCGCGCGGACCGACGCGGGCAGGGCCGCGGCCAGCCGGTGGGCCCGGTCCTGGGCGGCGAGCTGGGCCCGAGCCTCGTCCGCCGGCAGCCCGAACGCCGCGGCGACGCCCGCCACCTCGGCGTCCGGGTGGTCCGGCGCCGCTTCGGCGGGCGCGAAGCCCAGTCCCAGCGCGGCCAGCGCGGCCGTGCCCACGGCGGAAACGAATCTGCGCATCGGGTCTCCTCGGATCGGTGAGTGGAATGCGCAGACGGTAAACCGCCGGAAAGCCGGTACTGCAGATCCGCAAGTCTTTAACAGTTAACTGGCCAGTCCCATTCGAACCCGTAGCGGCCGGGGCCGAAGTTCAGCGCAACGCCGTGCACCGCACCGGCTTCCGGGACGACATCGGCGTTTTCACCGGGCTCCGCGAACCGGCGGCACACCGCCGGAACCGCCTCCGGGGAGAACCGGATTTCGAGTACGTATTCGCGGACCGGGAGCCGGAACTTGCGTTCGTAGTTCGTCGCGACGGGGTGTGGCGCGCGATTCACCAGCGTGTGTTCGGTGAGTACCGTTTCGCCGCGCAGGAGCGGCCTGCCGAAGAGCAGCTCGACGACGAGGAGGCCGTCTTCGGGCCTAAGCACGCTGCGGCCCGCGTGGCAGCCGCGCAGCGAACGCAGCTCCGGCAGCGGCCGGTCGTGCTCGTCGAGGTGCAGGATCACCACCCACCGGTCCGGGCCGTCGGCCTCGGCCCGCAGCACCTGCCGCGACCGGATCTCCAGTTCCTCGCGGCCGGGGCCGACGAGGACGACGTCGTGCTGGCTGAGCCGGGTCAGCCGCTCGTCCCACCGGGTGTCCACATCGGATACCGCGGCGTCGATACCCGGCGCGTCCGGCCAGAACCGGCCGATTTCCGCGGGAGCGGACCGGCGGGCCCGCGGCGGGCCGAGCAGCGCGACCAGCGAGCCCGCCGGCACCTCGAGGACGGCTTCGAGCTGCCGCAGCCCGCGCACCGACTCCCGCCGTTCGGGACGGCTGCGGCCGGACTGCCAGTAACTCAGCGTCGCCGTCGTGACCGAGACGCCGCGGGTGCGCAGGTGCTCGCGGAGCCGGTCGAGGCTCAGCCCGCGGGCACGGATGGCCGCGCGCAGGGCCACGTCGAACGGGCCCTCGCGCAGCAACGCCCCGAGGTCCGGGGACGGCACGGCCACCCGGTGATCTTAAGCCGCCGGAACCCGGCGAACGGCCTTAACAGTTAAGAATCAGACGAAGCGGTGGCGGCCGGCGAGGGCGCCGAAGGCCAGCTGGACACCGAGCAGGCCGAGCAGCATGGCCAGCGGCACGGTCCAGCCGCCCGCGAGGTCGTGCAGCAGGCCGAACAGGAACGGCCCGAGCGCGGCGAACAGGTAGCCGAAGCCCTGCGCCATCCCGGACAGCCGGGCGGTGTCGGCGCCGGTCCGCGCGCGCAGCGCGATCACGGTCAGGGCCAGCGAGAACGTGCTCATCCCGAGCCCGACGAGGATGCTCCAGAGCAGCGGCGACCACGACGGCGCGAGCATCAGCCCGATGGTCCCGGCGACGCCGAACACGCTCAGCCCGACGATCCACGGGCTCTGGCCGCGCTGCCGGGCCGCCATCGGCGCCACGACGAGGCTGATCGGCACGGCGATCAGCGAAACCAGGCCGAACAGCAGCCCGGCGTCGTCGCGCGGCACGCCGGCGTCCATCAGCACCTGCGGGAACCAGCCCATCGCCGCGTAGGCGTAGAAGGCCTGCAGGCCGAAGAAGGCGGTGACGATCCAGGCCAGCCGGTTGCGCAGCAGCGAGCGGCCGCCCTCGGCGCCTTCGGCGGGCCGCGGTGCCCAGCCGGTACCGCGGGCTGCGAAGATCCAGGCCAGCAGTGCGACGACGGCCAGCGCCGCCCAGCCGCCCAGCGCCGGGCGCCAGCCGCCGAGGGCATCGCCGAGCCGCGGGGTCACCGCCGACCCGAGGGCGCCGCCACCCTGCAGCGCGGCGGTGTAGACACCGGTCACCACGCCGATCCGAGCCGGGAAGGAGCCCTTGATGACGACCGGGATGAGCACGTTGATCAGGGCGATCCCGGCGGTGGCCACGAGCGTGCCGCCGAGCACCACGGCGGGCCCGTCGAGCACGCGCAGCACGAGCCCGGCGGCGAGCGCGGCCAGCGCGACCGCGATGGCGGCGCCGATCCCGGCCCGGCGCGCGAGCAGCGGCGCGGCCAGCCCGGCGCCGGCGAAGCAGAGCGTCGGCAACGTCGTGAGCAGGCCGGCCCAGACGACGGAAGTGCCCAGGTCCTGGCGCATTTCGGCGAGCATCGGCCCGACGCCGGTGATCGCCGGGCGCAGGTTGAGGGCGGTGAGCACCACCGCGACCACGAGCAGCGTCCCGGCGGCGACCACGCCGGGCGTCCGGATCTCGACGGCGCCGTCCAGTTCGGGTTCACGGTGTTCGACGGGCATGCCCGCTACTATTGCATACGTAGGATGATTGGATGAAGGGATAATCCTGTGCCTCTGGCCACCACGCGCCGAGCAGGCCTCGTCGACCAGGTCATCGAGCAGCTGCGGACCGCGGTCACGCAGGGCGAATGGCCGATCGGCGAACGCATCCCGACCGAGGCCGAGCTCGTCGAGCAGCTCGGCGTCGGGCGCAACACCGTCCGCGAAGCCGTGCGCGCACTCGCACACACGGGACTACTGGAGGTCCGGCAGGGCGACGGCACCTACGTGCGCGCCACGAGCGAGGTGTCCGGCGCGATCCGCCGGCTCTGCGGCTCCGAACTGCGCGAAGTCCTGCAGGTCCGGCGGACTCTGGAGGTCGAAGGCGCGCGGCTCGCGGCCGTCGAGCGGACCGAGGAAGAGGTCGCCGAGCTGCGCGCCCTGCTCGCCCGCCGCGAGGTCGCGCTGCGCGAGGGCCACTGGCAGGACTTCGCCCGCACGGACGCGGAATTCCACTGCGCCGTGGTCGGCGCCGGGCACAACCGGCTGCTGACCGAGCTCTACCGGGGGTTGACGGAAGTCATCGCGGCCAGCATCGCGACGACGTCCAGGATCACGCCGGGCGTGGACCACGCGCCGGAAATCGGCCACGAAGGCCTCGCCCAGGCCATCGCCGACCGCGACCCGGACCGCGCCGCCGCCGAGGCCTGCGGGTTCCTCGACGAGCTCCTGGAGCGCATCGAACGCGCCTGACCTGCAGATTCCTCCATCTCCAACCCCTAAGGGTGCCATTTCAGGGTTGTCGTGGCACCACCGTGGTGCCATATTTGTGCCATGGACCTGACGCCCTTCGTGGACAGCCTCCGCCGCGAGTTCGCGGTAGCCGCCGAGGCGGCCGGCGAGGACGCTGTCGCACTGGCCGAGCGGCTGGCCTCCCCGCTGGAGTCCGCCATCCGGCTCACCTTGCTCGACGCCTTGTCGGCCGCGGCCGACGAGATCACCCGCGACCTCGCTCCCGGCTCCGTCGAAGTACGCCTTCGCCGTCGCGAAGCGGAGTTCGCGGTTTCCGTGCCCACGGAACCCGAACCGGCTCCGGCGGAGGCCCCGCCGCCGCCCGAGGCCGACGACGGCGCTGTCTCGCGGATCAACCTGCGGCTCCCCGACCAGCTGAAGCAGCGGGTCGAGGAGGCCGCGAGCCGCGACCGGCTCTCCATCAACGCCTGGCTCGTCCGGGCCGCGAACAACGCACTCGGCGCGGACGCGAGCCGGACCACGCACCGCCGGTCCGTCCACGGCGAGAAGTACACCGGCTGGGTTCGCTGACCCGCCTGCCCTGACCAGCCAAAACACTTTCAAAGCACCCCAGGAGGGCGCAGCCATGCCATCTTTCGCCACCCCCGAGCCGATCACGGCCACGCTCGACGTCAGCATGGCCGACGTCCGGATCGTCGCCGGCGACCGCACCGAGACCACCGTCGACGTCCAACCGGCCGACCCCGGCGACACCGAGGACGTGAAGGCCGCCGCCAAGACCCGCGTCGAGTTCGCCGACGGCGAGCTACTGGTCAAGGGCCCGAAGTACACGACCAAACTGTGGGGCAAGGGCGGCGCGCTGCACGTCACGGTCGAGCTGCCGGCCGGCTCCCGCGTCAAGGCGACGTCCGCGATGGGCGACTTCCACGTCACCGGCCGCCTCGGCGACAGCCGGCTCAAGACGTCCGTGGGCAACATCCACCTCGACGAGACCTCGCGGCTCGAAGCGAACACCGCGACCGGTGACGTCTTCGTCGACCGGGCCACCGGGCACGCCCAGGTCGGCACCGGCTCCGGCGAACTGCGGATCCGCGAGATCGACGGCACCGCCGTCCTGAAGAACTCCAACGGCGAGACCCGCGTCGGCGAGGTGACCGGCGACCTGCGCGTCAGCACGGCCAACGGCGACATCCTGGTCGACGTCGCCCACGCCGGCGTCAACGCGAAGACCGCCGCCGGGGACATCCGGCTCGGCGAGGTCATCCGCGACCGGGTCGTCCTCGAAACCGCCGTCGGCGAGATCGAGGTCGGCATCCGCGAAGGCAGTGCCGCGTGGCTCGAGCTGAACTCGCTGACCGGGTCCGTGCGCAACACGCTCACGCCGTCCGACGGGCCGGGCGGCACCACCGAGACCGTCGAGGTCAAGGCCCACACCTACACCGGCGACATCGTCATCCGCCGGGCCTGAACACTCCACCACGACAAGGGGAAATCGATGCCAGACGCCATCGTGGCCGAAGGACTGGTCAAGAAGTACGGGAAAGTCACCGCGCTCGACGGGATGACA
This sequence comes from Amycolatopsis sp. lyj-109, assembly GCF_046548995.1. Classification (NCBI taxonomy): domain Bacteria; kingdom Bacillati; phylum Actinomycetota; class Actinomycetes; order Pseudonocardiales; family Pseudonocardiaceae; genus Amycolatopsis; species Amycolatopsis sp. lyj-109. The sequence continues at coordinate 145,315 of NZ_JAJPWR010000016.1, forward strand.
TTGGCGGTACCGGAAGGCACGGTGCTGGGGGTGCTCGGGCCGAACGGCGCCGGGAAGACCACCACCGTCCAGATCCTCACGACACTGCAGAAACCGGACGCGGGCCGGGCGACGGTCGCCGGGTTCGACGTCGTGAAGGACGCGCACAAGCTGCGCTCGCACATCGGCGCTTCGGGGCAGTACGCCGCCGTCGACCAGGAACTGACCGGGGCGGAAAACCTCGAGATGGTCGGGCGGCTGTACCACCTGGGCACCAAGCGGGCCAAGGCCCGCGGCCGCGAACTGCTCGCCCGGTTCAGCCTGGCGGACGCCGCCGACCGCCCGGTCAAGGGCTACTCCGGCGGCATGCGGCGCCGGCTCGACCTGGCCGGCGCGCTCGTGGCCAACCCGCCGGTGCTGTTCCTCGACGAGCCCACGACCGGGCTCGACCCGCGGGCCCGCACCGAGCTGTGGGACGTCATCACCGAGCTGGTCGCCGGTGGCACCACCCTGCTGCTGACCACCCAGTACCTGGAAGAAGCCGACCGGCTGGCCGACAGCATCGCCGTCATCGACCACGGCCGCGTCATCGCCCGCGGCACCGCCGACGAGCTCAAGGACCTCGTCGGCGGCGAGCGGATCGAGCTGACCGTCGGCACCCACGACGACGTCGTCGTCGCGCAGCGGGCACTGGCCCGGCTGGCCAGCGGAGAGCCGCAGGCCGAGGCGTTCCGGCTGACCGTGCCCGTGACCCACGGCGCGAAAGCGCTTACCGAAGCGCTCGGCCTGCTCGCCGTGGAAGGCGTCGACGTCCGCGACGTCGGCGTCCGCCGCCCCACCCTCGACGACGTTTTCCTCACCCTCACCGGCCGCGAAACGGCCGAGCCCGCCGAACTCGCGAAGGAGGCCGTGTGATGAACGCGGTGCAGATGGCCGTCACCGACGGCGTGACCGTCGCCAAGCGCAACTCGATCAAGATCGTCCGGTCGCTGGACCTGCTCGGGTCCATCGTGTTCATGCCGGTGATGTTCGTGCTGCTCTTCGGCTACGTCTTCGGCAGCGTGATCGACATCCCCGGCATGTCGTACCGCGAGTTCATGCTGCCGGGGATCTTCACCCTGGCGGTGGCGATGGGCAGCATCGTCACCGGCTACGGGCTGACCGACGACCTGCAGAAGGGCATCATCGACCGATTCCGCTCGCTGCCGATGTCCCCGGCGGCGGTGCTGATCGGCCGCACCACCGCCGACCTGATCCTCAACGTGACGAGCCTGCTCATCATGGGCCTGGTCGGCCTGGCGGTCGGTTGGCGCATCCACACCGGCGTTTTCGAGGCACTCGGCGGGGTGCTCCTGCTGCTCGCCTTCGCCTACGCGTTGTCGTGGGTGATGGGGACGCTCGGGCTCGCGGTCCGCAAGCCCGAGGTGTTCAACAACGTCTCGAGCGTGGCGATCTTCCCGCTCACGTTCCTGGCCAACACGTTCGTCGACAGCAGCCGCCTGCCCACCCCGCTGCGGGTGATCGCGGACTGGAACCCGGTCTCGGCGATCACGCAGGCGGCACGGGAGCTGTTCGGCAACACCAGCGCGGCCATGCCGGTGCACGGCGCCTGGCCGATGCAGCACGCCGTGCTCGCCTCGGTGCTGTGGATCGCGGTGCTGCTGGCGATCTTCGTGCCGCTCTCGGTGCGCTGCTACAAGAAGGCCACCAGCCACTGAGTCAGGGCAGCGTGAGGATCTCGCTGCCGTCGGCCGTCACCACGAGGGTGTGCTCGAACTGGGCCGTCCACTTCTTGTCCTTCGTGGTGACGGTCCAGTCGTCGGACCAGATGTCGTAGTCGATGGTGCCCAGGGTGATCATCGGCTCGATCGTGAAGGTCATGCCCTCCTCGATGATCGTGTCGACGGAGGGCTCTTCGTAGTGCAGGACCGTCGGGGGCGTGTGGAACGCCGGGCCGACGCCGTGGCCGGTGAAGTCGCGGACCACGCCGTAGCCGAAGCGCTTGGCGTAGGCCTCGATGACCCGGCCGATGACGTTCAGTTGGCGGCCCGGGCGGACCGCCTTGATCGCCCGCAGCGTCGCCTCGCGGGTGCGCTCCACCAGCAGGCGGGCTTCCTCCGAGACGTCGCCGGCCAGGAAGGTCGCGTTCGTGTCGCCGTGGACGCCGCCGATGTAGGCGGTGACGTCGATGTTGCAGATGTCGCCGTCCTCGATCACCGTCGAGTCCGGGATGCCGTGGCAGATCACCTCGTTGAGCGAGGTGCAGCACGACTTCGGGAAGCGGCGGTAGCCCAGCGTCGAGGGGTAGGCGTGGTGGTCGAGCAGGAACTCGTGCACCACCTTGTCGATGTCGTCCGTGGAGGCGCCCGGCTTGACGGCCTTGCCGCCCTCCTCCAGCGCCTGGGCCGCGATGCGGCTCGCGACCCGCATCGCCTCGATCACCTCGGGCGTGCGCACGCCGTTGCCGGTGTCCCGCCTCGGCGCCGGCTTGTCCACGTACTCGGGACGGGCGATGGAACTGGGGACGTCACGGCGCGGCGTCTGGACGCCGGGAACGAGCGGGGCACGAACGGACATGCCTCCACCTTACGACGGTCCGCTCAGCCGATCCCCGCCAGGAACCGGTGCGCGGCCTGCACCGCCGGTTTGGACGACCCGGCGTCGGTGAGGAGCACGGCGAACGCCAGGTCACCGCGGTAGCCGACGAACCAGCCGTGCGAGCGGGAGCCGTCGCCGAACTGGGCGGTGCCGGTCTTGCCCGCGACGTCGGGGATGTCCCGCAGCCCGGTCGCCGTGCCCGCCGTGACGACCTCCCGCATCATCCCGCGCAGCGTGTCGAGAACCTCCTGCGACGGCGGGTCGCCGACGTTCTTCGTGGTCGCCGGCAGGCCCTTCACGATCGACGGCGACGGCACCTTCCCGGCCTGCACGGTGGCCGCGACCAGCGCCATGCCGAACGGGCTGGTCACCACCGTCCCCTGGCCGAAGCCGTTTTCCGCCCGCTGGACGGCCGAGTCGCTGGCCGGGACGTCCCCGGTGACCGTGGTCAGGCCCGGGACCACGAAGTCGGCGCCGATGCCGAACGACCGGGCGGTGCCGGTGAGCGCCGTCCCGTCGAGGCCGGCGGCGAGCCGCGCGAAGGTCGTGTTGCAGGACCGTGCGAACGCCGTCTTCAGCGGCACCCGGCCCAGGTCGAACCGGCCTTCGTTCGGCACGACGCGGTTCTCGATCGTCGTCGTCCCCGGGCAGTCGACCGCGCTGCCCGCCTCGACCTCCCCCGCCGACAGCGCGGCCGCCGCCGTGACGATCTTGAACGTCGACCCCGGCGGGTAGCGCCCGGACAAGGCCAGCGAGCCCTCCTCGTCGGCGGCGTCGTTCTGGGCGACCGCGAGGATGTCCCCGCTCGAGGGCTGGATCGCGACCAGCGCGGCCGAGTACGGCTCGGTTTCGAGGGCCTTCTCGGCGGCGGCCTGGACCTTCGCGCTCAGCGTGCTGGTGACGGCGGGCGCGGGCCGCGGCGGCTCGGCCTTGAGCTCGGCGGCCTCGCCGCCGGTGACGTCGCGGGTGACGATCCGCCAGCCCGCCGCCCCCGCCAGCTGCTGCTCGACCAGCGCCCGGATGCCCGGCAGGACCTGCTGCCCGGACCCGCGCGTCACCGGCAGCAGCCGCTCCTGGCTGGCGAAGCGGACGCCGGGCAGGTCGTAGATCGCCGGCTTGACCCGCTGGTAGTCGCCGGCGCGCAAGGTGATCACCGGGTAGGCGTCACCGGGCTTGGTCTTGTTCATCCCGTCCAGCACGGACCGGCCGGTGACCGACGGTTCGTACCGGTGCAGCGCCTTGGCGAGGGTGCCGGCGACGGCACTCGCGTCGCCGGTCTTCTGCGGGTCGACGACCACGCCGATCACGGTCTGCGGCCGCATCAGGGGCACGCCGTCGCGGTCGAGCACCGGCGCCGTCTCGGGCAGCTGCGGCAGCATGCCGAGGGTCTGACCGACGGCCAGCTGGGGGTGCACGACCGTCGGCTGCCAGTGCACCTGCCAGCCGGTTTCGGCCGCCCGCAGCTGGGCGTCGGCGCGGTAGGACCAGGTGCGGCCGTGCGGGAGGTGCCAGGTGAGCCGGTAGCCGGCGGACACGACGTCGCCGTCCGGCTGTTTCACCTCTTCGTCGTCGACGTCGAGGCCCTCGGGGTCGAGCACGCCGCGGACCTGGCTCAGCACGCTCTTCGCGGCATCGGGCGAGTCGGTGTTCGCCGCCGCGGCGGCGACGTCCCCGGACGCGACGGCGTCCAGGAAGGCGGAGAGGGCGTCTTCGGGACTGTCGCCCGAGCACCCGGCCGTGGTCGCGGCGACGAGCAGCAGCACCGCGAGAGCACCGTGTCGACGTGCACTCATGGCGGGATGATGCCTGGTCAGGGCGGTGCGACGGCTTCGAAACACCGCCACGGAAGAGTGGTTAGAACAGCACCGTCGCGTACTGGCCGACCTGCTCGAACCCGATCTTGCGGTAGGCCGCGAGGGCGGGGGTGTTGAAGGCGTTGACGTAGAGGCTGGCGGTGCGGCCGAGGCCGCGGACGAGCCGGTTCACGACCGCGGCGGTGCCGGCGGTGCCGAGCCCGTCGCCGCGGCGGTCGGGGTGCACCCAGACGCCCTGGATCTGCCCGACGGTGGCCGACATGGCACCGATCTCGGCCTTGAAGACGACCTCGCCGTCCTCGAAGCGGGCGAACGCGCGACCGGCGCCGATCAGCTCGGTGACCCGGGCGCGGTAGCTCGCTCCGCCGTCGCCGCTGCGCGGGTCGACGCCGACCTCTTCGATGAACATCGAGACGGCCGCGGGCAGGTACCGCTCGAGCTCGTCCGGCCGGACGGGCCGGACCAGCGGATCGGCGGCGACGAGCGGGGTGCTGTCCAGAGCCATCAGCGGCTGGTCGCCGCGGACCTCGCGGGCCGGGCCCCACTCGCCTTCGAGCTCGTCCCACAGGCCGAGGACCTGTTCGGCCGGGCCGACAAGCGAGGAGCAGGTGCGTTGCCGTCTCAGGACGCGATCGGCGAAGGAGCGCAACGCGGGGGCGTTGCCCCTCAGCGGGATGAGGTTGGGCCCGGAGAAGCACAGCCCTTGGAGCCGCCCGGCCCGGACCGGACGGCTGTCGGCGGCCCAGAGCTCACCACCGAGCCGCCACGGGTCGAGGCCCGCGGCCTCGACCCGGGCGCTGACCATGCAGCTGCCCACCGGGTCCGCGGCCAGAGCGGCACGGACCGCCGGATAGTCCCGATCATCGAGCAGCCGTGCACCTGCAAGCCGCAACACGGGTTCCAGGGTGCCAGATGAACAGCCGAAACGGAACGCGAGGCTTTCGACACGCTGAGATGAACTGCCCAGGTCGGAGCTTGCGGGCAGGATGGACGTATGCAGCGCTACACGTACAAGGTCGTCGAGGTCCGGGAGAAGCTCGTCGGCGGCAAGATGTCGGGCGGCAAGCTGGAGAAACTGCTGAACGACCACGCCGAAGACGGCTGGCAGCTGAAGGCGATCACCTCGGCGGAGGTGAAGGGCCGGGTCGGGCCCGGCGGGGTCGACGGGCTGCTGGTGACCTTCGAGCGGCCGGTGCAGTAGCGGGCGCGTCCGGTCAGGCGCCGCGGTAGGTGCCGATCGTCCAGGCGTTGCCCTCCGGGTCGCGCAGGCTGAACGTGTGCGAGCCGTACTCGGTGTCCGTCAGTTCGGCCGTGAGCTCCGCACCCGCGGCCTTCACCCGCGCGTAGACCTCGTCCACCTTGTCCGACACCACGTACACCGCGGACGCACCCGGCTTCATCGCGTCGTGGACACCGTCCGGTGGCCGGACGCTGCCCAGCATCACCGCGCCACCCTCGGGCCAGCGCAGCTCGGCGTGCGCGATCAGGTCGCCTTCGGGCACCACCAGAGCCTCGGTGAAGCCCAGGACGTCGACGAGGAAGCGGACCGCGGCCGGGGCGTCGTCGTACCGGAGGGCGGGCCAGACGTTCGGTTCGGGAGTCATGCCGTCAGCTTCGCGCCACCTCCGTCTCCTGGTCTTGGAGGAACGGGAGCTCCTCGGCGATCCACGTCCGCGGCGTGCAGCCGGCCAGCGCGCCCCACTCGTTGGTCAGGTGCGCCTGGTCGTAGAACCCGCACTCCGCCGCCAGCGACGCCAGGTCCGTCCGCCCATTCCGCAGCAGGCGCCCGGCCCGCTCGAACCGCAGCACCCGCGCCGCCTGCTTCGGCGCCAGCCCCAGCTCCGTGCGGAAGCGCTCGCCCAGGTGGCGACGGCTCCAGCCGACCTCGGCCGCCAGGTCCGCGACGCGCACCCGCCCGTCCGCGCCCCGCAGCCGGCGCCACGCCTCCCCCAGCTCGGGCGGCGGCGCCACCGGCTCGACGGCCCGGGCGGCCAGGACGTCGTCCAGCAGCGCGAACCGCTCGCGCCAAGGCAGCTCCCGCAGCCTGTCCGGCAACCAGCCGAGACCGAACTCCGCGAGGTCGGCCACCTCGCCGCTCAGCTCCGCGGCCGTCACGCCGAACAGCGTCCGCACGCCCAGCGGGTCGAGCTCCAGCTGGATGCCCTCCTGCACGCGCTCCTGCCGGATCAGCACCGCGCGGGTGTGCAGGCCGCCGACCAGCGCCTGGAGGCTCTGCCCGGCCATGCGCACCGGGCCGGCGAGGCTGACGACGAGCGTCACGTGCCGGGACGGCAGGCCGCGGTGGACGGCCAGCGTGACGTCGTCCTGCGCGTACCCGACATAGCGCGTGACCAGGGGCCGCACCACCGGGTGCGGCTCGCGAATGGCCCAGGTCACGCTCACGAATGCGAGCGTAATCGTCACCACCGACATTTTTCGGGGGCGCGGGTGGCGGAGCCCCCGGCCTAGGGCGAAGCCCTAGGTGTCACTGCCAGTTCCGCGTCTGCTAACACGGACAGTGCGTCCCCACCGCGGAAGGAACGACCCGATGACGATCCAGGAGCAGGCGCAGCAGCTGGAGCTGCTCGCCGACCAGGTGCCGACCGGCATCGCGCTCGCCACGAAGAGCGACCTCGAAGACCTCCAGGCCCAGGTGCTCGGCCTGCTCGGGGAGACGTCCACCGCGACGGCGATCCAGGGTGCGATCCAGCTCGCGTCCCAGCAGATCGACGAGGTCGCGGCCGCGCTGGAGAACGTGCGCCTGCAGATCCGGGACGCCGCCCAGCACCACCTACAGGGCTGATTCGTAGTACGAGCGGACGGCGGGCTGGCCGGTGTAGTTGGGGCCGGCCCGGTCGTCCGCGCCGAGGTAGCGGAAGGGCAGCGTGCCGTCGAAGGGGCCGTCCCGCCGGATCCGGTGGCTCCGTGAGTCGTACGTGAAACCCGCTTCGCGCAGCGCGCGCAGGACCCGGCGTGCCCCGCCGGGCGCCTCGATTCCCGCGATGTCGAAGTTCGCCACGAACACGCCGCCGTCGCTCAGCCAGGACGCCGCCCGCAGCAGCGCGCCCAGCTTGTCGCCGACGTAGTGCAGCCCGTGCACACACGTGACGAGGTCGAACCGGCCCGCGGGCTCCCACGCCGTGATCGACGCCGTCACGAACCGCACGGGCCCGGCCGCCGCGAAGTACCCGACGAGGTCGACGCCCGTGATGTCCAGGTCCGGCCGGGCCTCGGCCGCGTCCAGGAGCGCCCGCCCGCTGCCGCAGCAGAGGTCGAGCCAGCGGGCACCCGGCGGCAGGCCGAGGATGTCGAAGCCGAGGACGCGCGAATAGCCGTCGCGACCGGCCAACCGCCGCTCACGGTTCATCGCGCGGTTGGCCACCACGGACGACGCCTCGAGGGCGTCGTCCGTCAGCAGGTCAGCCTGCGGTGACGACCGGGGCACCTTCACCCAGGGTCTCGCCCGCCTCTTCGGCGATGCGCATGGCCTCTTCGATGAGCGTCTCGACGATCGCGTGCTCGGGCACGGTCTTGATGACCTCGCCCTTGACGAAGATCTGGCCCTTGCCGTTGCCCGACGCGACGCCCAGGTCGGCCTCGCGGGCCTCGCCCGGGCCGTTCACGACGCAGCCCATGACGGCCACGCGCAGCGGGATCTCCATGCCCTCGAGCCCGGCCGTGACCTGCTCGGCGAGCGTGTAGACGTCGACCTGCGCGCGCCCGCACGACGGGCACGACACGATCTCCAGCTTGCGCTGCTTGAGGTTCAGCGACTGCAGGATCTGGATGCCGACCTTGACCTCTTCGACCGGCGGCGCGGACAGCGAGACGCGGATGGTGTCGCCGATGCCCTGGCGCAGCAGCGCGCCGAACGCGACGGCCGACTTGATGGTGCCCTGGAACGCCGGGCCGGCCTCGGTGACACCCAGGTGCAGCGGGTAGTCGCACTGCTCGGCGAGGATCTCGTAGGCGCGCACCATGATCACCGGGTCGTTGTGCTTCACCGAGATCTTGATGTCGTGGAAGTCGTGCTCGGCGAACAGCGACGCCTCCCACAGCGCCGACTCCGCCAGCGCCTCCGGCGTCGCCTTGCCGTACTTGTCCATGATCCGCTTGTCCAGCGAACCGGCGTTGACGCCGATCCGGATCGGCGTGCCGTGGTCCTTCGCGGCCTGCGCGATCTCCTTGACCTGGTCGTCGAACTTCCGGATGTTGCCCGGGTTGACGCGCACCGCCGCGCAGCCGGCCTCGATCGCCGCGAAGACGTACTTCGGCTGGAAGTGGATGTCGGCGATCACCGGGATCTGCGACTTCTTCGCGATCGCGGGCAGCGCCTCGGCGTCGTCGGCCGACGGGCAGGCGACGCGGACGATGTCGCAGCCCGCGGCGGTCAGCTCGGCGATCTGTTGCAGGGTCGCGTTGACGTCGGAGGTGAGCGTCGTCGTCATCGACTGGACGGAGATCGGGTGGTCGCTGCCGACGCCGACCGAACCCACCTGGAGCTGGCGGGTCTTGCGACGCTCGGACAGGACGGGCGGGGGCAGGGCGGGCATACCGAGTGCGACGGTCACGGTTTCCAGCGTACCTACCCCTACTGGGCCACCTTCACCATGTCAACCGTCACGGTGAGCAGCATTACGGCGGGGGTGAGCGGCCGCAGGCGGGCCGCCACCCCTCCGTGGGGCTACGGCGAGATCCGGATCGGGTTGACGATGTCCGCGGTCACCGTGAGTAGGGTCACCGCACCGCCGATGAGCACCAGGACCATCGTGATACCGGACAGCTTCGTGTAGTCGACGGGACCGGCGGCCACCTTGCCCCGGCGCGCACGGATCCAGTCGCGGACGCGCTCGTACCAGACCACCGCGATGTGCCCGCCGTCCAGCGGCAGCAGCGGCAGCAGGTTGAACACGCCGATGAAGAAGTTCAGGCTGGCCAGCAGGAAGAAGAACAGCACCCAGATGCCCTGCTCGACGGCCTCGCCGCCGATCCGGCTCGCGCCGACGACGCTGACCGGGGTGTTCGGGTCGCGCTCGCCGCCGAAGATCGCGGTGACCACGGCGGGGATGCGCTCGGGGAACTGGACGAGCCGCTGGGCCGTCTCGGCGAACATCGTGCCGGTGAAGCTGAACGTGGCGCCGATCGCGGCGACCGGGCCGTACTGCGTGGTCAGCGGCTCCTGCACCGGCGAGGCGCCGATCATGCCGACGTCCTTGACGGTGTCGCCGGTCCAGCGCTGCACCTTCGGCACGTCGACGACGAGCCAGAGCTGCTGGTTGCCGCGCTGCACCTCGAACACCGTCCGGCCGCTGGTGGCCTGCACGGCGGTGAGCATCTCCACCCAGGTCGCGACCGGCTTCCCGCCGACCGCGAGCACCTTGTCGCCGCGCTGCAGCCCGGCCGTCGCCGCCGGGGTGAGCGCGCCCGGCGGGCAGGTGGGGTTCTTGGCCTGGGCCGCGGCCTGTTCCTTCGACGTGGTCGCGACGGCGCAGGAGGTCGAGTCCAGCACCGGCTGGGTCGGGGCCTGGGCCGCGAGGTTCGGCAGGCCCATGGTCACGGCCATCAGGTAGAGGACCACGAAGCCCAGGATGAAGTGGGTGATCGACCCGGCCGACATCACGACGGTGCGCTTCCAGGTCTTGAACCGCCACATCGCGCGCGGCGCCTCGTCCGGCGTCACCTCGTCCAGCGCGGTCATGCCGGCGATGTCGCAGAACCCGCCGAGCGGGATCCACTTCAGGCCGTACTCGGTCTCGCCGCGGCGCCAGGAGAACACCGTGGGCCCGAAGCCCACGAAGTACCGGCGGACCTTCATGCCGAAGGCCTTCGCGGTGACCATGTGGCCGGCCTCGTGCAACGCGACGGAGACGCAGATCCCCAGCGCGAAGAGCACCACCCCGATGATGTAGGCGAGCACCCGCTACTTCCCCTCGATGATCGAACCGGCCCGCGCGCGAGCCCAGCGCTCGGCGGCGAGAACGTCCTCGACGTCGCGCGGTTCGCGACGCCATTCGTCGGCGGCTCCCACCACCTCGGAAACAGTGTCCACTATCGACGTGAAGCTGGTGTTCTGCGCGAGGAAAGCGGAGACGACCTCCTCGTTCGCGGCGTTGTAGACGGCGGGCAGGCAGCCGCCCACGGCGCCGCAGTGCCGGGCCAGCTCGACGGCCGGGAAGGCCTCGTCGTCCAGCGGCTCGAAAGTCCAGGTCGCGGCGGTGTCCCAGGTGCACGCGGCGGCGGCGCCGGGGACGCGGTCTGGCCAGTGCAGCGCGAGCGCGATCGGCAGCCGCATGTCGGGCGGGCTGGCCTGGGCGATCGTCGAGCCGTCGGTGAAAGTCACCATCGAGTGAACGATCGACTGCGGGTGCACGGTGACGTCGATCTTCTCCGGCGCGATGTCGAACAGCAGCGCCGCCTCGATCAGCTCCAGGCCCTTGTTGACCAGGGTGGCGGAGTTGATCGTGATGAGCGGCCCCATCGACCAGGTCGGGTGCGCCATCGCCTGCTCGACGGTGACGACGGCCAGCTCCGCGCGCTTGCGGCCGCGGAACGGGCCGCCGGACGCGGTGAGGACGAGCCGGGCGACTTCGTTTTCTTTTCCGGCCCGCAGCGCCTGCGCGATGGCGGAGTGCTCGGAGTCGACGGGCACCAGCTGCCCGGGCTTCGCGGCGGCGAGCACCAGCGGCCCACCGGCGATGAGCGACTCCTTGTTGGCGAGCGCGAGGGTGGCGCCGGTGGCGAGCGCTTTGAGCGTCGGCTCGAGGCCACGGGAGCCGGGCAGGGCGTTGAGGACGGTGTCGACCTTGACGGCGTCGACCAGCTCGGTGACGGCGTCGGAGCCGGCGAAGAGCCGCGGGAGCTTGAACTCGCCCTGCGCGTACCCGCGCTGCTGCGCCTCGGCGTACAGCGCGAGCTGGACGTCCTCGACGACTGTGGCCTTGGTCACGGCGACGGCTTCGACGCCATGGGCGATCGCCTGCGCGGCGAGAGCCGCCGGATCGGCCCCACCGGCGGCGATCCCGGCCACCCGGAACAGGTGCGGGTTGCGCGCGGCGACGTCGAGGGCCTGCACGCCGATGGACCCGGTCGAGCCGAGCACGAGAACGCTTCGCGAGGTAGTCATCGCCGGTCATTGTCGCGCGGGGCGTCTCCGCGGCGCACCCGGAGGTGTGGGATCATCGGCGGGTCCGAGGTTCACGGGGTTTGAGGAGTTCATCGTGGCAGGCAAGGCGGTCGAGAAGAGGCGGCCCGAGGTCGACCCGCGCGACGAGCCGTCCGCGGCCTGGGGCTGGCACGGCTCGTTCCCGAAGGCCACCCGCATCGCCGGCTGGCTCAGCGCGATCATCCTGCTGGTGATGATCAAGGGCAACCACGAGAACAACACCGAGAACGTGTGGCTCGTCGGCTTGGCGGCGTTCATGGTCCTGTTACTGGTGCTCGACATCCGCAAGCAGCGCACGGCCTGGCGCAAGTAGTCGGTTTTTCGCTAACGTCCCTGGCATGAAGCTGCGCTGGGGACTTGCTCTTGTCGGTGTACTGGCCGCGTTGCTGGTTGCTCCTTCCCCAGCTTCGGCTTCGGTGCCGTTGGTCCGGTGCACGTTCACGCCGACGCCTTCGAACCCGGCGGCTCGTCCTGTGGTGCGTCCGGTGCCGGTGGCGTTGACGCGCGGGACGGTCGATGTGACGTTCCGGTTCAACTACGGGCCGGTGACCGTGCGGCTGGATCGTGGTGGGGCTGCGCCTTGCGCGGTGCACAACATGGTTTCGCTGGTTTTGCAGCGGTTCTATGACCGGTCCCAGTGCTGGCGGCTTTCCAACTCCGCTCGTCTTGGTGTTCTGCAGTGTGGGGACATTTACGAGGTGGAGAAGGGTGGGCCGGGGTACAAGTTCCCGGATGAGGTTTCTGGTGCCGAGACTTATCCGCGCGGGACGATCGCGATGGGGAACCAAGGACTGGGGACGAATGGGTCGGAGTTCTTCATCGTGCACTCGTTTGCGAACATCCCGGCTAACTACTCGGTGATGGGGCGGGTGATCCGGGGGATGTCCGCGATCGACCGGATGGTCGAGGACGGGATCATTCCGACCGATCCGAACGGGCCGCTGGACGGAGCGCCGGCGCACCCGGTGAAGATCCAACGCGCGTCGGTCGGCTGGTAAAGCAGGCTTCAGGCGACTTCCTCGGGTTTGACGCCCAAGATGAGGTTTTCCAACGCCGCGTCACCGAACCCGAAACTGGCGACCCACGTCTCCACCAGGAGGATCTCACCCACCTCGGAGATACCGAGGAAGAATCGACCCCTGTCAAGTTCCCCGATGGGAAATAAGGATTTGCCGAGCCGCGCGCCCCATCCAGCGAACCGCCCTTGTTCTCCGTAAAGGTCCCACGGGTTGAACTCGAACGGCTCTCGCGCGGAGGAAATCCCGCGTCCGGAGATCTCCACCTTGAGACCACCGAATTCACCGAGGAATTCTTCGGCGGCGGCGTGCATGCGAACTTCTCCGGTCGCTTCCAACTGGCGACGCCAGGCCGTCGTGTCGACACGGCGGCCCGGCTCCCAGCCAGCAGCGCGCAGATCACGCTCAGTCTGTTGCGAAAATCTCGCCATTACGGCATCCACCAATCCAAACCATCGGTGACGAAGTTCAAACCAAAGTACTCGGCGAGCATTCTACAGCTGTCGCACGGGGGCAGGGGTTGGTTGTGCTTCGCGTGCCCGGTGTTGTTCCTGATGTTGAATGCAGCGGCTTCCGCGCCGGCGGGGTCCAGCCCTTGGTCCAACGCGTCGCTGAGACAAAAGACGAGACCGCATTTGCCGTGCCCCCTGCCCCGCAGATCGTCCGGAATCGAGTCCAACAGGAACTGGACGGCGAGGTTGACCGCAGGCAGGTTGCCCCCGCGGACACTCGGGTGGGTCAGCACTTCGCCCGTCCGCAGGCGGATGCCTTCGGCCACACCCGGCCGGTTCTCATCGGGCCGAATGGGTGCGCTCTTATCCGCCAGCCCACGGACCTGCCCGATCAACTCGTCGCACAGGTAATTTGTTCGTCGGGTCCCGCCGTTGAAGTCGTCGCGCAGGACGCCACCACCGCAGTTGTCCCATGCCGAGGCCTGAGCCGGCAACAGCGGCGAGGGGATCGGCGGATCCACGTCGTGGACCACCGGGCTCTTCTGGTCCAGGACCTGCTTGAGGAACCCACCGTAGATGTTCACCAGGTCCTGCAGCCCCCCGAGCAGACTTGCGACGATGCTCGCCGGCAGGTCGGGGTTCGACGAGACTTCGCCGCCCTCGTAGTAAGGGCTCTTGGCGCCGTCCGGGATCGAGTCGGCGACCTTGCGGGCCTTCTCGTTCTGGTCGATCCGCGCCTGGATGCCCGGTGGCGGAGGCGGAGGCGGGCACCAGCACCCACCACGCGGCGGCGGCAGGCAAGCACGGCAAGGGCCGGGCTGAGGCGGATTCCCAGGTTGCGTTACCGCTTCCGGGCGCCATGACGGGTTCCAGCGGCGATCGCTGGAGAAGTCGGTGTAGTAGCCGATCCGGCCCGACTGAGGAGATCCGCCACGGGGAGTCCTGGGCTGGACCTGGAGCAGCCACCCCCACGGCACGGAGCCGACCATCGAGTTGTACGTGTCCCAGCCCGAAGATCCGGTGGAGCGCGCACCGCCGAAAACGAGACCCAGCAGGCCACCGACTCCCTTGCCTGACCGCCCGGGGGCAGCGGGCTTTGCTCCGGGAGGCGCCAGGGTATCCGTCGAATGGCCATCCCGGTCGATCCCGTTGAGCGGGCTCGCGTTCCCGTAGGTGAAGCGGTTCGCACCCGCGGACGGCAGGCCGGGAAGCGACACGTCGTCCCGGGCATTGAACGTGCCCGCGCCCGGCGAATACCACCGGGCACCCATGTCGACCGCACCCGTAGCCGGATCCGTGAAGTCCGACTGGAACCCCAACGATGACGTCGTCCCAGACTGGGCCACCTTCCCCCCGAACGGGTCGAAACTCGCGGAGCCGGTAAGCCCACCCACCGGTGACAAACCACCGATGACGTCGGAATGCCGATCCGTGAGAGCGATCTGGTTGCTGCCACCCCCGCCCTGAGCCTGCAGGTCACCCTGCACACCCCGGGCGAAGGTCGACGAGCCGTCCGAGGTCAGGTCCAGGCTGGTGCCGTCATAAGTCAACGGCTGGTCGTTCCGCGACGACGCCCGGTCCAGGCCGTCGTACGCGTACGTGATCCCGCCCTGCTTCACCGCCCGGTCGAACGCGTCGAACTCCGACGTCGCCGTCCCGGCCGGGCCCGTGCGCGCGTCCAGGGTGCCCCGTGCACTCCACGTCAGCGTGTCGGCGCCGTCGGTCGACTGGCGGTTCCGCTCGTCGAACGTGGCCGTCCGGTCGCCTGCCTGCGTCCGGTTGCCCGACGCGTCCCAGGCGTACTCGGTCGTCTTGCCCCCGACAGTCCAGGACTTCAAGCGGCCGGCGTAGTCGTAGCCGTACGTGTTCTCTCCGGCTCCCGCCAGTCCGGTTGTCTTCTTGACCCTCAGCCGGTCGTCGAGGTCGTAGTCGTATTCGAGCGCGGCGAGCGGGTTGCCGTCGGCACCCTTGAGCCCATCGCTCTTCTGACGGCCGAAGTCGTCGTAGCCGTAGGTGCGTACGCGGCCGCCGCCGTAGTCGATCGAGCCGAGGTTGCCCGCGTCGTCGTAGCCGAGCTTCTGCTCGACTCCCGTCAGACCGTCCTTTTGGGTCGACAAGCGGCCCTTCTCGTAGCCGAAGACCGCGGTGCCCGAACCGTCGACACGACCGGTGAGCCGGCCCGAACCGTCGTAGGAATACGACGCCGTCCCCGACAGCGGCCCGGTGCTGGTCAGCAGGTCGCCGCGGTCATCGTAGGTGAACGTTTTCTCGCCGCTCGGCGCGCTCACCGCCCGCAGCCGTCCGGCCAGGTCGAACCGCTGGACGCGATCCGGTGTCGGCTGTGCGGCGCCGCTGCCCGTCTCGAGAGTCAGCATGCCCAGCGCGTCGAAGGTCCGCTCGCGGACCACGCCGCCGGGGGCCTGCACCCGCGCCGGACGGCCGGCGAGGTCGTACGAGGTCGTCCACGTGCGATCCGCCGCGGCCGGATGTGCCGCCGTGGCCGGTTCGATCACCGATTCGGGCAACCCGAGAACGTTGTACGTCTCGACCGTGCTGTTGCCACGACCGTCGGTCGACCTCGTCCGGTTGCCGGCCGCGTCGTAGCCGAACGACGTCGTGATCGACGCGGTGTCCGAAACCGGTTCCTGCTGCTGGACCAGGAGCCCACGGGAGTCGAGGTCGAACCAGGTGGTGCGGCCCAGCGCGTCGGTCACCGAGACCTTGTTGCCGTCCGCGTCGTAGCCGGCGGCGCTCTTGCGGAGCACGTGCTCGCCGGGATCGAGGCTGTAGAACCCGGTCGCCCGCCCCGCCGGGTCGTAGCTCACGTATCCCGTGCGGCCATGCCCGTCGGACTGCCGCACCTGGCGGCCGGCGAGGTCGTAGCCGTACTGCGAGACCACGCCCGCCGGGTCCTTGGTGTTGATCCGCTGCCCGAGCACGTCGTACTCGTTCTTTGTCAGCTCACCGGTCGGCGCTGTCGAGGAGACGAGGCTCCCGTTGTCGTCGTACCGCAGCTTGGTCGTGTAGGCCGCCGGGACGGGGCGCCGCTCGAGCCTGGTCGCCGTGACCTGCCGGCCCAGGTCGTCGTAGGTCGCTTCCACCCGCGAACCCGTCGGATCCGTGGTCGACCGCAGTTCGCCTTCGGTCGTGTAGCCGTACTGCCACACGCCACCGGGCTGGTCGCCGGCTTCCGGGTTCGGGTCGGTCCGCTCCACGGGACGGTTCAGCTGGTCGTACCGGAACCGGGTGACCACGCCGTCCGGGCCCGTCACACTCATCAGGTTGCCGAGCGAGTCGTACTGCTTCGCGGTCGCGACCTTTGCCGCCGTGGTCTCCCCCGGCTTCCGGTAATCCGGGGACGCCACCTTGACGGGCCGACCGGCCCGGTCGTAGGTCACCGTCCCGACGTTGCCGTTCGGGTCACGGGTTTCCGTCTGCGCGCCGAAGGTGTCGTAACCGGTGAGAACCTCCGGGCGCACCGGGGCAGCCGCAGCTCCGCCGGACTCGGCGGAGACGAGCGGCTGGGTCGTCCGGATGAGCTGCCCCAGCTTGTCGTAGGCCAGGTTCGTCGTGAACGCGACCGAGTCCGCGCCGCGGACATTGCCGCGTGGTGACGTGATCGCAGTGACCAGCCCGCGCTCGTCGTACCGGTAGGTCGTGGTCAGCTTCTCGATCGCGCTCTTCAAGACGGATTTGCTCGTCTGGCGGCCGGCGGTGTCGTAGCTGTACTCGACGACCTCGCGATTGCCGAGATCGAGCCGCGTGCTGTTCGAGCTCTGTCCCGTGTGGATAGTCTTGGCGACCTCACCGGCCGGGCCGTATGTCCACTCCGTCCGGTTCGCCAGCCCGCCCGGGTCGACGGTTTCCGCTGTCCCACGGCCGGAAGCGTCGTACTCGAACGTCGTGACGCGGCCACCGGGTTCCGTCAGCTTGTTCTTCTGCCCCGCCGCGTCGTACGCGTACTCCTGCAGCGTGACGTTCCGTTTGGGCGCAGCGGGGTTGAACGGATCGCGGACGTCGTGGGCGATGACCTTCCAGACCTTCCCGTCACCGAAGTACTGGTACCGGGTGGTGCGCCCCATCGAGTCGGTTTCCCGCACCCGCCGGCCCGCGAGGTCGTAGGCGTAGGACGCGAGAATCAACGTCGGAGCCGACGTCGTGTCGCCGCCACTGTCGGTGTCACCACCGCCGCTCGCCGGGTCGGTCGCCTGGCCGTGCCAAGCCCGCAAGCGGACTTCGGCCAGTGCGTTGCGTGCGGTGTAGCCGTACTCGTACTTGTTGCCACCGGCGTCGACCATCCAGACGCGGTTGCCGAAGGGGTCGTAACCGGAAGACGTGGCCGCGCCTTCCGGGTCGACGACCCGGCTCGGCCGGCCGAAGTCGTCGTAGTCGGTCGTCGTGACCCTGGCTGCGTCGCCACCGGTCAGGTCCCGGTTCTCGGTCCGGATGACGTTGCCGTCGGCGTCGTAGCCGGTCACCGTCTGTGCGGTGTGCGTGACGCCGGTGATCGCGTTGACCACGCCGGGACCGCTCGCGACGGTCTGGTGCGACCGGGCGTCGTAGCCGTAGGTGGTGGTCGCCCCGGCCGGGTCGGAAGGGCTGCTTCGCTTCTCCGTCTTCTTGCGGCCGAAGACGTCGTACGTGTACGTCGTCGTCAAGCCGGCCGGGTCGACGACCTTCGCCAGGTCGCCGTTGCGGTAGTAGGAGTAGCTCGTGACGCCGTTGCGGGGGTCGGTGGTCTGCAGGAGAAGACCCGCCGGAACGTTGCCGCCGCCTACTGCCGCTTCCGTTCCGTCCGCGTGCTGGTGCCGGGTGACCGCGCCGTCCGGCGTCGTCTCGGTAGCCAGCAGGCCTCGGACGCCGAGGTCCGTGTACGTGTACGTCGTCGCGTACGTCGGGTCATCCGCGTTCGCCGAACGGGCATCGCGGGAGGAGAGGAGCTTGTCGTTGCGCGGGTCGATGACGTCCGCGGAGTTGAGGTAGTAGGTGGAGTACGACGTCTGGCAGTCGCCCGGCGCGACACGGCACGTCTTGCGGGCGACGACGTTGCCCCGCTCGTCGTTGGTCAGGACCACGACGTTGCCGAGTTCGTCACCGATCGTGGTCTGGAAGCCCTTGTCGTCGTAGTCGTAGGTCCGGACACCCTGGCCGTTGACCGGGCCGCCGACCCACGTTCCGTCGCCGCCGACCGGGCCTCCGCAGTACGACGGATCAGCCGGATCCCGAGGCGCGGACGGATCGCAGGTGGCGTTGTCCGGAGGCCGCGGGTTGCCGTCGCCGTCCCGCCGGTCCTCCGGGCGGATGCCCTGACCCAGCGGTGCGATGTAGCGCAGGATCCGGCCACGCACCGGGTCGTAGTCGTAGAAGTGCGGCCGGTTCCCGGGATCCGTCACCTGTGTGGTGCGGATCAGATTGTTCTCGGTGCCGGTCACGACCGGCCGGCCGAGGCGCCAGTGGCCGCCGTTGCGGTCGACGACCTCGGTGAGGCGGTCCGTCGCGGTCTCGTAGCTCAGCTGAGCGGCCACCCGGCCGCTAGGCAGGGTGATCTTCGCCAGCGAACTCGCCGCCGCCCGCGCCTGGAAGTGCGCGGTGGCCGTCGTCGGTCCGACGGCGTACTCGTAGAACGCGGCTTCGGCGATCTGCCCGGGGAAGAAGCGGCGTGCTTCCGTTCCCCAGCCCGGCCAGGCCGAGGGCGGCACGGTGTACGCGGCACCGATCTGGTTGTAGACCATGTCGTCGTGCGCGATTTCGCCCTGGACGCTGCCGACGGTCTGCCCGTCGAGGTAGAGCGTCTGGGTGGCGAGCGCGCCGGAAAGCACGACGTGGTGCCAGGCGTCGTCGTTGACCGTCGCCGCCGAGGTGATCGGCGCCGCGGTGCCGTTCCAGAACTGGCCGCGCAGCTTGCCGTCCGTACCGACGTACAGGACCGGCACCGCACCGGCGGGCGTGCCGCTGATCGGCGCCTTCTGGTAGCCGAAGAGCGGGCCGCCCGTCGTGGTCCGGAACCACATTTCGACGGCGAGGTCTCGGTTCTTGCGCACCAGACCGTCGGGCAACGTCACCACGGAAGACGTGCCGTTGAACGTCGCGGCGGTCCCGGTCCCGGCCAGCGGCCCCGGCTGCCCGAGGGTGACGTCCTTGTAGGTTCCGGCGTCCTTACCCAGTTTGAGCCCGTTCTCGCTGGCGGCGGACGTGCCCGCCGTCTCACCGAACCGCCAGAAGGACGACGGGCGGGCGTCCACCACCGAGCTGCGGTAGAGCGAAGCCGGGGTGTGGTCGTAGCCGGTGCACCCGCCGTCGGGATCGCAGACCTTCGTCAGCCGGTCGCCGTCGTAGGTGTAGGTCCAGGTGAGCTGCTTGCCGTCGATCGGGTCGGTGCTCACCGAAGTGACGTGGTTGCCGGTCCACTTGAAGTACAAGATCCGGTCGCTGGTCCGGCTGATCGCCCGCCGGAGGTGCTCCGGGGTCCCGTAGTCGAGTTCGACGTGGTGACCGGCCTGGTCGTAGATGTCGATGAGCCGGCCGTCGGGCCGGAAGCGGTAGAGCGTGGCCGCCTTGTCCGTCAGCACCCAGCCGCCGCCTGCGGCTTCCACCTCGATCCGGAAGTTCGCCTGCCGGCCCGGCGGCGGCGCGAAGGTACCGTCGGCGTTGCGGCCGAACCGGACCTGCTGGCCGTCCGGATAGGTCACCACGACGTTGCCCGAGCCGTCGTTGTCGGGAACGACCTTCATGTCGTAGCGCGTCGACCAGCCCGCGCCGAAGGTCAGGTCGGTGCGGGGGTCGAGGCTGTTGTAGGTGCGAGCGACGGTCAGTTCCGGCCCCGTCACCTGGAGCGCGGCGTCGACGGCGCTGGAGAAGTAGTTCCCGGTCTGCGGGTCGAAGTCACGCTGCGCGCCGCTGTACGGGGCGTTGGCCAGGTGCGAGGTGATCTCCGGCTGCGGGACCGCGGTCAGCAGATGGCTCGGGGTGAGCTTCTCGCTCTCGGAGTTCCCGTCGTAGGCAAAGACACGCCACTGGTAATCCTTGCTCCAGCGCAGTGCCCCGGCTGGAACCGTCCACGTCCGCTTCGTCACGTAGCCGGAGTTCACACACGAGATACCGGTCGACGTTCCGTCCGGCTTGGCGACGTAGTTTTCACAGACTTCAAAGCGGTACTTGAGGTTCGACGAGACCGGCGAATCGACGTCCACCGCGTCGGCCCAGAGCTGCGGGGTGAGGGTGGGAGCGGAGAAGCCGTTTGGTGGGTACTGGGCCTTGACGATCGGGGGAACGTCGAAGATGGTCATCGACAAGCGCGTCGGCGGGATCTGCTCGTCGGTGAACCAGGCGCCACCGCGGCGCAACATACTGAAGTCGAATAGGTAGTTGCCCGGCTCGGTGGCCTTGATGGTGGCGTCCAATGTCACCGAGCCGCCGCGCGGCACGTCACGGGGCAGTGACGCGGCTTCCACCGCCCCCACCGGGGCGCCCGCGGCGGTGAAGGCGCGGTACCCGAGCGCGTAGTCCGCCGCGGTCCAGGTGTCGGCTCCGCGGTTGGTGACGGTGATTTTGACCTTGCCGGCCTGCGTCCGGGTCACCGGCGGCTCGGGAACACCGCGGTCGACGCGGTATTCGGCGTCGTAGGCGCTGTGCGTGACGAACAGGCGGGGCGGGTTCGCCGTCCGGTTGCCGGTGAACTTCTTCCACCCGTAGGGATCGGTCTCCGAAGCGCGGACGGACAGCCCGTAGTTGGGCTGCGCGCCGGTTACCCAGCGCTGGACGAGGTCGCGTCCGCCGGTGCCGAGCGGGACCAGTTCGGTGGCGGACGGACAGCTCGAAGCGTGTTGCTGGAGGCCGATGTACCCGTGGGCGAAAGATTCCTGAGCGAGAGCCGGGCCGTAAGCGGGACCGGGGAAGCCGGATGCGGTGTTCCACGGCGCCGTGACTCCGTGCACGGTCACCGGTCGCGGCTGGCAGGACCAGGACCACGTGCTCTTCAGCGTGAGCTGGGCACCGAGGATCTTGTGGTTGCGCAGCCGGTTTTCCACGCCGCCGAAGGACAGGTAGCTCGCGGCGTGGATCGACCCGGTCGTCCCGATCTTGAGCTCGGTCGACCCGTCGAGCCGGGAGCCGTTCTGGAACACGGCGCCGCCGTCCGAGGCGGTGGTCTCGACGCTGGGGTCGGCCTCCACCGGATAGACGCGCGCGGGATCGTTCAGCCACTTCGCGTCCAGTTCGACACGCAGCACGAACGCACCGGCGTTCTCCAGGAGCCGGTAGGTCACGCCCTCGGACCGAGCCGGCTCGCCCGTCGCGGGATCACGACGGGAGTCGGTCATGAACCCGGCCGGGATCCAGGCGCGCTCATGCCCTTCCGGATCGGTGAGGGCGACCCGCCCGTCCACGATCGACGGCCGGAGCCCCTTCAGCCGCAACGGGAAGTCCCAGACCGTCGCGGCCTGTGGCGAGTTCAGGACCAGCGTCTCCTTGACCCCGCCGGGCACCACGTCGAGACGCAGGTCCGCGGTGGGCCGGACGCCCGGGTAGACAATCCGGCTGCCGGACACCGTGCCCGCCGAAGAGGCGGCACCGTCGACGCCGAAGCCGAACTCGTGGCCCCCGTCCAGGCCCACCCGGACGATCTCGGCCACATCGGCCGTGGGAGCGAAGGCGAGCCGCTCGGCGTCGGCCGTGTTGGTCCACCCCGTCCCCGGTGCCCCGGGGGCGATCGCCGTGTCGATCGGCTGGTAGCTGCCGTCCGCCGCACGGTAGTTCATCGGCTCCTGGCCGAACTCCGTGGTGAGGGTGCCGTCCGCATTGGCGTAGGTCTTGTCGGTGGCCGTGCGGCGCTCCGGGAGTTCCCGGCTGGTCTTCTCATCGAACCCGGTCGCATGGGCGGGCGGATTTCCGACCTGGACGGCGTTCGCGCGGACCTTCGCCTCGCCGGTGGTGACTGCCGGGTACTTCGACTGCAGCGACTTCGGCCCGGCTGTGTTCGCCGAGCCGGCGGGCTCGTCCGCCGTCTCCCCCGCGGTGCCCGCCAATTGCTGCGGTGCGAGCGCCATCGCCTGCCGCAGCAGGTCGGCGTCGGCGCCCGGCCCCACCGGGATCGACGGCCCGACGACTCCCGCCGTCAGGGCGACGACGAGCACCAGCAACGCGGCTCGGCTTGCGGATCCGGACTTGCGGCGTGGAGAAAACATGGGGAAACCCGCCCTCATCGGTCGAACCACAGCACGGCAAGGAACCGTCAGAAGGACGGCTTGGGCAGCGGCCCACCGGTGAACGCCGCTGAAGACGACGGTGCGAGCGCGCTGCGCGCTGCGACGGCCGGAGCGCCCGAACCGTAGGCGTAGGTGACCCCGTCGCTGTCGCGGAAGGTCACCACGACACCGCCGGCCGACAGTGCGGTGAAGGTGGGATCCGTCGCGGACTGGTACGCCGAGCCGGTCCGGGAGTCCACCAGCCGCTGCCACGCTTGATAACCGGTGCTGCCCGGAGCCTTCTGCTCGGTGACGTAGATGTAACCGTCGGTGCCACGCACCGCCACGTGGACCACGCCGCCGCTGTCGGCCGCGGCCGCCGGCGAGCCCTGCGCGGTGACTCCCGCGAGCGGCTTCCACGTACCGGTGAACCCCGCCGCCAGCTCACGCTGGTTGACCACCACACCGTCCGGCTGGACGGCGAAGGCCTCGAGGTTCTGGTCGGGGTTCGCCGTCGCGGCGAGCTTGCCCGTCCACCCGGTGCCCGGCACCGGGATCCAGGCGCTGAGCGTGCCATCGGTGTACGTCGCCTTGGTGTAGGCGCCGGCCGTGGTCCTGGCGACGATGTCGATCCCGTCCGGCTGGACGACGGCGGTCAGATCCGTCGTCAGCCCCGACGACGGCAGCGCCCGCCAAGGCAGGTACTGCTTGCTCGCCACATCCTGCGGGCGGACCATCAGGCGGCCCGAGCTGTCGACGGCGAACGCGGCGCCGACGCCGGACCGCTGGACGAGCACGGCGGACCCCGGCGTCCAGCCGCCGAAACCGCTCGCGGCGGTCCAGGTGACGGTGGCGGGAGCCTGGGTGCTCTGCCGGGTCTCGCTGTCCTGCCCGAGGGCCGTCACCAGCAGGCTGTCGTCAGCGAGCCGGAGCGCGCTCGGAACGCCCGCGTACTGCTGGTAGCCGGGTACCACGGCGAAGTCCACCACGGTGATGTCCGTGGAGCGCTGCCGCCCGTGGATGAGGCGGCCGAACCCGTCCACGTAGAAGTGCTGCAGCTTGCCTCCGGTGCCCTCGACGACGGCGCTCGGTGCGTCGCTGGAGGCCGGCACGGCCGGGCGCGGGGGCAGACCGGGGTCGACCAGCTTGCAGTCGTCCGTCGTGACGCTCAGCTGGTAGTCCGTGCCGATCGTGCCGACCACCTTCGGGCCCGTCCAACTGCCGCCGCCCAGGTAGCGGTACCACTTGATCTGGCCACTGTTCTTGTCCAGCGCGTACAGCACGTCACCGCCCGCGGAGGCGATCTGGGCGAAGTTCTGCCAGCCTGTACCGACCAGCGTCGCGTATTCGACCCACCGCTGACTCGCCGGGTCGTACTGGAAGCGGTAGAGCTCCCCTGCGGGTGTGCGGGCGTAGAAGACCCCCGCGCCCGCCCCGACGATCAGGTCGTACTTGGCCAGGGTCCAGCCCGTGTCGATCAGGCGGTCCGTCCAGACCTTGGTCGTCTCGTCGTAGCGCACCCAGGCGAGGATGTTGTCGTGTGACCAGTAGAAGTCGCCCGTGGCGTCGACGGTGATCCGGTTCCGGTACTCGGGCAGCGTCGTGCCCGTCCAGCCGGTGGCGATCGTCTGGCTGACCCCGCCGTTCTCCCACCCGGTCGCCAGGCGGCGGTGGCGGCGCACCTCGCCGTTGGTGTCGATGATGTACATCCGGCCGTCAGGGCCGGCGAGCGTCTTGCCGCTCCACGCGTTGCCGATCGTCGTTCGCCCGGTCCAGGAGGTGGCGCCGGTCTCGGGTTCGTTGTGGCGGTCGAGGTCCAGGTGGGTGTCCGGGAGGGTGTAGAACACGCCCGCACTGGCGCGGCAGGTGATCGTGTCGGCCGCGGCGGCCTGGGTCGCTCCGGTCGCGCTCACCACGCCGGTGAGGGCGACGGTGAAGGCACAGCAGAGCGTGACGGGTCTCCGGGCAAACGTTCCCTGACGCATGGACTTCCCCTCGTGAAAAGCGTTCGCGGGCAGCACGAATCGGCCCGCTGCACGACAGCAGCGGGCAATCAGCAAATGAACTGGTGACGGCGCCGGTCGGCCCGGCATTGTTCCTGAGCGCCGCACCTCCATGCCGCGCGAAGACGAGCCCGCCCTCCCGCGAGCTGTTCGATCTTCCTATCGACCTTCCGACCAAGCCGTTACTTGTTCTTTGACAATTGCATCATTCGGCCTACATCTCACGACTGGGCCACTTCTCGAAGTCACCATCGTGGCGCCACCTGACTCGGAGGTGGGTCATTCCGCGGCCCGATATACCGCGGCGAGCGCGTCGTCGATGATGGCCACCAGGAGTGCGCTGACGTACTCGTCCGAGACGATCCGGGCGCGCGCCTCGGTCAAGTGCCGCTCCGCCGCCGGGGAGGGGAATGCCGGGACCAGGTCGGCGTGCTGGCGGAAGCTCTCCCACCGCCGCATTGCGAGAGTGCGCTCCAGGCCGGCCGCCAAGCCGGCCGCCACGTCCGGGACGTCTTGCAGCTTCGCGACTTTCTCCGGTGTCTCCAATTTGTGGCTGTGCACGATCTCGTCCAGGGGTGACCACGGTGGCGCATCCGGCGGCCGGTCGCTTTCCCGGTGCGTGGTCACGCGACCGACGCCGAAGCAGGCGACGATCCGGGTGAAGTCCGGCGTCAGGAACAGCTCGAAGTAGTACCGGCCTCGGGGCCGATCGTCGATCTGGACCCTGGCGAGCGTCGCGCCGGGGTAGGCGCACAGTGCGCGGACGGCCGCCTCGAAGCCGATGGACCCCTGACCCGCGCGGCGGCTGAGGAGTTCGCGGCGGCCGTAGAGCGAGCGGGTCGGCTGCGTGTGCTGGACTTTGTCCCAGAACTGCGGCGGGGTTCCCGCTGTCAGCGCCTCGCGGGCCAGGACACACGCCTCCGTGCCCGCTTCGGCCAGCAACTCTTCCAAACGCGCAACTGTTGTCACGGGCACCCCCAAACGGAAAGCCGGGCGCCCACCCGGCACCCGGCTTCCGAAACTACCTTCAGCGCTCGGTCGAAGGCGACACCAATTCGCTCGGCCCGCCGCTCGACTCCCCGGCCACCGCGGCCAGTTCCTCCCCCACCGATTCGCGGTCCTCCGGACGCGAATCCTTCGTCAGCAACGAAGCCACCGCACCGATCAGGCACACCACGATCGCGAAACCGAACGCCACCGCCAGCCCCGACTGGAACGGGCCCGAAATCAGGTTCGGGAAGAAACTCCGCCCCGTCAGGAACGACGCCTGGTCCGGCGGCAGCGACGACAGCTGACCACCCAGCAGCTGCTGGATCGGGTTGTAGCCCAGGAACGCCGCGAACAACACCGCCACCGCCGGGAGGTTCGCGATCTCCGCCGCCGAGGATGCCGGGACGCCGTGCTCGATCAGGCCCTGGCTCATCGTCGACGGCAGGCTCGAAGACAGGCCCGCGATGATCAAGCTGAAGAAGAAGCCGATCGACAGGACCATGGCCGCGTTCTGGAACGTCGTCATCATGCCCGCGCCCGAACCCCGGGAGTCGGCCGGCAGGCTGTTCATCACCTCGGCGCGGTTCGGGGAGGCGAACATGCCCATGCCGATTCCGTTGAGCAGCAGGATTCCCGCGAACGCCCAGTAGTCGAAGTTCACCGGCAGCAGGATCAGCAGCAGGAACGTGACAGCCGTGATGAGCAGGCCGCTCGAGGCGAGGAGGCGGCTGCCGATGCGGTCGGACAGCACGCCCGAGGCCGGCGCCGAGACCAGGAAGCCGATCGTCATCGGGAGCATGTAGATGCCCGCCCACAACGGCGTCTGCTCGAACGTGTAGCCGTGCTGGGGCAGCCAGATGCCCTGTAGCCAGATGATCAGGATGAACTGCAGCCCGCCACGGCCGAGGGAGGCCGTCAGGTTGGCGACGTTGCCCCAGGTGAACGAGCGGATGCGGAACAGCGACAGCCGGAACAGCGGGTTGTCGACCTTGGTCTCGATGACCACGAAGGCGACCAGCACGGCGGCGCCACCGATCAGGCAGCTCAGCACGAACGGGCTGCCCCAGCCGGTCGGCGACGAGCCGTAGGGCTGGATGCCGTAGGTGATCCCGACCAGCACCGCGATCAGGCCGACGGCGAAGGTGATGTTGCCCCACCAGTCCATCCGCGCGTGCTTGCGGACGCCGGTGTCGTGCAGCTTGAGGTACGCCCAGACCGTGCCGATCACGCCGAACGGCACCGACACCAGGAAGATCAGGTTCCAGTCGATCGGGGCCAGCACACCACCGACGACCAGGCCGAGGAACGAACCCGCGATGGCCGCGACGCCGTTCATGCCGAGCGCGAGGCCGCGCTGGTTGGCCGGGAACGCGTCGGTGAGGATCGCCGAGGAGTTCGCCATCAGGAAGGCGCCGCCGACGCCCTGCACGATCCGCCAGCCGATCAGCCACAACGCGGCCGCGTCGCCGTCGAACCAGGTGATGGCCAGCATGATCGAGGACACCGTGAACACCGCGAAGCCGAGGTTGTACATCCTCGCGCGGCCGTACATGTCGCCGAGCCTGCCGAAGCTCACCACCAGTACCGCGGTGACCACGAGGAAGCCCATGATCATCCACAGTAGGTAGCTCGTGTTGGCCGGTTCCAGGGGGTTGATGCCGATGCCCTTGAAGATGTCGGGCAGCGCGATCAGCACGATCGAGGAGTTGATCGTGGCGATCAGCATGCCCAGCGTCGTGTTGGACAGCGCGATCCACTTGTACCGCGGCCCCAGTTCCGCGATCGAATACGTCCGGCGTTCCGCCACTGTGCAACCTCTCTGCTCGCCAGTCCCTTAGCTAGGCTAAGCAACTTGCTTGCGTATGGCAACCAACAGCGCGAAATGCATGGGAGAGCATGATCACAGTCGCTTGACTGTCCTTTAGGGACTCTTTACCTCGCGAGGCCTGCGCTGGGTTCGGCGGGGGGCAGTGACGTCTTGAATGACTCATTCAGGACGTCGCAGGTCCTGAATGAGTCATTCAAGACGTCTGCGGAGGTGGTGGGCTGTGCACAACTCGGGCGCCTCGGGCCAGGCTGTGGACAACTCCGGTGCGCGGTCCGGAAACTGTCGGTGTTCGCCGGTAACGTTGAAACCGGGGGTCCCCCTCACGGCGAGAGCCCCACGAGCCGCCCGAGCACGGCCACTCCCTCGGCGATCTCCGTCGCCGTCCGCGCCGCATACCCCAGGACCAGGCCCGGACGCCCCGGGAGCTGCCGGTGCCACGACAACGGCTGGACCTTCACCCCCTCCGCCAGCGCGGCCGCCGCCACCGCGACGTCGTCGACGTCCGCGTCGAACGTGATCGTCAGGTGCAGGCCCGCCGCCGCGCCGTGGACCACCGCGCCCGGCAACTCGGAAGCGACAGCACGGATCATCGCGTCCCGGCGACGGCGATGACGCCCCCGCACCACCCGCAGCTGCCGCTCCAGCTCGCCCGTCTCCATCAGCCTGGCCAGTACCAGCTGGGCCAGCACCGCGTTCCCCAGGTCGGCGAACCGCTTCGCGGCCACCAGGTCGGCGAAGAACCGGGGCGGCGCCAGCAGCCAGCCCACGCGCAACGCCGGTGCCAGCAGCTTCGACACGCTGCCCATGTAGCAGACCTCCGGCAGCATCGACCGGACCGCGGGCACCGGCGCCCGGTCGTAGCGGTGCTCGGCGTCGTAGTCGTCCTCGAGCACAATGCCGCCGGCCGCCGCCCAGCGCAGGAGCTCCCGGCGCCGCGAGCCACCCAGGACCACGCCCGTCGGGAACTGGTGGGCCGGGGTCAGCAGCACCGCCGGGGCATCCAGGCAAGCGACCCGCACGCCGTCGTCGTCGACCGGGGCCGGTGGGGTTTCCAGGCCGCAGTGGTGCAGGTGCTGCCGCGCGCCCAGCGAACCCGGATCTTCGACGGCCACCGAGAGAACGCCGTGCTGCCGCAGCACCTGCCCCAGCAACGTCAGGGCCTGCGCCACCCCGGACACCACGATGATCTCGCCCGGATCGGCGCGGATCCCGCGGTTGCGCGCCAGCCAGCGCGACACCGCCAGCCGCATCGACGGCGCGCCGCGCGGGTCGCCGTAGCCGAAGTGGGACGGCTCCAGCTCGTCCAGCACCGCCCGCTCCGCGCGCAGCCACGCCGCCCGCGGGAACGCCGTCAGGTCCGGGACGCCGGGAGTGAGGTCGATCCAGGCCGGGGCCGCGCGGACCGCGTCGAAGACCTCCGCACCGGGCAGGGGCGTGATCACCTTCCCAGAGAGACGGTCCGGCGACGGAGCCGGCGGCAGCACGGGTGCGGCGACGATGACCGTGCCCGCCCGGCCGCGGCCCGCGGCGTGGCCGTCGTCGATCAGCCGCCGGTAGGCCTCGGTCACGACGCCCCGCGACACGCGCAGCTCGGCGGCCAGCACCCGGGACGCGGGCAGCCGGCCGCCGACCGGGAGCCTGCCGTCGGCGATCGCCGACCGCAGCTGCCCGGCGAGCCAGTCCGCGAGCCCGCCCGGCGGCGCCTCGCGGACGTCCAGCTGGAGGAAGTCCGACCCTATGGACCCCTCCGAACGCGCTGTATTGGCTCTGTCCATCGGGCCATTGTCGCAGCACGCTGGGCTCATGGACACCGCTTACGTGCACGGATACACCGCACCCGAGACCCGCCGCCTCGGCGACCAGGCCGACACCCTCGCCGAACTCCTGCACGCCGGGACGGCCTACCCCGCCGGGAGCCGCGTGCTGGAGGCCGGCTGCGGTGTCGGCGCCCAGACCGTCCACCTCGTGGCCCGCAGCCCGGGCGCGCACTTGACGGCGATCGACGTCGGAGACGCGTCCCTCGCCCAGGCGCGGGAACGCGTGAGCGGCGTCGACTTCCGGCAGGCCGACCTGTTCGACCTCGACGGCGAGTACGACCACGTCTTCGTCTGCTTCGTGCTGGAACACCTGCCGGATCCGGCGAAAGCGCTCGCGCACCTGAAGACCCTGCTGCGGCCGGGCGGCACGATCACGGTCATCGAGGGTGACCACGGGTCGGCGTTCTTCCACCCGCGCAGCGAGCACGCGCAGGCCGCGATCGACTGCCTGGTCCGGCTGCAGGCCGACGCCGGCGGCGACGCGCTCATCGGGCGGCGCCTCCACCCGCTGCTGACCGGCGCCGGGTTCGGCGACGTCACCGTGGGGCCGCGGACCGTCTACGTCGACGCGTCCCGCCCCGCGCTGGTCACCGGGTTCACCCGCGACACCTTCACCGCGATGGTCGAAGGCGTCGGCGATACCGCCGTCGCCCGCGGGCTGATCACGCAGGACCGCTGGGACCACGGGGTCGCGGACCTGCACCGGACCACCCACGAAGACGGGACCTTCCACTACACGTTCTTCAAGGCCACCGGGAGCAGGCCGTGATCCCCGGCCCCGCGAACCCGATCACCCCCGGACGCCCTCCAGGGCCCGCAGGTGGTTCCGGACCCGGATCGCGCCGGGGACGCACTCCCCCGCGTAACAGGCCAGCGCCCGCTCCCAGTGCGAGCGCGCGGCCTCCGGGTCGCCGAGTCCACAGTGGACTTCGCCGAGCCCGCCGTGGGCCCGGCCCTGTTCGGGACGGCAGCCCGTTTCCTTCGCCACGGCCAGGGCTTCGCGGTGGTACCGCAGCGCGTCCGAGGAGGCACCACGCGCCGCGGAGAGCCGGCCCAGGCTGTTGAGGACGCGGGATTCCACACCGAGGTCACCGCATTCGCGCGCCAGGCCCAACGCTTCGTCGAGGTGCTGGGCCGCTTCCGCGTGGCGGCCCTGCGCCAGCCGGACGTCGCCCAGGTGCTTCAACGCGAGGCAGCGGTTCATGGGGCTTCCGGTCTCCTGCACGATTTCCAGCGCCCGCTCCAGGTGCGCCGCGGCTACCGCGTACCGGCCGCGCGCGTGCTCGATGTCGCCGAGGATGCCCAGTGCGTACCCCTCGCTCACCCGCACGCCCATCGCGCGGAGGTGCGCCAGCCCTCCTTCGAGGGCTTGGGCCGCCTCGTCGTGGCGGCCCAGCTGCGACAGGGCGTCGCCCATGTTGACCAGCGCGTAGCCCTCGCTGGTGCGGTCCGCGATGTCCCTCGCCAGCGCGAGCGCCTCGTCGAAGCAGCCGACCGCTTCGCCGTATCGGCCGATGCCGCGGTACGCACAGCCGAGCACCACCAGTACCAGGCCTTCGCTGGTGCGGTCGCCCGTCTGCCGGGCCAGCGTCAGTGCCTCCGTCGAGTACCCGATCGCGTCGGCGAACCGGCCCAGCGCGCGGCAGACCAGGCCGAGCGTGTTGACCGCGTGGATCTCGGCCCGCCGGTCGCCGGTCTCGCGGGCGAGGACGAGCGCCTCTTCGAGGTACCGCAACGCTTCCCGCGACCGGCTGACCCGCCAGTGACCCAGCGCGATCAGGATGAGCGGTTCGGCCTCGGCCACCCGGTCGCCGGTGTGGTGGGCCAGCGCCGACGCGTGCGTGTGCAGCACCAGCGCTTCCTCGTGGTAGCCGCCGACGTCGAGGTAGTGCCACAGGATCCCGGACAGCAGCCGCAGGTGGTCGGGCCAGCCGTGCCGGGTCGCGTGCGCGGCGACCGCCAGCAGGTTGTGGCGCTCGGCCTCCAGCCACGCCTGCGCGTCGAGCACCTTGACGTCCGGGTCCGGCACGCGTGGCCGCAGGTGCCGTTCGTGCGGCAGGACGACGTCCATGGCCTGCCCGGCCGAGGAGACGTAGAAGTCGAACAGCCGCTGCTGTGCGTCGTGGCTCTCGTCGGGATCGGCGGCGGCGAGCTCGGCGGCGTAGACGCGCAGCAGATCGTGCAGTTGGACGCGGTCGTCGCCGGTCTGCTGCGCGAGGTGGGCGCGCACCAGGGCACCGGCCAGCCGTTCCGCCTCCGGCAGGGGGACGCCGGCGAGCGCGGCCAGCGCCGGCGGCGTCAGGTCGCGGCCCGGGTGCAGGCCGCAGAGCCGGAACACGCGCGCGGCGTCCGGTGCGAGGTTGCGGTAGGACCAGGAGAACACGGCGCGGACCGCGGTCAGCGGGTCGCCGCCGCCGTCGAGCAGGTCGAGCCGCCGCCGTTCGTCGGCCAGCTCGGCGGACAGCGCGGCGAGGCGCTCACCCGGCCGGCTCAGCGCCAGCTCCGCGACCAGCCGTAGGGCCAGTGGCAGCCGGGCCGCGTACCCGATCAGCGCCGCGGTGGCCTCGGGTTCGCCGTCGGCGCGCGGGCCGAGCAGCGCCCGCAGCAGGTCGCGGGCCTCGGCCTCGGTGAGCAGGTCGACGAGCACCCGCCGGGCGCCGTGGCGGGCGACCAGCCCGGGCAGCGCGTCCCGGCTGGTCACCAGCACCAGGCAGGTCGGCGAGCCGGGCAGCAGCGGCCGGACCTGCCCGACCGCGTTGGCGTTGTCCAGCACCAGCAGCATCCGCCGCCCGGTGAGCGCGGTGCGGAACTTCGCGGCGCGCTCGTCCGGCTCGGCGGGGATGTCCGGACCGGCGACGCCGAGAGCGCGCAGGAACCCCGACAGCGCGTCGCCTGGATCCACCGGCCGGACCGTGCCGTAGCCGTGCAGGTCGAGGTACAGCTGACCGTCCGGGAACTCCCCGGGCGCGCGCTGCGCCCAGTGGACGGCGAGGGCGGTCTTGCCGACCCCGCCGGTGCCGGAGAGGACGGCGATGCGCGCGCCGGTGTCGCCTTCGTCGCGACGCAGCAGGGCGTCCAGCTCGGCCAGCTGGGCGGCGCGTCCGCGGAACCCGGGGACGTCGGCGGGCAGCTGCGCGGGCACCCGGGCCGGCCGCTCCGGCGCGGCGAAGTCCTGCCGCAGCACCTGCCGGTGGGCCACCCGCAGCTCGGGGCCGGGTTCCAGGCCGAGCTCCTCGGCGAGCCGCCGGCGCACCTCGGCGAAGACGTCGAGCGCCGCGGCCTGCCGCCCGGACTCGGCGAGCGCCAGCATCAGCTTGGCGTGCGCCGACTCGTTCAGCGGCTCCTCGGCGGTCAGCACCCGCAACTGCACCGCCGCGTCCTCGGGGTCGGCGACCCCGGCGTAGGCCAGCACGGCCTTGGCGCGCCGCATCGCCAGCGCGAGCCGGGCGGGGTGCTGGCGCAGCCGTTCGACGTCGGCGAGCGCCGGGCCGCGCCAGAGGTCGAGGGCTTCCTTGAGCGAGTCTTGCGCAAGGAGGGCTTCGAAACGCAGCAGGTCGAGCTCGTCCTCGCCGGCCGCGAGCCGGTAGCCGCCCTTGTCCGTGACGATGAGGTCGGCGGGCCGCAGCGCCCGCCGCAGCCGCGCGACGTAGGTGTGGAGCAGCTCCAGGCACGACGGCGGCGGCTCGTCCCAGATGACGTCGACGAGGTCCTCGCGCCGGACCGTCCGGTTCGGCTGCAGGGCCAGCAACGCCAGCAGCAGGCGCTGTTTCTCGGCGCCGATCTCCACCGCCTCGGTGCCCCGCGTCACCGTCAGCGGGCCGAGGACGCCGAGCCGCACGGGCTCCGGCGGGGCTTCGGCAAGCGCTTCCCGCAGCTTGCGTGCCGTCTCCGGCCGGGGCCGCCGGACGCTGCCGAGCTCGGCGTTGCGCACCGCGCGCAGGCTCAGTCCCGCACGCTCGGCGAGCTGGGCCTGGGTGAGACCGGCGAGCACACGCCGGTCCCGCAGCCATCCGGCGAACGACAAGCCTTCGTCCACAGGCGTCCTCTCCTGCGTGCCCCGATCGGAACGTACCTCTCCAGCATCACGATCGTGCCGCCCGAGATGTACCACCGATCGGCGAAGATAACCGTTTCCGCAGGTACGGACGGTGACGGCGGCGCGAAGCGGGAGTACAGGCGCTCGTCCACCGCGCTTTCCTAGGCTTGCTCGCGTCCGGTGGTGGCGAGGGGTTCGTGGAGCAGCCGTCGAGTGGGGTACGACGGCTGCGTCCCGGACCTTCAGACGCCGAAGCGCTCGAGCAGGGCCCGCACGGCGGCGGGGTCCTCGACGTGGGCGTTGTGCCCGAGGCCGGCGAGCGTGACGGCATCGGGGTCGAGCGCTCGCAGCTGCTCCGGACGGCTCATCGGGTCGTTCTCGCCCGCCGCGAGCGCGACCGGGCAGCGCGCCCCGGCCAGCAAGGCCGGCATGTCCGGCGCGCCGAGGCCGAACGCGGCCGGGTCCATCGCGAGGCGCCAACCTCCCTCGGTCTCGCGAAGCCCGGCCGGGTCGGTCGGCGCGATCCCGAGCAGCCCGGACACCTTCAGGTAGGCCTGCTCGGCGTCGGCCCGCGTCGCGAACACCCGGGGCGGCTTGGCCGCGAACGAGGCCGCGCGGTTCAGGTCGTCCTGGCTCCACTCGACCTTCACCCCGAGGGCCAGCACGCCGGCGACCTCGACGTCGTAACGACCGGACGCCAGCTCCAGCGCGAGCACACCGCCGAGCGAGTGCCCGGCGACGATCAACGGCCCGCCGTCCGGCAGTGCCCGCGCGACCGCCTCGGCGAGCGTGGCGAAGCTGTAGTGCGGCAGCGGGGCCGACGGGCCGTGGCCGGGCAGGTCGGGCACCAGGACGCGCCGGTCGAGCTGGACGGCGAGGTGGTCCCAGACGGCGCCGGTCGCGCCGAGGCCGTGCAGGAGGAGGACGGCCGGTTCGCCCTTGCCGCCGGTGCGCATGTTGAGCGTGTCCATCCGCGCAGCCTCCCAAATTGTCGGTGGCCGCGGCTAGGGTCGGGCCCGTGACGATCACCGATCCGGGCACCTACGTGCGAGGTGTCCCCTACGAGGAGCTGGCGCGGCTGCGGCGTGCCGGCCCGGTGGTGCGCGTCGACGACTTCTGGGCCGTGCTCGGCCACGCCGAGGTGCGGCGGGTCCTGCGCGACCCGGGAGTGTTCTCCTCGCAGCTCGGCGGGACGCAGATCCGGGACGCGGCCGACCTCGCCTACGTGCGCCGGATGATGCTCAACATGGACCCGCCGGAGCACGGCAGGCTGCGCGGGCTGCTGACGAAGGCGTTCACTCCGCGAGCGATCGCGAAGCTGACGTCGCAGATCGAAGGCTGGGCGCGGGAGCTCGTCGCCGCGGTCGCCGATCGCGGGGCGTGCGACTTCGCGCAGGTGGCCGCCGACCTGCCGCTGCGCACCCTCGCCGGGGTATTCGGCGTGCCGGAGCAGGACCGGCGGCTGATGTACGACTGGAGCAACCGGGTGATCGGCTACCAGGACGCCGAGTACGCGGTGAGCTCGACGGTTTCCGGTTCCGAGGTGAGCGACCTCGCCCGGGCCGCGCTCGCCGTCCGCCCGTCGCCCGGGCCCGGCGGGGCGATGCCGGACCCGCGGACGCGCGCGGGCATGCCGGACCTCTACGCGTACGCGAACTCGCTCGGCGAGTACAAGCGCGAGCATCCGGGCGACGACGTGATGAGCACCTTGATGCGGCACGTCGACGACGACGGCGGCCGCGTCTCGCTCGCCGAGTTCGAGAACCTGTTCTGGCTGTTTTCCGTGGCGGGCAACGAAACCCTCCGCAACGGCCTGCCCGGCGGCCTGCTCGCGCTGCTCTCCCACCCCGGGCAGTACCGGCGGCTCCTGGCCGACCGGTCACTGCTGCCGTCCGCGGTCGAAGAGATGTTGCGCTGGTGGACGCCGGTGATGCACTTCCGGCGCACCGCGGCCTCCGACGTCCGATTGTCCGATGTGGACATCGCCGCCGGGGACAAGGTGGTGGTCTGGTTCTCCTCGGCCAACCGGGATCCGGCCGTGTTCGCGGCACCGGACACCTTCGACATCGGCCGCACCCCGAACGACCACCTGACCTTCGGCCACGGCCCGCACTTCTGCCTCGGCGCACACCTCGCGCGAGTGCAGCTGCGGGCCATGTTCGACGCGGTGCTCGACCGGCTCGGCTTCGTGGAGCTCGACGGCGATCCCGTGCGGCTGCGGTCGAACTTCCAGAACGGCCTCAAGTCACTGCCGATCCGGTGGGCCCGCTGATGGAGATCCGGGAGCTGCGGGCGTTCGTGGCGGTCGTCGAGGCGGGCGCGATGTCGAAGGCGGCGCGGCAGCTGCACGTGAGCCAGCCGGCCCTGTCCCAGACGATCACCGCGCTGGAACGGCGGCTCGGCGTCCGGCTGCTGGTGCGCACGAGCACCGGCGTCCAGGTCACCGACGCCGGGACGACGCTGCTCGGCGAGGCCCGCGCGGTGCTGGCGCGCCACGACCAGGCGCTCGCCGCGATGGCCCGGCACACCGCGGACGGCGGCGGCGTGCTGCGCGTCGGCGTCCCCCTGGAACTGCCGCCGGACCTGCTGCCCACGGCGCTCGCGCGGCTGCCGGACACGCGAGTGCAGGCCCGGCACCTGTCGTCGGTGGCGCAGGTGGCCGCGCTGCGAGCCGGTGAACTGGACGTCGGGCTGGTGCGCGAGCGCCCGGCCGGGCCCGACCTGGACGCGGCGCTCGTGGTGACCGAGGACGTCGGTGTCCTGCTGGCCACGGACCTGGCCGAGAAGCTGGGCTCGCCGGTCCGGTTGGAGGACCTGGCCGGCCTGGAGTGGTTCGCCTTCCCGCGGGCGGGCAGCCCGGCCTGGTACGACGAGCTGGCCGCGACCCTGCGCAGCCACGGCCTCGACGTCGGCCCGGAGGTGCCCGAGGAGCAGCGGCTGATCATCGAACTCAAGATCCCGGCGGTCAGCGCGGGCGGGGCGTACGCGTTCGCGCCGCCGGAGTGGCCCTACCCGCTGCCGGACACGGTGCGCTGGGTGCCGCTGGCCGGCACCCCGATCGTCCGGCGGACCTGGGCCGTGTGGCCGGCGACGTCGCACCGGCGCGACGTCGCCGAGTTCGTCGCCGCGCTGGAAGACCATCGGCGAGACGGATCGGGGGTATAAGGAGGGCCGAACGCAGGTCCGGAAGTCCTTTCCGGTGCGGGCGCTTGAACTCTGCGACCGGGAAACACCCGGGGTGCGAAGGAGTTTGAGCGATGACTGCAGAACTGTCCGGGTCGACGGCGCTGGTGACCGGCGGGACGAGCGGGATCGGCCGCGCGACGGCGGTCGCGCTGGCCGGGCTCGGCGCGCACGTGGTGCTGTCCGGCCGGGACGCCGGGCGCGGCGCCGAGGCCGTCGAGACCATCCGCGCGGCGGGCGGCAAGGCCGACTTCGTCGCGGCGGACCTGACGGACGCCGCGTCGGCGCGCGCCCTCGCGGACCGCGCGCGGGAGCTGGCCGGGCCGATCGACGTGCTGGTCAACAACGCCGGGATCTTCCCGACCGGGCCGACCTCTGACTTCCCGGAAGCGGATTTCGACGCGGTCTTCACGACGAACGTGAAGGTGCCCTTCTTCCTCGTCGCGGAGCTGGCACCGGAAATGGCGGCGCGCGGCCACGGCGCGATTGTGAACGTGTCCACGATGGTCGCCGTGCGCGGCATGGCGGGCATGGCGGTGTACGGCGCGTCGAAGGCGGCGGTGGAGCTGATGACGAAGGCGTGGGCGGCGGAGTTCGGCCCGTCGGGCGTGCGGGTCAACGCGGTCAGCCCGGGCCCGACCCGCACGGAAGGCACGGCGGTGTTCGGCGACGGCCTGGACGAGCTGGCGGCGGCAGGCCCGGCGGGCCGGGTGGCGGCCCCGGAGGAGATCGCGGCGGCGATCGCGTTCCTGGCCGCGGGTGACGCGAGCTTCGTCCACGGCGCGGTGCTCCCGGTGGACGGCGGCCGGCTGGCGGTGTGAGCTCAAGATCCATGATCTTGGGATGACGGGCTTGCTACGAGAGGCCCGATGCGCTCCCCGACACATCCTGTCAGCGCTCACGCTTTGCTCGACCGGATCGCCGCGGCGAACGCGTAACACGGCTCGCTTGATCACCGGCTCCAGCGAGTACACCCGACGAAAGGGGGCACCACGTTGGCCTCATCCGGAAGTCCCTGATGCTTGGTACGGGCGGCCTCGTGCGCGGCAGCAGCAAGAAGCAGCGCGTTGCCAAGAAGTCGCTGCGCGAGCTACAGACGCAGACGCGGCTCCAGCAACAGGCGCTCAAGCAGCAAGCCATCGCATCCGCCGCCCCCGCACCGGCACCGGCCGGACCTCCGGCGGGCTGGTACCCGTCGCCGACAAACGATGGCGTGACGCAGTGGTGGGACGGCGCCAGGTGGACTGAGCACGTCCGGCCGATGAGCTAGTACTACAGGGCGAGATCTTTGTTCGGTGCGGCCGAAGATAGCCTGCCAGGACAATCCTGGACGCCGGCCTGCCGGTCTGCCGCAGCTGGTCGTGAGTGGTAATTCGGGTTAGAACCCGAATTACCACTCACGACCACCAGCCACGGCAAACGGTGACCTTGTTTCCCCAGGTCACGCACACAAGTGTCCCTGCAGTACTAGACCTGGCGTGCACTCCACGGCCGGAGGCTGAGGTTTGCACACCCCTAGGCTGGCCGCATGGCTGTTCACCTTCTCGTGACGACGACCCCTGACCGCGCGGCCGGCGTGAAGGTCGCCGGATCTGCGGTGGCCGCACGTCTGGCGGCCACCGCGCAGGTCACCGGCCCCATAGCGTCGTTCTTCCGGCACCTCGGTGAGCAGAGCGAGGGCGAAGAGTGGAACGTGACGTTCAAGACCACCGACGCCCGGTACGCAGAGCTGGAGGCGCACATCGTCGAGCAGCACCCGTGGAGCAAACCGGAGGTAACCGCTGTTGAACTCGTCCGCGGCTCCGCCGACTACCTACGATGGGTCGAGGCGTCGACGAACTCGACCGCTTAGGCGGCCGGTCGTCTCGGGAGTGAAGGGCTTCACGGGCCTGCGTTCGGTCGGGCCTTCTGCGGGCTCGCGAGCCACCGTGTGCGCCCACTCCTGCCGCCCGAGCAGCAGGGCGTTCACCTTCGGCAGCGCGACCTCATACGAGTCGATGGCAAGTCGAGCGCACCAGCTTCCTCGGGGGCTCTCCGGCTGTCGCTGCAGAACCGCTGGGCGAGTGCGTGCTGGCCGTCTCCGAAAGCTGCCCAGCCGGGCTCCCGAAGAGGGTGCCGCGGGTGAGGCAGAGCTCGTCACCTCAGGAAGGTGACGCCGTCCCGCGGCCGCTCGTCCACCGTCAGCGAGAAGACGTCCGGCCGCGCGTAGTGCCCCGAGACGTCGAGGCTGTGCCGCGCGGCCACGATCTCCGTCAGGTCGATCTCCGCCGTGATCAGGCCCTCCGCGTCGCGCAACGGGCCCGCGAGCACGTCGCCCAGCGGGCCGACGATCACGCTGCCGCCGCGGAACGGGTCGTCGCCTCCGGCCTCGTACGGGCACGCCGAAACCACGAAACACCGGCCCTCGTCGGCGATGTGGCGCATCGACGCCTGCCAGACATCGCGGTCGTCCGCCGTCGGGGCGCACCAGATTTCGACGCCCTTCGCGTACATCGCCGCCCGCAGCAGCGGCATGTGGTTCTCCCAGCAGATCGCCGCGCCGGCCCGGCCCGCCGCCGTCGGGACCACCGGGAGCGTCGAACCGTCGCCGCGGCCCCACGCCAGGCGTTCGCGGGCCGTCGGGACCAGCTTGCGGTGCTTGGCCACCAGGCCCAGCTCCGGGTCGAGGAAGACCACCGTGCTGTACAGCGTCGAGCCGTCGCGCTCGATGACGCCGGCGACCAGGCTCGCGCCGGTCCGTGCCGCGAGCCCGGCCAGCTCGGTCACCTCGGGTCCGGGCACCGTCACCGCCGCCCGGAAGTACTCGACGAACGGCCCCCGGCCCGGGTACCCGCCGAGCACCGCCTCCGGCAGCACCACCAGGTCGGCGCCCCGGATCTCGTCCTCGAAGCCGAGGACGTGCTCGAGCGGGACACCGGTCGCGATCTGCAGCGCGGCGACGACCGTCATCCGCGGGCCGGCCACGGGACCACCGCGGACGTCCGCCGCTGGTAGTCCGCGTATTCGGGGTACCGCGACTTCGTGATGCTCTCGGTGAACCGCGTCGAGCCCACGAACAGCAGCGTCAGCAGGACCGCGCCGGCGACCGTCCACTGCAGACCGCCGACGACCACCCCGAACGCGGCGATCGCCCACCACTGCGCCTGCTCGAAGAAGAAGTTCGGGTGCCGCGAGTAGCGGAACAGGCCGGCCTGCAGGAACCGCGTCGGCGCCCGGCCCGCGTGCTTCTCGCGGTGGAACACCCACTGCTGCTGGTCGGCGACCGTCTCCCCCACCAGGAAGGCGGCGAAGACCAGCGCGACGACGACGTCCGCGACCCCGAAGCCGCCGGGGTGCTCCAGCGCCGTCAGCGCGGGGAGCGTGATCAGCAGCAGGATCGCGTTCTGGTACAGCGAGATGAAGAAGAAGTTGAACAGCTGGAACTGCCACGGCGCCAGCCGCTCGCGCAGCACGGCCCACCGGTAGTCCTCGCCGCCGGGCGCGTAGCCGCCCTTGCGGGCGAAGTTGAACGTCAGCCGGGCGCCCCACAGCGCGACCAGCACGAACATCACGTCGAGCCGCGCGTCGGCGAACCCGGCGGCACCGGCGAAGATCCCCACGTAGACCACCGGCACGATCGACCAGATCCGGTCGACCCAGGAGTACTCCCTGGTCAGCACCGAGACCAGCCAGGTGCCGAGCGTCACCCCGGCGAAGACGTACAGGCACACCCGCAGCGCGTCCATGTGCCCACTTTAGTGACCTAGGATCGGCGCCGTGCCGTACTCCTTCCTCAGCCACCTCGAGTGCTCGCGGACCGGCGACCGCCTGGACGCCGACGCGGTCCAGGGCCTCTCCCCGGCGGGGGCGCCGCTGCTCGCGCGCTACGACCTCGACGGGGTCCGCGAAGCCGTGACGCCGAAGGAGATCGGCGGGCGCGAGCCGACGCTGTGGCGCTACCACGAGGTGCTGCCCGTGCGGTCGGCCGAGCACGTCGTCAGCCTCGGCGAGGGCATGACGCCGTTGCTACGGCTGCCGCGCTACGGCCGCGAGCTGGGGCTCTCGCGCCTGTGGATGAAGGACGAAGGCCTGGTCCCGACCGGCACGTTCAAGGCGCGCGGCGCCGCGGTCGGCGTCTCACGGGCGGCCGAGCTGGGCGTGCGCGGGATCGCGATGCCGACGAACGGCAACGCCGGCGCGGCGTGGGCCTTGTACGCGGCGCGCGCGGGGCTGTCGAGCCTGGTCGCGATGCCGGACGACGCGCCGGCGATCACCATGCGCGAGTGCGTCGCTGCCGGGGCCGAGCTGTACCGGGTGGACGGTCTCATCGGCGACGCCGGCAAGCTCGTCACGGCGGCGGTCGGGCGGCGTCCCGGGGTGCAGGACGTCTCGACGCTGAAGGAGCCGTACCGCATCGAGGGCAAGAAGACGATGGGGTACGAGCTCGCCGAGCAGTTCGGCTGGCGGCTGCCCGACGTCATCCTCTACCCGACCGGCGGCGGCGTCGGCATCATCGGGATCCACAAGGCCCTGCTGGAAATGCGGGAGCTGGGCTGGGTTTCCGGCCCGCTGCCCCGGCTGGTCGCCGTCCAGGCCACCGGCTGCGCGCCGATCGTCACGGCGTTCGCACGCGGTGAGCGGGAAAGCACGCCGTTCCCGGACGCCCGGACGGTCGCGTTCGGTATCACCGTGCCCAAGGCGCTGGGCGACTTCCTCGTGCTCGACGCCGTGTACGCGACCGGCGGCACCGCGATCGCCGTCACCGACGAGGAACTGCTTGCGGCACAACGGGAACTGACCTCTTACGAGGGCACCTTCGTCTGCCCGGAGGGCGCAGCGTGCTTCGCCGCGCTGAGGCACCTTCGCGAGTCGGGATGGCTCGAGGGCGGCGAAGACGTCGTCGTGCTCAACACCGGCGCCGGGATCAAGTACCCGGAGACGGTGCCGCTCGACGTCCCGCTCCTGGCGAAGACCGACGCGATTCCTTAAAGGACCGACCGCACGGTTTCGGGGTCGCGGGCGACGACCGCGGTGCCGTCGTCGGCGGTGATGATCGGCCGCTGGATCAGCTTGGGGTGCTCGGCCAGCGCCTTGATCCACTTCGGCCGGTCCGCGGGCGTGCGGCCCCAGGTCTTGAGGCCGAGTTCCTTCGCGACGGGCTCGGCGGTGCGGGTGATGTCCCACGGTTCGAGGCCGAGGCGCTTCAGGACGGCTTCGAGCTCCGCCGCCGTCGGCGGGTCCTCGAGGTAGCGGCGCACGGTGTACTCCGCGCCGGCCTCGTCGAGCAGCGACACCGCGGACCGGCACTTCGCGCACGCCGGGTTGATCCAGATCTCCACGGCGGCAGCTTACCGCCCTGGTTTTGGAGCACGTGCTCTGTTACGGTCACGGCATGCCCCGCCCCCGCGTCCACGACCTCGACGCGCTCCTCGACGTCGCCGAGCGGCTCGTCGCGTCCTCGACCGACGTGACCGTGCGCGGCTTGGCGGCGGCCGCGGGCGTGCCGAACGGGACGATCTACCACGCGTTCGGGTCGCTCAGCGCGCTGCTGGCCCAGGTTTGGCTACGCGCGGCCTCGGCGTTCCTCGACCTGCAGACTTCGCTGGTGGACCAGGCCGCTTCGCCGGTGGAGGCAGTCGTCGCGGCGGCGGACACGCCCGCGGTGTTCGCGACGCTGCGTCCCGACGGGGCGCGGATGCTGCTGTCGGTGCGCGGCGACCGGCTGTTCGGGCCGGAGCTGCCCGACGAGCTGGCGGACGCCCTGCACGCGGTGGACAAACGCCTGGTCACGCTGCTGGTGCGACTCGCCCGGCAGCTGTGGGACCGCGGCGACGGGCTCGCCGTCGAGGTGATCACGACCTGCGTCGTCGACCTGCCGACGGCGTTCTTCCGGCGCGACATCACCGATCCACTGGTGCGGGAAAGGCTGGCCGCCGCGGTGCGGGCCGTGCTGACCGTACCCCCTCGAGAAAAGGACCGACCGTGACCGTTTCCGTACTTGACCTGGGCGACGACGAAAACCGGTTCTCACCGGACTGGCTGCAGCGGGTTCATTCCTTTTTGGACGGTGTCGAAGGCGCCCTGGTGACCACCGGCGGCGGCAAGTTCTATTCGAACGGCCTGGACCTCGACTGGCTGACGGCGCACAGCGACCAGGCGGCGGAGTACGTCGCGGAGGTGCAGGAGCTGTTCGCGCGGGTGCTGACCCTGCCGGTCCCGACGATCGCGGCGATCAACGGCCACGCGTTCGGCGCGGGCGCGATGCTGGCGATGGCGCACGACTTCCGCGTGATGCGCGCGGACCGGGGCTATTTCTGCTTCCCGGAGGCGGACATCAACATCCCGTTCACGCCGGGCATGGCCGCGCTGATCCAGGGGAAGCTGACGCCGTCGGCGGCGATCGCGTCGATGACGACGGGGCGGCGGTTCGGCGGGCCGGAGGCGGTGGAGGCCGGGCTGGTGGACGAGGTCGCGGCCGAGGGTGCGGTGCTGAAGGTGGCGGAGGAACGGGTGCGGGAGCTGGCGGGGAAGGACCGGGGGACGCTGGGCGCGATCAAGGCGACGATGTTCGCGCCGGCCGTGGCGGCTTTGCGGGCGGGGTAGGCCTCCCGGCCCCCGGTATCCAGCTTACCGGGGGCCACCGACAGTTCCGGGCGATGTCACCGCTCCTCGCGCTCCACCTTCCCCAGCCGGCCACGCAGGTGCGCCCGCTCCGGCTCGGTTCCGGCCAGCTCCAGCGCCTCCCGGTACGCCGCGGCCGCCTCCGCGAGCCGCCCGAGCCGGCTGAGCAGATCTCCCCGCGCCGCCGGGAACGGGCTGTACTCCCGCAACCTCGGCTCCGCCGACAGCCCCTCCAGCAACACCAGCCCCGCCTCCGGCCCATCGCGCATCGCCACCGCGACCGCCCGGTTCAGCTCCACCACCGGCGACGGCGCCAGTCCGCGCAGCACGTCGTACAACGCCACGATCTGCGGCCAGTCCGTGCTCGCCACGTCCGCGGCCTCGTCGTGCAGGGCCGCGATCGCCGCCTGTACCCCGTACCAGCCCGGCGGGCCGCCGGTCAACGCGATCTCGGCCAAGGCCGTCCCTTCCTCGATCATCGCGCGGTCCCAGCGGCCGCGGTCCTGATCGTCGAGGAGCACCAGGTCGCCGTCCGGACCGGTGCGGGCGTCGCGGCGGGCGTGGATCAGCAGCATCAGCGCCAGCAGGCCCGCGACCTCCCGCTCCCCCGGCAGCAGGCGGCGGAGGATGCGGGCCAGCCGGATCGCCTCCTCCGCCAGGTCCAGCCGCTGCAGATCCGGGCCCGAACTCGCCGCGTAGCCCTCGGTGAAGATCGAGTAGCCGACCTGCAGCACGCCCGGCAGCCGGCCGGGCAGCTCCTCGGCGTCCGGTACCCGGAACGGGATCCGCAGCGTGCGGATCCGGTTCTTCGCTCGCACGATCCGCTTGCCCATCGTCGCGCTCGGGACCAGGAACGCCCGTGCCACCTCCGGCGTCGTCAGCCCCGCCAGGCAGCGCAACGTCAGCGCCGCGCGGTCCTCGGCCGGCAGCGCCGGGTGGGCGCACGTGAAGAACAGCTGGAGCCGCTCGTCCGGCAGGGCGCCGTCGGACGGCGGGGCGGGCGCCGCGCGCTCGGCCTCGACCTGCAGCACCGCGAGCCGGGCCGCGTAGGCCTGGTCGCGACGCAGCCGGTCGACGGCCTTGCGCCGGGCCGTCGTCATCAGCCAGGCGCCCGGCTTCGGCGGCACGCCCTCGGCCGGCCAGTGCACCAGCGCCGCCTCGATCGCCTCGGACGTCACCTCCTCGGCCAGGTCGAGGTCGCCGAACCGGCGGACGAGCGCGGCGAGCAGCAGCCCGCGCTCCTCCCGGAACACCGCCTCGAGGGTCAGCCGCGGGCTACTCTCGCACTCGCCGCTCGACGCGTCCGCCCGCCCCGCCACCGCCGTCAGCCCCCGTAGCCGGCGAGCGGCCGCACCACGATCGACCCGCCGTCGCGCGAGCCCGGGCAGCGCGCCGCCCAGTCGAGCGCGACGTCGAGGTCCGGCACGTCGACGACGAAGTAGCCGCCGAGAACCTCCCGGGATTCGGCGAACGGGCCGTCGGTGACGAGCCGCTCGCCGTGCTCGTCGACCCGGACCGTGGCGGCCGTGGTGAAGTCGGCGACCGAGTC
This sequence comes from Amycolatopsis sp. lyj-109, assembly GCF_046548995.1. Lineage (NCBI taxonomy): Bacteria > Bacillati > Actinomycetota > Actinomycetes > Pseudonocardiales > Pseudonocardiaceae > Amycolatopsis > Amycolatopsis sp. lyj-109. The sequence goes on from NZ_JAJPWR010000016.1 coordinate 189,524, forward strand.
GCCGCCGGCGTGGACCCCGGCTTCCTTGAGCGACTTGTCGAACAGCATCCAGTCCTCGGGCGTGCTGCAGCCGGTGGGCGCGCCCTCGGCGTCGAGAGCGGCGTTGATCAGCATCAGGTACTTCATGATTCCTCCTGGCTCGGTTGCCGTACGCCACCACTACGAACGACGGCCGGCCCGTTGGACAGGCTCTGCGGGAATCTTCTCATGTCAAGAAACTTTGACATGATGTCTGGTTTATTTTACCTTGGCGAGGTGCCCCACGAAGAGAAGCGAGCCTGGATCCTCGGCGTCGCCGCGATAGTGAGCTACGCGGTGTACCTGGTGGTGGTCCTCGGCCGGGCCGGCCAGCGGCCGCTGGCCGAAGTCCCCTACGTCGCGCCACTGCTGTGGACGGTCGGCACGTCGATCGTCGCGTCGATCGTGCTGAGCATCCTCGCCGCGGTGATTTCGCGAGACGGCGGAAAGGACCAGCGCGACCGCGAGATCGGCCGGTTCGGCGAGTACATCGGCCACTCGATGGTCATCATCGGCGCCGTCGCCGCGCTGCTGCTGGCCATGGCCCAGGCGCCGCACTTCTGGATCGCCAACGCCCTCTACCTGGCGTTCACGCTGTCGGCGATCCTCGACTCGACCGCCCGGGTCTTCGCCTACCGGCGGGGTTTCCAGCCGTGGTGAAACCGACCCGCGTCACCAATTCGCTGCGTGCCCTCCGGTTCGCGCACGGCCGGCTGACCCAGGCCGACCTCGCCGACCGGATCGGCGTCACCCGCCAGACCGTCATCGCCATCGAGCAGGGCCGCTACTCGCCTTCGCTGGAGATGGCGTTCCAGATCGCGCGCGTGTTCGGCGTCCCGCTCGAAGACGTGTTCCAGTACCCGGAGGAGTCCTCGTGAAAGCCCTCGTCCAAGACCACTACGGAAATACCGGCGTCCTGCGGCTGCGAGACGTCGCCAGACCCGTGCCCGGACCCGGCGAGGTCGTCGTGCGGGTGCACGCGGCCGGCGTCGACCCGGGCGTCTGGCACCTGACCAGCGGGCGGCCGTACCTGCTGCGCCTGCTGGGGTTCGGCCTGCGCGCACCGAAAGCCCCGGTGCGAGGCGTCGACTTCGCGGGCACGGTCGAAGAAACCGGCGACGGCGTCCCGGACTTCCGGGCCGGCGACGAGGTGTTCGGCACCTGCGAAGGCGCATTCGCCGAGTACGCCGTCGCCCGCGCGGACCTCGTATCCGCGAAGCCCGCCCGGCTCTCGTTCGAGGAGGCGGCCGCCGTCGCGATCTCGGGCTGCACCGCCCTGCAGGCCCTGCGCGACTCGGGGCGCGTCGAGCCGGGCCAGTCGGTCCTGGTGATCGGCGCGGCGGGCGGGGTCGGGTCGTTCGCGGTGCAACTGGCCACGGCGTTCGGCGCGAAGGTCACCGCGGTGTGCAGCACGGGCAAGACGGACCTGGTGCGCGAGCTGGGCGCCGACCACGTCGTCGACTACACGCTCTCGGACTTCACCGATCGGCGGTACGACCTGATCGTGGACACGGCGGGGCTGCGCTCGCTGAGCCACCTGCGCCGGGCACTCACCCCGCGCGGCACGCTCGTGATCGTCGGCGGCGAAGGCGGCAAGTGGCTGGGCGGTGTCCAGCGGGTGGTCCGGGCGGTGCTGCTGAACCCGTTCGTGCGGCACCGGCTGCGGGGACTCGTCACGAGGGTCCGCAGCGCGGACCTCGAAGTGCTGAGGGAGACGATCGAGGCGGGACGGCTCACTCCGGTGCTCGACCGCACGTACCCCTTCGCCGACGCGGTGACCGCGATCGGCTACGTCCACGAAGGACACTCCGCGGGCAAAGTCGTGCGATCTGAACGGCGTGCTGGACGCACTGGCGACCGCGGACCGCGAAGAGCGCCTGGCGGCGCAGTCGGGCTGACGGCCACTGCACGCCGATGTGCGTGAAGGCCACCTTGAGGAACTTCAAGTTCCTCAAGGTGGCCTTCACGCACTTACGCGGGCCGGGTCAGCCGTGACTGCTGAGCATCGCCGCCCACTTCTGTTCGATCTCGGCTGCCGGCGCACTGGGCCGCCAGTCGAGGTCGAACATCGACAGCAGCTCCCGGGATTCGATCAAGGAAATTCCCGCGGCCTCGTGCAGGACCCGCAGGAAATTGAACGGCGTGCAGCGAAAGGAAGCATCCTCCTGCAGGAATTCGAGCAGGTCGAACACGCTCCGCTGCTCCTGGATCATCCGCCGGGCTTCGGCGACAACTTCTTCCATCTCGGGCCGCCTACTTGGTGAAGAGTACTTCGACGTCGGTGTACGCGCCGGGGCTGCCGATCGTCTTGACCACCTCGATCTTGGTGAAGCCGAATCGGGCTGCCATTTTTCCGGTGAACGTCGCGGCTGCCGCCTGCTCGACGGTCATCGCTCCGCTCCTCGTCAGGTCATTGAAGGTGTTGAGGTTGCTGGGCATGTTGGTGACCCATTTTCCTTGAATCGCGGCGACGTTCTCCACGCCGAAGTTCGATATCGCGTCATCGAACATCTGGGCACCTCGCGGGGTGGTCGGCCCCTTCTCGATGGCCAGGCTCATCACGCCGTCACGGATGTTCGCCAGCACGCCGCCCTCGGCCCACCGTAGAAGTTGATGTACTCCCCACACAGCCCGGGGCCGGTGTTGTGCACGAGGACCGGCGTGCTTCCGGCGAAGACGTAGTAGGTACTGATGTCCCGGACGGTCAGGTTGTGGACGCGCTGGTGCTGAGTTCGCTCACCCTCGGAAACCGCGGTCCTTCAGCCGCTTGATCCGGTCGAAGTGGACAGCGGCGCGGGATCAGCGGAAGGCGGCCGCGTGCGCCTCGGCCCACTGGGCGAAGGTCCGTGCCGGCCGCCCCGTCACCTCCGCCACCGTCGGGTACACCGTCGCCTCGTCCAAGGTTCCGTCGACGTAGAAGTTCCAGAACGCGTCGACGTACTCGCGCGGCATCCCCGCCTCGAGTTCCGCGCGCGTCTCCTCGTTCGACAGCCCCACGAACCGGAGGTCCCGCCCCAGCACCGAAGCCAGCACCGAAACCTGCTCGACCGGCCGCATCGCCACCGGCCCGGTCAGCTCGTGGACCAGCCCTTCGTGGCCGCCGGCCAGGGCGAGCGCCGCCACCGCCGCGATGTCGGCCGGGTCGATGCACGCCACCGGGACGTCCGGGAACTGGACGCGGACCGTGTCGCCCTCGTGCAGCTGCGGCAGCCAGCGCAGGGCGTTCGACGAGAACGCGCGCGGGCGCAGGAACGTCCAGTCCAGGCCCGATTCCCGGACCGCCCGCTCGGAGAGCGTCATGTAGCGGGAGACCGCGTTGTCCAGGTCCGCCAGCGCGGCCGATCCTCCGGACAGCAGCACGATCCGCCGCACGCCCGCGTCGCGGGCCCGCGCCAGCATGCCCGGCATGTCCTCGTAGCCGGACATCAGGAACACGCCTTCGACGCCCTTGAGCGCGTCCGTGAGCCCGCCGGGAGAGTTGAGGTCGCCCACGGCGGCCTCGACTCCGTCCGGCAGAACGGCATCCGGCCGGCGCACCAGCGCCCGGACCGGGGCACCCGCCGCCGCGAGTGCCGAAACCACTTCCCTACCGACGTTGCCGGTGGCACCGGTGACCAGGAACATCGCTCTACCCCCAGAGTCGTTGTCCGGCCAGCCTAGCGCCACCGGCCGCCGTCAGTCCTGCGTCGGCAGCTCGTCGAACTCGACGACCTGGCGGACCTCCACCTCGATGTCCTGGTCGAACAGCTCGACGTAGCGCTTGGCGAACTCGACGGCCTCCGCCCGGTCCGCCGCGTTGATCAGCGCGAACCCGCCGATGACCTCCTTGGCCTCGGCGAACGGGCCGTCGGTCACGCGGATCGCGGCGCCGCGCGGCTTGCGGATCAGCGAGCCCTTCTCCGTCGGGTGGACACCCTCCGCGGTGATCAGGGTGCCCTTCTCCGCCGCCTCCTGGATGAACCCGCCCATCTTCTCGATGAACTCCTGGCTGGGGTTCCACGACTGCGGGTCGTGCTCGTCGACCCGGTGCATCATGAGAAACCGCATGGTGTGCTCCCTGGTGTTCTTCGGCCGGGGTCCGGTGCGTTCCCGGACGCGGTGACCGGCCTTCACCCCCGCGTCGAACGCACCGGTCCGGCGTTCGACATTTCCCCGGGGAGATTTTTCCGGCAGAGTACCTGTGACCTGAGTCACCCGAAGAACCGGGGAAGGTGCCGGATGTCCGTCCTGCTCGCGATCGGAACGCGCAAGGGTCTGTGGCTGGCGACCAGCACGGACGATCGGGCCACGTGGGAGGTCACCGGCCCGCACCACCCGATGACGGAGGTGTACGCGGTCGGCATCGACACGCGCCGCGACAGGCCGCGGCTGCTGGCCGGGGTCACCAGCGAGCACTTCGGGCCGAGCGTGGCCACCAGCGACGACCTCGGCGCGACCTGGGCCGAGCCCGACCACGCCCCGATCGCGTTCCCGGCGGACACCGGCGAATCCCTCGCCAGGGCCTGGCAGCTGGTGCCGGGCCCGGCGGGCGAACCGGACGTCGTCTACGCCGGCACCGAGCCGTCCGCCCTGTTCCGCTCCACCGACGGCGGCCGCACCTACGAGCTCGTCCGCGGCCTGTGGGACCACCCGCACCGCGAGCACTGGACGCCCGGAGGCGGCGGCAAGGCCATCCACACCGTGCTCCCGCACCCCACCGACCCCGGCCGCGTCACCGTGGCGATGTCCACCGGCGGCGTCTACCGCACCGAGGACGGCGGCGCGTCCTGGGAGGCGAGCAACACCGGCATCAAGGCGGTCCACGTGCCCGACCCGTACCCCGAATACGGCCAGTGCGTGCACAAGGTCGCCCGGCACCCGGCCGAGCCGGGCCGCCTGTTCGCGCAGGTCCACCACGGCGTCTACCGCAGCGACGACGCCGGCGCGACCTGGCAGTCCATCGCCGACGGCCTGCCCAGCGACTTCGGCTTCCCGATCGTCGTCCACCCGCACCGGCCCGAGGTGATCTACACGTTCCCGCTGGTCGCGGACGCGATGCGGTTCCCGCCGGACGGCCGGTGCCGGGTGTACCGCAGCGAGGACGCCGGGAAGTCGTGGGAGGCGCTGGGGGCGGGCCTGCCGGACGGGTACTGGACCGGCGTCCTGCGGGACGCGATGTGCACCGACGACGCCGACCCGGCCGGGGTGTACTTCGGCTCGCGGACCGGCGACGTCTACGCCAGCCGCGACGACGGCGACAGCTGGCAGCTCGTCGCGGCACACCTGCCCGACGTGCTGAGCGTCCGCGCCGCGAGGGTGTGACCGTGCGGATCACCGTGCTGCTGCCCGGAACGCTGCGGGAGAAGGCCGGCGGCGAATCCCGGCTGGCCGTCGACGTCGCCGAGCCGGCCACGCTGGGTGCGGTGCTCGACGCGCTCGCCGAGCGGTACCCGGCGCTGGAACGGCGGCTGCGCGACGAGCAGGCGGGGCTGCGCCGGTACGTCAACTTCTACGTCGACGGCGAGGAGTGCCGCCACCGCGACGGCACCGCGACGGTGCTGCGCGCGGACGCCGAGGTGCAGATCATCCCGTCGGTCGCGGGAGGCTGAGCAGCGCCAGGACGACGAGAGCGATCCCGAAGCGGCGACCAGCCACCACACCGTGTCCCTGGCTCGAGAGCGCGACACCCAGTGTCGTGCCGGTCTGCCGGCCGGCGGAGGCCAGCGACGCGGCCCGGCCATCGACCCCGGCATCCCGGAGACGGCGGTGTTGGGCCGCGCACGGTGCTCGCCGTCCGCGACGGGCACCTGTACCGGATCGGCTGACGCGTTACCCCAGGCCGCCGTAGGCCGCGGCCACCATGGTCATGCCGCGGCCGTCGCCCACGATGGCGTCGAGCATCTGGTTCATCGCGTAGGCGACGGTGAGGCCGGCGTCGAGGTCGTTGAACACCAGCGAGCCGCCCATGCCGCCCCAGAAGCAGTTGCGGCCGCTGATGCCGTAGCCCAGGCCGTACCGCATCGAGACGCCCAGGCCGTAGTCGAGGCCGTGGTACTGCTCCTCCAGGGCCCGCTCGCACCCGGCCCGCGACAGCAGCCCCGCACCGCCGGACGTGAGGACGGACTGGACGGCCGCGACCGACCGGGCATTGCCGTACCCGGCGCCCGACGGGATCTCCGCGCGCCGCCACGCCGCGGTGTTCGTGTCCTCGGGGACGAACTCGGGGTTGGGGGCCGCGTCGAAGAGTTCGGTGGGTGGCGGCACGGTCAGCCCACCGGGTGGCGCGAGGGAGGGCGCGACGCGGTCGTGGAGGGCGTCGGGCAGCCCGATGTGGAAATCGGCGCCCAGCGGCCCGGCGACTTCCGCGGCGAAGAACGCCCCGATCGTCTTGCCGGTGATCCGGCGGACGACCTCACCGAGCAGAAATCCTTGGGTGAGCGCGTGATAACAGCCGATTTCCCCGGGCGTCCACCGCGGCTCCTGCGCGGCCAGCAACGCGGTGACTTTGGGCGGGTCGCCCAGATCGCCGAGGGTGATCGGCGTGTCCCAGACGGGAAGTCCCGCGGTGTGCGACAGCACGTGCCGCACCCGCACGTCCGCGGCGCCGAACTCCGGCCAGTACCGGACGAGTGGCGCATCGAGGTCGAGGTCTCCGCGGTCGGCGAGGATCAACGCACACAGGGCGAGCATCGTCTTGGTGGTGGACCAGACGTTGGTGATCGTGTTTTCTTCCCAGGCAACGGTTCGCCCGGCATCGGCGTACCCACCCCACAGGTCGGCCACGAGTTCGCCGCGGACGGCGACCGCCACCGAAGCACCGACGTCGTCCTTGGCCAAGGACTCCGCCAGCGCGTCGCGCACTTCTCCGAACCGCTCATCGCACGTACCGTGCACCTGCACCATGGGAGCCGACCTAACTCCGTCCCCCGCGGCGGCGCCACCGAATATCGACCGTGACGTAACGACGCCGGTCGTCGACGCGATCTACCGCCGCAGTGTCACTCCTGTTCAGGAACGGAACCCATGGCGACCGCAGAGAAGACTTCCCGCCGCCGTCGGACGCTGATCGGATCGGCACTGGCCGTGGCGGCGGCAAGCCTCGTGGCGCTCGCGGCGCTGCTGCCCGCCGTCCTGCAACCGGTGCCGGACGTTTCGCTGATCGACGCCGCGCAGCTGTCCGGCAAGGACAAACTGGATCTGCTGAACGGTGCGCTACAGCAGCAGAACGCCGTTCGCGCCATTCTCGTCCAGAGCATCGTCGGCCTGGCCGCCCTTTCCGGGGCTGTGCCGGCGTGGCGGCAGTACGTCCACCTGAAGACCGAAGCTGTCCGGCGCGAACAGGAGAAGCGCGACGAGTTCGCACCGCCCGGCCTGCGCCGACGTCCTCTCGACTTTCATCCGCACCAGAAGCCCGTGGCCGCCCGTCCGGCCGCAGCCGGATGAATCCGAAGTCCTGCTCGCCGATACCGGCCGCTCACTGCGGGACTACGACCCCGAGGTCCAGACAGCGCTGACGGTGCTGGGACAGCACACGTACCGGTGGCACGGAGTCGACTACGTTCGGCTGCGGCACCTCGACCTAGGGGTGCTTCGCTGGTGAACGCGAACCTGCGAAGAGCGAACCTCGACCACTGCAACCTGCCCGACACCGACTTCACCGGAGCGGACCTGGACGGCACGAGCATGCAAGGAGCGACATTCGATTCCAGAACACGATGGCCCCGAAGTCATTCGCCGCAAACCGCGATCGCCGCCGGGGCCGTCGAAGTCATCCCGACCGCCCCGGCCACCTCGGCGGACCCGGTGGGTGTCGCCGAGGAATAGCCCACCGATCGCAAATTCCCCACCGAATGCCCTTTATCAACTTGTAGTGCGCCGCCGAACCGCGCCGGTGCCACGATGAATGGTCCGGATGGAGGCTGGGCCGGAACTCGGAGGTGCGCCGATGGCGACCGAAGTCGCGACGTTCTGCCCGTTGTGCGTGTCCCGGTGCGGGGCCACCGCCACCGTCGACGAGGGGCGCCTGCTCGCCCTGCGCCCGCTGCCCGGGCACCCCACCGGGCAGGCCCTCTGCGTCAAGGGCAAGGCCGCGCCGGAGATCGTCGCGCATCCCGAGCGGCTGCTGCACCCGCTGCGGCGGACCGCTCCGAAAGGCGCGGCCGACCCCGGCTGGGAGCGGCTGAGCTGGGACGAAGCGCTGGACACCGTCGCGGCGCGGCTGGCGGCGATCGCCGCGGAGTCGGGGCCGGAAGCCGTCGTCTTCGGCACCGCCTCGCCGTCGACGTCGGCCATGTCCGACTCGGCCGACTGGCTGACGCGGCTCCGGCGGGCCTTCGGCAGCCCGAACCTCGTCAGCTGACTGGCCCAATCCGAGGCGGGCGCCGCGGATCGGAACCCGGCAGCGCCCACGAAGTTCTTCTCCAGTCTTTTTGAGCGCGAGGCCGTCGAGTGCGATGGCACGAGTGACAGGCCTCGGGGCGAGGCCCCCAAGCACTCATGGTGCTCGCCGTCCAGAGCGGGCACCTCTACCGGATCAGCTGAACCAGGGTCAGCGCTCGAGCCAGGGAGCAAGCAGGTTTTCCAGGTCCGCGTCCGACAGCGCGCGCGGTCCACCGTGGAACTCGTGCCACCGCGACGCGTCACACGCCGCGGTGTACTCCACCTCGAAGGCGCGCATCAGCACATACATGAACGTCACCGAGCTGAACCGCTCACCCAACAGTGTCCGCGCTTCGCGCGCCACCTCGGTCGCACCGCGACCGACCACGTCCGCGAGCCGAAGCTCCTCCGCAGCCGGATCCAACAGGCTGGGGGCATACATCACGACAAACACTCCATCATCGAAACGAACACGAACTCAGCCTTCAGCAGCCAGCTGGCCACACGCCGCGGCAATGTCCTGACCCCGGGTGTCCCGAACTGTGCACGCGACCCCGCCAGCGTTCACCAGGCGGACGAACTCCCGCTCGACCGGCTTCGGGGACGCATCCCACTTCGAACCCGGGGTCGGGTTCAGCGGAATGACGTTCACGTGGACCAGCTGACCCAGGTGCTTGCGCAGCCGCTTCGCCAGCAGCTCGGCCCGCCACGGCTGGTCGTTGATGTCCCGGATCAACGCGTACTCGATCGAGACCCGACGTCCGGAGGTGTCCGCGTAGTACCGGGCAGCGGAGAGCACCTCGTCCACCGACCACCGGGTGTTCACCGGCACCAACGTGTCCCGCAACTCGTCATCCGGCGTATGCAGCGACACCGCCAACCGCACCTGCAACTTCTCGTCCGCCAACTTCCGAATCGCCGGCGCCAACCCCACCGTCGACACCGTCACCGAACGCTGAGAGATACCAAGCCCAGCAGGAGCCGGATCGACAATCCGATATATCGCCGATATAACGCGACGAAAGTTCGCGAGAGGTTCACCTCTCCCTACCGTTTTACAACACCGCGCTAGGCCACAAAACCGCAGGTTGACACCAGGCCAGTAGCCGAAAGTGACCTTGACCATAGGGCGCCCCCGCCCCCGAAAGGCTCGACAGGTGCCGCCTCATAGGGTCCGTTGCCACGACCACAGTGACCACCACAAGCTGCATAGCCATGGGTTGACATGACACCGGGCACAGTTCATAGTGATGGGTATGCACTCCGAAACCACTCTCGCTGCCGAGGTAGAGGCTGCTGTTTCCACGGCAATCGGCGCGATCCTGAAGGAGGACGACCCCGTGAAGCGCTACGAGAAACTCAGCCATCAGCTCACCGTCTACGATCGCGTCGTGACCCGGATCGCCGACGAGAAGGCTCAGTGTGCAGCTGACCTCGCCAGCAAGGGTGAATCGTTTGCACGCGTCGCCGGTTTGCTCTCCGTCGGTACCCGATCCCGTGCCCAGCAGCTCATCGGACGAGGCAGACGCCAGCCCGTGATCTTCGCGTTCCGCGACCAAAACGGCGAGCTCCACGGCGACGCCCACCTGTTGGCGACCATCCCACACAACGAGGCCCGATTACAGTTCGAGCCGACCGATCGCAACCTGTTCTTCGCCGGTCACCTGCTGCAGGTGTACTTCGGCCACGTCGACGAGGACACAGTCACTCCCAGCCTGTACGCGTACACAACCGTCGACACCACAACTGGCGAGCGGCGAGTACGCCCGACCCAGAAAATTCACGACATCCTCTTTGTCACCTGCACCGACAGTTGATCACCTATCGGACAGCACTGGACCAGCGCGAATGACGGTGCACCGGCCGACCAGACAACGAACATCCGAAGCGCGAACAGGAATCAACTCACCCGCAAGATAGCTGGCCAGCTAGCCGTCGACGACAGGATTCCCTGGCAGGTCTCCCCTCTCAGCGATTCGGTCAATGAGTTGACGCTGGTTGGCCAACTCTGCCGCTCCAGCGTCGTTAAGTTGATATGCCGCCAATTTTGTCATTTCTTCACGGGCGCCATGGACCTCGCCGCACAAAGCGAGAAGGACAGCATACTGAGCGCGGACTGGAACAAGCAGATCGACCAACTGGTACTCCGAAACCAGGGGCAAGAGGAGATTCTCGCTAATATTACGTGCACCTTGGAGATCTCCCAGCTCAAGCACTTCATCGATGGCTTCCTGCCCGGCTCGGACAGCTGATCGCCAAGCCGATGCAGCGCTGTAGAATTTCATCGCGTGAAGGAACGACATCGCGACCGAAGACTCGCTTAGACGCTTGTTGGCAGCAGCAAGGAGATAAAGACTGTCGGCGACGTGTCTGAAGTCGTCGTCACGAGTAGCGGTGTCGGGTACGGCGGCTCGCAAGTCACCAGGGTTCGCGCCGAAGACATCTCCAAGGCCAAGCCCGAGGCGATCGTAGTAATCCTCGACGAGGCTCAGTGCCTCAGATGCTGCGTCCCCGTAAACCCCGAGGTGAAACAACGAGAGTGCGCGGTTGTAACGGATGATCAGTTGCACCATCGCATCTCCCTCAGCGCTTTCGAGCCCGACCCTGAATGCGGCCTCGACTCCATCTCGGTCCTTTCGCAGGGACGCGGCGATCATCTGCTTCATTGCGAGCGCCGACCCAGCACGCGCATCCGTGCCTGCGCCCACAGCGGTAGTCATCTGGTCCACCATGCTAGGAATATGTCCATAGCTGCCCACGCTGTAGTCCCAGAACGCTAAGGCATCAAGCGCCCAGAAGCGTACTTCGTCATCGAGATCGGTGGACTGCGCGACCGCCTCAATAGCGGCCCTAACCTCTCTTGGATCACCGACCTGGTGGAATTCCTCCTGAGTGGCAATGTCGATCAACGTTTCCTGCCGGCCGGTCTGCGGCAGCAGTCTTAGCCACAAGCCGAACCGGCCTACCGTCCAAGTCGTGGGAAGAGATCGTTGCACCAGCACGACGAGGTTCTCCAGCGCTGCGCTGAGGATTTCTGGCTCCAAGGTCGCGCGGTGATCGCGGGCCAGAAGTCGAAATGCATCATGGATTTTGATTCCGTCGCCAGTCACCTGGAGAATGCTTGACCTCGTAAGATCCCGGACCGTCGCGGCAGCCGTTGCCGGCGTCAGCCCTGCCGTCGAGACGAGGTCGAGTGCCTCCTCGGTGGTTAGCGGTACATCTGCGAGCTCGAGCAACGAGGCAACGGTGCGAGCGGGCAGCGTTAGCTGCTTGAACGTCTCGGCAAGGATGACTTCCTGCGCAGTCTCCACGTGAGTGAGCCTTGCTTCCACAGCGTCTAGGAACTCAGTAACGTCGCGGTCGTAGGCACGAACAGCGAGTTGGACAGCTGCCTTCACATAGAGCGGCACCCCAGCAGTCAGCCGAAGAAGACGCTGCACGGCCGCTACCTCAACTGGACATCCCTCCGCGGCGAACACGGCCGCGACATCGTCCTGCGACCAACCACCGAGTTCCTCGGCCTGGATCTCCAACAGGGCTTCAACCGGAGCTTGCCCTGGCCAAGGCTGACCAAGCAACACGAACCGCACGTCAGGCGCCGCCTCGACGAGCGAGCGCAACGCTTCTGCGGACAAGCGGTGCACGTTGTCCAGAACAACGGTGACCTCGAGTTCTTCCTCTCGAAGCCGTCGCGACAGGAAGGCCATCAACTCAAGGCCGCTCGCTGCGGGTAGTGCTGCGCCGCCTCCGCCCAAAGCTCGCCCTGGCAAAAACCGAGCAACCAGTTCGCGGGCCAGTGAGGAAGCCACAGCCTGGCTCGGAAGCTCGCCAACGTCGAAGTAGGCGGTCGGGAAAGGATGGCGCAGCGACATGATCGAGGCCCAGGTGGTCTTGCCCGCCCCCGACACTCCGACGACCAGTTGTACCCTGCCTGGCGCTGTCAGATCCGGTTCCGATGACTGCTGACGGTAGTCGACAGGCGGCTGCGGGAAATCGTGCAACTGGACAACCAACTGCTCAAGGAACTCGTGCAGCTGAGCCTTGGTCACCGCGTGGCCGGCGTGGCCGGTCGCTACGTACTGCGCAAGTCCGGCGAGCTTGAGCACCAACGTCTCTGGCGCCAAGCTCGGGAAAGGAACCCCGCCAGCTAACTCGACGCACCCCTCCATAGCTTCTTGCAGCCCCTGCCAGGGCGTCGGCAGCGACAGATCGACGCCGCCAGCCGATCCCCCGGGCCACACCAGGGCCACGTCAGACGGCCAACTCGACGACGCTATGCGGGCACGAAGGTCAGGCCCAGGGGCGGCGTTGCTCACGATCGCGAAGCCGGCGTCACCCACCCGCTCGCCACCAGCATGCGCCCGGCGCAACTGCTCGAACCGCGGTAACACTCCGTCCAAGTCGCTGAACCGAAGCGGGCGTTCACGAGTCTTCACCTGCACGTATACCGTGCCTGAAGGACGTACCAGCTCGACATCCTCATCGTGCTCGATCACTACCTCGTCGGTGTCCGTCCGGTCCATCGTGAGCAGACACGCCACCGCGTAAAGATGCTGATAGCCAAACCCACGGTGAGTTGCCTCGATGCGCACCAGTTGCGCGGAGTCGAGGACAGGGCTTGTCTGGGCATCCTCTGGCAGGTTCAACATAGCGACCAGTTTGGCTCTAGACCTCGAAGATCGCACTCACCATGTGCCGACGTCGGCGGTCGCACACGCAGACACCTCGTCGCCGTGCTGCTAAGCCTCCGGCGTACCGTCCAACCTGACCCTCCCCTGAGCACGACTGCGATGGCATGACCCGGGAACTGGACCGATGATCCGCGAACCACGCGAGGCGTGGCAGGCCGAGCTGGAAGCAACGGCTGGCTACGAACGACGCCACGAGCTCGACGAACGTTGGTATCGCTCGAAAGACCCAGCAGACTTCGAGGAATTCAAGCAATGGATGAAGTCGGTGACATGGCCAGCCGAACTTGCGCTATGGCAGAAGGTGAACGACTGGTACGCATCTCAGCTACAGACCATGAGCTCACGACGACGCACGTCCCTTCCCCAAGTGGCCGTGCGTTGCCGCGAGAAGGGCTGCCTACTCGGCCGGGTGTACTGTTTCGCACTTCAAGGTGGCGGCAGCCGGATATATTTCGTCGGCAGGACATCGAGCGGCAAACCTAAACATGGCGTATGCAACTGGCCGTTCGCCGACAGTCTTGACGGACTCACCCGATGGTGGCAGGTCGGATGCAAGCACGGCCATACCCGACTCGACTCGGCCGATCTAGTAGAGCTTGTGGTTCCTCCGACTCTGCCGTCGTCGGAATTTCTCGACAGGATGCCAGAACAGGTGCGCACGAGGCTCACGGAGAACTTGGATCCCGAGAGCGAGACCATCCCCGAGGAGCACCGCCTCGCGTGGCGCGCGAAAATCTACCTGCCGCCACATGACCGATGGATCCCCCCGCGCTGGCCCACGGTGCTAAAGTCGAACGCAAGCACCCGCACCGCATCGGTGTGAGTTGGGCACGTCCCACGCACGCGGTCGCCTGGAGATGGGTACCAGGAATGACCCGAAAGGGTGAATTCCTCATGTTCAAGCCCACACGAAGGTGCCCGTCGTGCGCCGCAAGCACCACTCACGTGACATTCGACCGAAAGCACCTGCGTCGCCTCGCCAAGATGGAAGCCACGGCTGACTTCCTCACTGCTGAACGCGCTGACCACGAGACCCGCCTACGCTCCCTCGAGCGGTTCCGCTGGCTGGCATCAGGGATTGCCGGACTAATCACCGCCGCAGGCTACGACGCGATTGCCCACCTCATCGGCAGGTAGCGCGTCATCGCGCCACGCACGCGAACGGGTGTGACGTGGCCAGGCCAACACCTGGCCACGTCGCCCCATCCAGACGGCCATAGCCGCGAAAGCTTCCAGGCCGCCGTTACGAACCGGCCTCGCCGTGCGACTGGGAGAGGTAAGGGACTTCGAGCGGAGGCCGAGTGGAACTCACGATCAGCGCCGAGGGCGACGAACAGGCACTCGAGCAATTCTACCACTGGCTCAGACAGGACATCGATGTCGTGCGGACGGCGAAGATCAGCACGAGCGCGACGTCGGGCACCGGGCACATGGGCGCGGTCGAGGTCGTGTGCATGTCGATCGGCACGCTGACCGGGCTCGCCAACCTCGGCGTCGCGTGGGCGAGCTTCCTCCGGTCGAGGAAGGCCGCGCCGCCGGTGCAGTTCGTCTTCAACACGCCGCTCACCGACGAGGAAATCGCCATGGTGAAGCGCCTGAACCTGCCTGTGGCGCAGGGTGACGATGACTGACGCGGCCGGACCGCGGGCCGGGCTGCCGGATCCCCGCGCTTCGAGGGCCGTCCTCGTCGGGGTGTCCGACTACACAAGCCTCGAAGCGCTGCCCGCGGTCGCGAACAACATCGAGACACTGCACCGGGTATTCACCGACCCCGACCTGTGGGGACTTCCCAACGAACACTGCGTCACGTTGCTCAACCCCGGCACCGTCGACGACGTGCTCGAGGCCGTGCACGCGGCCGCGTCCGAAGCGTCCGACGCCCTGGTGTTCTACTTCGCCGGTCACGGCCTGCTCGATGATCGCTCGGATCTCTACCTCGCCCTGCCAGGCGCGGCGGGCGACCGGCTCTACCGCTCGGTCCGCTACGACGACATCCGGCGCGAGATCGTGGGCACCGCGCGGGCTTGTTACGGCAAAGTGGCGATCCTCGACTGCTGCTACAGCGGTCGCGCGCTGCAGGGCGGCATGGGCGGTTCGGCCGAGCTGGCCGACCACGCCCGGGTGGACGGGACCTACCTCATGACCGCGTCGGCCGAGACGAGCCTGGCGCTGGCGCCACCCGACGAGCCCTACACCGCGTTCACCGGGGCACTAGTGGACAAGCTGGTCCACGGCCTGCCGGAAGGCCCGGACCTGCTCGACATGGAGACGCTGTTCTACCACGTGCGCGTCGACCTGCAGGCCCGCCACTTCCCGGTACCCCAGCAACGCACCCGCAATGACGGCAAGGCGATCGCGCTGGTCCGCAATCGGCACCGCGTCGGTGTTCGTCCGGCGCGGGAGCGGGCGAGTGATCCGGCCCGCGAGCTGCCCCAGCCGCCGCCGGGCATGGAAGCTTTGCTCCGGCGCCGGCCTGCGGACATGTACCTCGAAGTGCAGGCCATGCGCGCACACGGGCAGGAACAGCTCGGGGAACAGCTCTTGGCCGCGTCGGCCGCGCTGCGAGCAGACCAGGAAGTCGCGGCCATCGCAGCACTGCTCTGGCGACAAGGGAACGCCGAGGACGTCCGCGTCGTGCTCGCGGGCGCAGCCCTGCGGGCACCGGCGGAAGTGCTGCGGGTCGTCAATGCGCTGCACGATATGGACATTCCTGACGTGGCGATCCAGCTCGTTCGGACCGTCGGGGCCTGCCGCGCGGCGGATGCCGCGGACCTGGCTAGCCTGCTCCAAGCCGACGGGCGGGACGACGAACTCGTCGAACTGCTGAACGCCGCGTTCGGCGCCACGCAGGCGGCCAGGGGGCTGATCGACCTGATCAATGCCCTGTGGCTCGCGGGACTGCGCGAAGAAGTGGACCGGTTGATCCTCCGCGCCGCGAGTGACCTGCCCGGCGCGGACATCGTTGCCCTGGCCGACGAACTGCGCGAGGTCGGCCGAGAGGAAGTCGCGTTCGGGCTCTACGCGGCGGCGGCCGACATCGTAGCCACCCGGCCTCCCCCGGCCGTGGCGCAGTTGTGCAAGGCGATGACCGAAGCCGGTCACGACGCGGAAAGCACCGAGGTCGCGCAGGGCCTCGTCCGGCGCGCGCACGACGCCAGTTCGTTGCTGGACGTCGCGGACGTCTTCTGGGAGACGGAGCAGGAAGCACACGCCGACCTCGTGGTGGCCCGGGCGGCCGAAGTATCGTCGATCCCCGAGGTGATCGCGTTCGCCGCCGGCGCGCGGCTGCGCAACCACGAACAGGCGGCGTACCGGATCTGTTCGCTGGTCGCCGCGTCCCGGCCCGCCGGTTCGGTCCTGGAGATCGTCGCCTCGTTGCGCGAAGAAGGACGTCCGGTCGACGCGAGGAAGGTGCTCCGGGATAGCGCGGCCCGTACGACGGTGATGGGTCTGCTCGAGTTGCTCGCCGGAAGCGACGACGCGGACCGCGGCCGCATTCTCGAAGTGACGGTCGATCGGGGAGCGGAATTCTGCGCCGCACTGCTGGCCGCGCTGGGACCCGCGCACCCGGACCTGGCGCGCCGGTTCGCCGACCTGGTCACGAAAACCATCGCGGCGCACCCCGAGCTGATCGTGATCATCGTCGACGCGCTCGACCCGGCCACGAAGGAGCGCATGTTCGCGAGCCTCGCCGAGGGCGTCGACCCCCTCGGGCTGACCGGCTTGCTTCGCGACCTGCCATCGGACGAAGCGAAGACTCTCATGTTCCTGGCGGTCCGGGCGGGAAGGCCGGCACTCGGCGAGGTCTTCGCGGCGCTCGCTTCGGATGGTAGCGCGCTGCCAGCCCCCCTGACGGGGCAGCCGGTGAACCGGCTGGGCGCGCTGGTTCGCGGGCTGCGCCCTGAGTTCCCGGCGCACGCCGATGCGCTGCTCGCCGACGTGGCGGCCCCCGGCCGAGGTGAGGCCGCGATCGCGCACGACATCGCGTACCTCTTCGGCACGGGCGAAGCGGACGTCGGCCGGGCGGTGCTTCACACGGCACTGACCGGCCGCTCGAACGACGAACTCAAGCTGATCGTAGCCGCGCTCCGGGACCGGAACCAGCCCGATTCGCTCGCCGAGACCGCGGATTGGGTCAGGACGACCTATGCGTGGATGGGCGCAGACGGCATCCTTCGTCAGCTGGGACTGCGCGAGTTCACCGGCCGCAAGAGCCGGCCGCTGCGCCGGATCGAATGACAGAGCGGGCCCGACTTATCTCAAGATCGGCCGGGCCCGTTCACCGTGAACTGCCGGCCCACATAAAGTCGAAGGGGTCAGCTTCATGACCTTCGTCCACGGCTGGATAGCCGTACGCTCGACGAAACAAAGGTCGGTATAGTTACTCAGTGTGACAGATGATGTTGGCCATGTCGTGAGCCAGATCCGGTTCCAGCTGAGCACCTTGCGCTCCCGCAACGGACACCACCTGTTCGAAGAGATCTGCATGCACTACGCGACCCAGCGAATCAGCCGGAACGTCCTGCCGAAGACGGGGCCGGTTAGCGCAGGTGGAGACGGAGGACGGGACTTCGAGACCTTTCCAACCTTCCTTCCCGAAGACGACCGCGCCATCGCGTTCGCGTGCACCTTGCAGGTCAAGGGCCTGACGAAGAAGCTCCAGGCCGACATCGCCAAGATTCTTTCAGGTCCACCAGTGGATGCGATCTGCGTGTTCACAGAGACGGACGTACCCGACGGCCACCAGCGCCGGCTCCGCGAAGACGTGCCCCAAGGGATCCGATTCCAAATCATCGACGGCAACGCGCTGGCCAACCAACTGGCTCAGCCAGACCTGCGTTGGATCGCGGACAGGTACCTCGGCGTGCCGCAGCGGCTCCTTCCGCAGTCCCGACATGGGCTGCCTCGCCGCCGCGCTCTTGTCGGCCGCGAGATCGAGCTCGACCGAGTCCGCGCCCTGCTGGCTGGTAGTCAGCGACCTGTGGTTGTGGTCCACGGCCTGCCGGGGGTCGGCAAGACCGCACTCGCCGGGGAACTGGCGTGGCTAGTCCGAGCTAACTTCCCCGGCGGGGTCATCGTTGTCGACCTGTCTCAGCAGGACGAAATCCTGCCCCGCCTGCTATTGGCGCTCGAACCGGATTGTCAGGTGCCGGGTGACCGCTACCGTCAGCGCGCCCGCGTGGCGGCGTTGCTGGCCGGCCCGAAGATGCTGCTTGTTCTCGACAACGTCCGGACTGAAGAGTCGCTGGAAGACCTGTTGTCCATTGACGGTTCTTTCGCCATCCTGTGCACGAGCCGATCGCGGTTGACCGGGCTTGCGCATGAGGATGTCGATGCGCTCGAGGTCCATCCTCTTCCCAAGGACGCTGCCGCGCAGCTGGCGCGGACGGTCACCGAAAGGTTGACCGACGAACAGAGCAGTCAGCTTGCCGACGTGTGCGGAGGTCTCCCCATCGCAGTGCTGATCGCGGCCGCGCGGATCGGCAAACGCCCTCAACTCAGCATTCCCGACTACCTCGCCGAGCTCGCCGACCCGATCTACGGAACCGAGGAGCTCCGCGCTGGCGGAAAGTCGGTCGAGCGGATCATCGAAGACAGCTACCAACTGCTCACCGTCGGCCAAGCGCAACTCCTGGTCGTCCTCGGCGTCCTGCCCGGCACCGCGGTCGACGATGACGTCATCACGGCGGTGAGCACAGAAACGGTAGCGGAATTAGCCGACGCGCGCACACGCTCGGTCCGTCGTTGCCTGGACGATCTCCTTGAGCTGCACTTGGTCGAGCAGGTCGACGAGCACCGCTACCGCCTGCACGATGTGCTGTACAGGTTTGCTCGGCACAAGGCTATGACCACCACCGATTCTGCGTGGCGTGACCGAGTGGTCGCGCACGCGTGCCTGACCTACGCCAGCCGGACCAACCGCGCTATCAGCTCGATCGGATTCATCGATGCCGAAGGGCACGAGCCGTCCGCCACCAACACCGACGCTTTGACCGTCCTTGAGCACGATCACGCTGGTGCGGTGGCCATGGCCCTCCAGGCGGCACAGCATGAACTCTGGGACGCCTTCATCAAGGTCGCCCAAGCTCTCACCCCCGCATTGCAGCACCTGGGTCGCTGGAACGAGCTGGCTCGTATCTCGACCTGCCTGGCAGACGCGGGTGAGCGGGCAGGCAAGCCGGACTGGCAGGCCACAGGGCTGCTCAATCTCGGCACAGTCGCCGCCCGGAAAGGCGGGACTGACACAGCGCTTGATCGGTTCCGCGCGTGCATCGACATGACCGACGACGGGGAACACGGCTGGATCGCCGAAGCCGCTCGCAACGCCTACGGCAACCTACTGCTCAACACTGGCTGCGCAGCAGACGCTATCCCAGTGCTGCAGCGAAGCCTGCACGTATGGCGGATACTCGGGAACGACACCATGATCGCGCACGCACTTGACAGCCTGGGCAAGGCGAACGTCGCAATGACCCGATGGGATCGCGCCGAGGCCTACTTTCGCAATGCGCTGCGAGTAGCCAAGCGAGCGGGCATCGGCGGACTTCTCGGAATAGCCGGCATCGCCCTCGCGCAAGCGCTCCGGCTCGGAGGCCGCGAGGTCGCCGCGAAGTCCGAGTGTGAGATTGCCTTGGCTCGGGCTCGTGCACTCGGTAACCGCGAAGTCGAAGCGGATGCGCTGCGCGAAATGGGCTTGATCGAGCAGGCGCTCGGCGACAGCGAGTCGCTCTTGGGCACACTAACCTCCGCCATCGAGATCTACCACGAGGTCGGGGACGTCCGAAGCCAGGTGTCCACGCTGCTGCTGATGGCCACCACCGCAGAACACCGAGGTGAACGCGAACTTGCCATGCAGCTGTTCGTCGACTGTGCGGAGATGGCGGAGCAGATCAACGACCTCCGGAACCTTGCCCAAGCCCTCGCACATATCGCCAACCTGTACGCGGAAGCCGGACAGCACGAGCAGGCAGACGAAATCCTGCAGGACGCCGCCGCGATCGCCGAAGGATCCAGAAGTCCCCTGGTGTGCGCGCAAGTCCAGCACCAGCAGGCCAAGATACTGCGCCGGGTAGGGAAAATCGACGGAGCACTTCCATTGCTCCGCCGTTCGGTGAAACTGCTTGAGCGCAGCGGCGAATCCGACTCCTTATCGAACGCGCGCGCACGACTCGGGGAAGCATTGATACAACACGGCGGATGGCAGGAAGCCGCGCTGGTCCTCCGTTCGGTCATCGACGCACCCGCCGATGCGGCGCTCCCCCAGACCCGCGCCTCCGCGTTCCGGTTTCTCGCGACCCTGTATTCCCGCCGCGAGCTGTGGCCGGAAGCCACAAACGCGGCGAACCAAGCCGTCGAGCTGGCAGAGAAGTCCGGCTCTCGCAGTGAGCAGATGCATTGCCGTCACACCAGGGGCAATGTGCTTGCGCGCATGTCCCGTTGGCCTGAGGCCGTTGTGGAGTATGACCGCGCCGCGGAACTGGCCACCGCCCTGCGCGACTTCCAGACCATGCTGATCATCCGCAGCAACCAGGCCACAACTGAGATGGCCACCGGCGACTTGGCCAAGGCCATCGCCACCATGCGCGCGATCCTGGGCCGCGCGGAAGAACTCGGCCTTGACGACCTGCATGCCTCACTGCGAACCAACCTCGGCACCGCTCTCACACAGCAGGGTCACCATGCCGCAGCAAAAGCCGAATTCAACCACGCCGTCGAACTCGCCGGCCGTCTTGGAACGACCGACCTCCTCGCAAATGCCACCCGAAACCTGGCAAAGGTGCACGTATCCCTCGAAGACTTACCCGCAGCGTTGAGTTGCTTCCGCCAGGCACGGCTGGTCTGGCAACGCAGCGGCAACATGGCCGCCGCATCGGAAGTACTGGAGCACGAGATGCTCCTAGCCATGGCCGTCGCCACGCAGGATGGCAAGGACGCTACGCAGCTGTCGATGCCGGAAGATGTGCCAGAAGCGTTGTTGAACACATTCCATGCCCGCCAGATGGCGACCGCAGCGGCACAAGTAGCCAGCGCATCCGACCGAGTTCCCGATCGCCGGACGATCACCGTTGTCCAAGAGATCATCGACGAACTCGCCGACCTCAGACTGGACGCGATCTGGGCCAGGCTGGCCACCGGCCGTCGCCATTGCCTGGAATGTCGGCTCCCCATCGCAGAAGACGGACCGGCGAACGCGGTACTCCTACGCTTCCCGGACGGGCCACCGCGGATCACGCTCGCCCACCCAGCGTGCGCCCCATCGACAGTAGTCGACAGCATAGACCCGGGACCTCGCGACAACCAGGTGCATTTCGAAATCGAATGCATCATCTTCACGGGCAACCTGCCCGGCATCATTGTCGACACGCGAGGCCCATGGGGTACCGGCGAGAACGGCCAACCAAGGGATGTCTTCATCGACTCACTCCGCGCAATGGGATTCGCGACCGTTAGCGACCTGACACCACAATCAGACCACTCACGCATCCCGGAACTCGCGAAAGCGTCTCTCCACGCGAAGCTCGTGGGCAACAAGCTCAAGATCATGCAAGACGGCAAGGAGGTCATCTCCCGCCTGCCACTCTCCTTCAACCCAGAGTGGTACGCCACAACCCAGAGCGGCACTCTGTTGATGCTGTTCGGATACGACCTCCGTGGAATGGCCGCCGACGACCCGAGCTACCTCATCAAGTCCGCCCGAGCCGGCACCCTCGTCGGAGCGGCTGTCCAGCTGACTGTCGAGCCGCCATCTCGTAACCGAAGGTGCGTCTGCACCCCCAAAACAGACCGCAAGTTCAAGCACTGCTGCGGGCACCCCAAGAACATCAACGAATGAAGAGGCCTCGATGCGTATCAGCGTCAGCTGATGCCAATTTCTGGAGCTGAGGCGAGCGGTTCAAGCCGACGAGGCCGCGGGCGCCCACCTCAGACGCCTGATCAGCGATCAAGCCACGGAGCGAGCAGCGTCTCCAGGTCAGCGTCCGACAACGCCCGCGGTCCACCATGGAACTCGTGCCACCGCGCCGCGTCCCGTGCGGCGGTGTACTCCACCTCGAAGGCTCGCATCAGCACATACATGAACGTCACCGAGCTGAACCGCTCACCCAACAGTGTCCGCGCTTCGCGCGCCACTTCGGTCGCACCGCGACCGACCACGTCCGCGAGCCGCAGCTCCTCCGCAGCCGGATCCAACAGGCTGGGGGCATACATCACGACAAACACTCCATCATCGAAACGAACACGAACTCAGCCTTCAGCAGCCAGCTGGCCACAGGCGGCGGCGATGTCCTGGCCACGGGTGTCCCGGACGGTGCAGGCGACGCCGCCGGCGTTGACCAAGCGGACGAACTCCCGCTCGACCGGCTTCGGGGATGCGTCCCACTTGCTGCCCGGGGTCGGGTTCAGCGGAATGACGTTGACGTGCACCAGCTGGCCCAGGTGCTTGCGCAACCGCTTCGCAAGCAGCTCCGCTCGCCACGGTTGATCGTTGATGTCCCGGATCAACGCGTACTCGATCGAGACCCGCCAGCCGGAGGTGTCGGCGTAGTACCGCGCAGCGGAGAGCACCTCGTCGATCGACCACCGGTTGTTCACCGGCACCAGCGTGCCACGCAGCTCGTCATCCGGCGTGTGCAATGACACCGCTAGCCGCACCTGCAACTTCTCGTCCGCCAACTTCCGAATCGCCGGCGCCAACCCCACCGTCGACACCGTCACCGAACGCTGAGAGATACCAAGCCCAGCAGGAGCCGGATAAACGATCCGATATATCGCCGATATAACGCGACGAAAATTCGCGAGTGGTTCACCCATCCCGCCCGTTTTACAACAGCAAGATACACGCTGGTCAGCGCCATACGACCGCTGTGGGGTGACCTCTGTCATAGCATGACGTCGAGAGTCCGTCCGTCGGCCGCGGCGACCGGTTCGTCACCCAGGCGGACGAGCCAGACGGCACGCTGACGGAACTCAGGCGGGTGTGGCGCAGGCACCAAAACATCCTCAGCGGGCACCCTTAGGTGAGGTACCGAACAACCAGGGAGCTCATCTTCTCATCTTCCGCCAAACGGGTGAACATCGATTAGTCCCGTCACGCCGTGTCACGCAAAAGCGACCTTTCCGGCACAGACCGTCCTGGCTCCTGGAGGCAGTCGATGCTGGTGTTGCTGATGTTGGTCGCGGGCGGCGTGATGCTCGCGATGGGAGCGATGAACTCGTTGCTCGCTTCGGCCCAGGTGGTAAACCAGCAGGCTGGCGGCGTCGAGTCGCTCGCGTGGCGCCTGCCGCCGGGCGACATGGTCGAGGACACGAGATCCATCCTCAAGGCCTGGGCCGATGGCGACCTGCACGATCTGACCAGCCGTCTGATGGTCACGTATTTCATCGCGGACTTGGTGTACATCGGGCTGTACTGCTTGATCATCTGGCGGGTGTGGACCGTCGTCCGCGCGAAGATCAAGCAGTTCCCCCCACCGAAGCCGACACGGTTGAAAAGGCTCGCTACATCGGAGCGGAACGCGCGAGTCTTGTTGCTCGGGCTCCTGACTGTCTTTGACCTCGCGGAGAACAGCCTGCGCATGGTGTTGTTTCACAAGGGACCCACTGTGGCGGAGCCGTGGATATGGGTGTCCTTCGGCTTCACATCGGCGAAGTGGCTCACAGTTCTGTTCATCGCCGCGGTGTTGCTGGATTGCCTTCGTTCTCCGCAGCTCCGAAACAGATTGTGGGATAATACGCGGCGGCTCTTGAAGGTCCTCTGGCGAGCCAGGGTCGCCACCGCCGCGGTCGCGCTGTTCACGGGCCTTGTGCTGTTGGAACCTACTGGCCAGGTCAACGACCTCCTGCGGCAATGGATCGACGCGTTCAACGTCGGCGTGTTCGCCATCGCCGCGGCATGCGCGCTCGGTATCGGCGCCAGGCTCTCAGTTCGCGAGTTGCTGCTGGAGGACTATGCGGAGGACGACCGCGAATCAGGTACGGCAGATTCGGGTTTCCGGTTCGGGTTCCTCGCCGCGAGCGTTGTACTCATGGCACTCGCCGTGGGCTTCCACCTCCACCCGCTGTGGGGTGTCGTCGGCGTTCTGCTCCTGATCGAGGTCCTCGAATTGCTGTGGCGTCGTATGCCCTACGGTACGGAATTGGCTGCGGAGAAGAAGGCCACTGAGATCCGTCAGGTCGTCGCCGGACCCCCTCTGGACCGCGATAGGCAGACCATTCACAGGTACTCCAACGTGCTCACCGGCGCGCCTGTCATCGCGTTGATATACGGCGCGATCAACGCGTACACACCGGCCGCGTTCGTGCTCCCCGACGACTGGAACAGCCTCCAAGTTATCGTGTTCGTGGTCGGCGTCGTCCTGACCGGCACCGTGTTCACCCTATTCGGACTGGTGATCAGCGAGCTCCTTCCGAGGTTGACTGCCATGCTCATCGTCGTGGCCGCTCTACCGTTGGCCGTAGTGGCTGCGTGCAACGACCAGGCAGGTGTGCCGTCTCTGGTGGTGCTCGCCGTGATGCTGACCCTGTTCATGGCCGCACTGACAGTGACGCAACGGTTCTCAGAACGCTGGCCGGTACCCAGGGGGTTGCTGGTGCTGGGGTTCTCGAGGGTGCCGTTCGCCCTCCTTCTGGTCGTGATGCTCGGCGTGTGTAGCGCCATTGCCGACGGTTCTGCGCACGACACCCGACGCACGGACGACCCACAGTCAAGGGAGGGGATCGCGCTCACCGACGCTTGGCACGGGTGGCTGGAGGCGAACTGCGCGACCACCGATCAGGCCGCCCCGATCCCGCTGATCCTCGTGAGCAGTCAAGGCGGGGGCCAACGCGCCGCCTACTGGACCGCGTCCAGCCTGACGCAGCTTTTCGGCACCCGTCTTAGCGATGCGAAGGGAAAGGGGCCAAAAGGATGTCCTGACCGCACACCGGCTGAGGCCGTGTTCGCGCTCGGCGGCGCCTCGGGCGGCAGCCTCGGCAACACCGCGTGGGTGTCGAACCTGAATAACGACAACGACCGCCCGCAAGACTGGTACGCCAAGCCGTTCGCATTGTCCGACCCGTTGACACGCCCGCTGTCATGGATGCTGTCGGTTGACCTTGCCCGCGCATACGTCGGTTTCGGCGGCTCGGACCGCGCGGCGATCATCGAGGAGGGCATCGAGCGACGCGTCGAAGGTATGGGTCAAAGCTACTTCGACGACCTGCGACGCACCGGCAGCAAACGACCGCTGCTCATGCTCACCGGTACGCAGGTGGAGACCGGGTGCCGGATGAACATTTCCGCGGTCCGCCTGACCGATCCCGACCACGTCGGAGACGCCTGCAACAACGTGGAACGGGGGCATCCGTCCGACGCCGCAGCGACCAACGACATCCTCGACTACCTCTGCGACAAGGACGGCACGACACCAGGTGGACTCCGCCGCTCCACAGCCGCGCTGCTGTCCGCACGGTTCCCGTACATCTCCCCATCCGGCCGGATGTACAACTGCACCAACGACTCCGCGACAAACGTCGTCGACGGCGGCTACGCCGACAACACCGGCGTCGACGCCATGCTCGAACTGTGGCGACGTCTAGCGCCCATGGTCTCCGACCATAACCGCGGTGGCGGGGCGACCGTCGTTCCAGTGTTCCTGATGCTGGATAACCACTACCGGGCACTCGCGACACCACGAGCAGCCGGGCGCGTCCAGGAGCTGTACATCCCACCCTCCACCCAAGGGCGACCAGACGCGCTAGACGACGTCGCCGCCGAACAACGTGCACACGCAGCCTTCTCAGAAGCGATCCCTGGCGAGGACTGCCCCGTCGACCTCCCGCTGGACAGCAGGTTCATCGCAATCCGACCTTCGGTCTCACCGGGTCTGCAAGCCCCTCTCGCATGGTCGTTGTCGCAGATGTCAATCCGCGACCTCGACCACCAGCGGAACACGAAGTTCGCAGAAGACCCGACGGTTGCTGCCCTCAGCAAATGGGTGCAGGCAGAGCACTGACCACACGACCGCGGCTCGTACCGACCGGCTCCTCAGCAGCCCCGAGGAGATCGGGGGACGTCGAACTGATTAGGTAGCCGGTCCCGACGCATGGCCTGGCTAACTCGCCGACGGCGGACCACTGATCAGCGGTCGAGCCAAGGAGCGAGCAGCTTCTCCAGGTCGGCATCCGACAGCGCTCGCGGCCCGCCATGGAACTCGTGCCACCGCGACGCGTCGCACGCGGCCGTGTATTCCACCTCGAACGCCCGCATCAGCACGTACATGAACGTCACCGAGCTGAACCGCTCGCCCAACAGGGTCCGCGCTTCGCGGGCCACCTCGGTGGCGCCGCGGCCGACCACGTCCGCGAGCCGAAGCTCCTCCGCAGCCGGATCCAACAGGCTGGGCGCATACATCACGAAAAACACTCCAACATCGAAACGAACAACTCAGCCTTCAGCAGCCAACTGCCCACACGCCGCGGCAATGTCCTGACCCCGGGTATCTCGCACCGTGCACGCGACACCGCCGGCGTTCACCAAGCGGACGAACTCCCGCTCCACCGGCTTCGGCGACGCATCCCACTTGCTACCCGGCGTCGGGTTCAGCGGAATGACATTGACGTGCACCAGCTGCCCCAGGTGCTGGCGCAACCGCTTGGCCAGCAGCTCCGCCCGCCACGGCTGGTCGTTGATGTCGCGAATCAAGGCGTACTCGATGGACACCCTGCGACCGGAAGTGTCGGCGTAGTACCGGGCGGCCGAGAGCACCTCGTCGACCGACCAGCGCTCATTCACCGGCACGAGAGTGTCGCGCAGCTCGTCATCCGGCGTGTGCAGCGAAACGGCGAGTCGGACCTGCATCTTCTCGTCCGCCAGCTTGCGGATCGCCGGCGCTAGGCCCACGGTCGACACCGTCACCGAACGCTGACCGATCCCCAGACCACCCGGCGCGGGATCCGTGATCCGCCGCACCGCCGCCACCACGCGCTTGTAGTTGGCCAGCGGCTCACCCATCCCCATGAAGACGATGTTCGACAGCCGCCCGGGGCCACCCGGCATCGTGCCGTCGCGCATGACCGACGCCGCCGAACGGACCTGGTCGACGATCTCCGCCGTCGACAGGTTGCGGTCCAGCCCGCCCTGGCCGGTCGCGCAGAACGGGCAGGCCATGCCGCAGCCGGCCTGGCTCGAGATGCACAGCGTCGCGCGGTCCGGGTAGCGCATCAGGACGCTCTCCAGGAGCGTCCCGTCGTGGGCGCGCCACAGCGTCTTGCGGGTCGCGCCCTTGTCGGCCTGCAAGGCACGGACCTCGGTCAGCAACGTCGGCATCAGGTCGGCGACCAGCTTCGCGCGGGACGCCGCCGGGATGTCCGTCATCTCCTCCGGGTCCACCGTCAGGCGGGAGAAGTAGTGGTTCGACAGCTGCTTCGCGCGGAACGGCTTCTCCCCCAGCTCCGCGACCGCGGCCGCGCGCTCGGCGAGCGTGAGGTCGGCGAGGTGGCGCGGCGGGAGGCCGCGCTTGGGCGCGTCGAAGACGAGGGGAAGGGCAGTCATAACCGGACCAGTCTCCCACGCGCCCGCCCGGGTCGCCCGTGGCGCCCCCACGAGGTGTACCCCAGGTCACGGACCGCCCCCGGTCGCCGGGGCCGTGTCACCCACAGGGATGATCCACCGTGAAAAAGCGGTGTCCGACGAAAGAGGTGAGCGCGTGTCCTTCCGGCACCTTGTCCTGGTGGTCGCGGTCATCCTGGGCGTCACCGCCTGCAGCACTCCCACCCAGAACCCGCCGCCAGCGCCGAGCGGGCCGAAGGCCATCGTCGGTTCCCTGCACCTGACCCTGCCGGCGGGCGCGACCTACACCGAGCACAGCCCGGACGGCCTGCTGGACGGCTGCATCTCCGAAGGCACCGCGGCCTGCGAAGCGCGGGTCGTGGACCTGCGCAAGGCGGACCCCGGCGCGCCGGTCAACCTGCCGAGCACGAAACGGCCGTTCGGCTGGTACACCGGCACGGACCTGCCGACCTGCATCACCCCCGCGTCGCCGCCCGGGAAAGCCGCGGGGGCCACCGGCAGCACTCTCCTCGACTCCGGCTTCGCGCCGATCGGCCCCAAGAACGCCGAGTACGGCCGCTGGAAGGTCACCTGCGAGAACTCGGCGCAGAACAACCAGGTCCGGAGCTGGTGGCTGCCGACGAGCCGGATCCTGGTCGTCCAGTACGGGTCCTTCCCCGGCTGGGACGCCAAGATGGACAACCTGCTCGCCGGCGCCACCTTCAGCTGACGGCGTCGAGCGCGGCCCGGATGATCGCGTCCGTGTCGATGCCGTGGTATCGATAGACGTCCTCCAGCGACCCCGACTGCCCGAAGCCCGTGACGCCGAGCGCGACCGACGGCACCCGGTTGATCCCGGCCAGGAACGCGAGCGTGTGCGAGTGACCGTCGAGGACCGTCACCAACGGGCGAGCCCGTGATGCCGGGAACACCTGGTCGAGGATCCACGACTCGGCGCTCCCCCGGCCCGACCGGGCCTGGACCGCCTCGAACAGCAGGCCCGGGCTGGTCACGCACACGACGTCGGCCTCGACGCCGACCTGCGCGAGCCGCTCGGCCGCCGCCAGGGTGTCCGGCACCAGCGCACCCATCGCCGCCAGCGTGACGGCGGGCGAAGCAGCACGCCGCAGGAGGTACGCGCCGGCCACGACCTGGCGTCGACGGCGTTCGCGCGCGGCCGGGTCCGCCGGCACCGCGGCGAGGGTCTGGTCGACCGGACGCGTCGAGAGCCGGAAGTACGACGACGTCCCGCCCGGCTTGCCGAGCCGGCCGAGCGCGGCCAGCAACGTCCATTCGGTGTCGATCGCGAACGCCGGTTCGTAGCTGACGCAGCCGGGCTGCTCGATGCCGATCGACGGCGTGGTGATCGACTGGTGCGCGCCGCCTTCCGGGGCGAGCGTGACACCGGACGGCGTCCCGATCAGGATCGACTGCCCGCCCGCGTAGATGCCGAACGACCACGGCTCCAGCGCGCGCTCGACGAACGGGTCGTACATGACGCCGATGGGCAGCAGCGGCTCGCCCCAGCGGCTCCAGGTCGCGCCCAGCTCGCCCAGCAGGCCGACCAGGTTCGTCTCGGCGATGCCCAGCTCGACGTGCTGGCCGGTCGGCTTCTCCCGCCAGTGCATGATCGTCTCGGGGTCGTCCTCGAACCAGTCGCGGCGCTCGGTGGCCGACCAGACGCCGACCTTGTTGACCCAGCCGCCGAGGTTGGTCGTCGAGCTGACGTCGGGGCTGACCGTCACCACGCGCTTCGCCGCTTCGGGCGCTTCGCGCGTCAGGTCGAGCAGGACTCGTCCCAGCGCCGCCTGCGTCGTGGCGGTCCCGGACGGCGTACGCCCGATGTCGGCCGGCAGGTCCAGCGAAGGCGCCGAAGGGACGTCCGGACGGCGAAGGCGCGAAGCAACGTCGGAGCACAACGCGGCTTCGGGAGACCCGTCGGCGAAGCGCTGCCACGGTGACGCGAGGTCCGTGCCCAACGACGACGCCAGCTCTTCCATCTGCGCCACGGTCAGCAGCGACGAGTGGTTCTGCGGGTGCCCCTGGGTGGGGAGACCGCGGCCCTTGACCGTGTAGCATAAGATCACCGTCGGCCGATCGTCCGAAATGGACGCGAAGACCTCGTCGAGCGAACCGAGGTCGTGGCCGCCGAGGTTGCGGATCGCGGCCAGCAGCGTCTCGTCGTCCAGCGACGCGACCAGCTCGGAGAGGGCCGCGTTCCCCGCGGGCAGCCGGTCGCGCACCTGGGCGGCGTCGCAGCGCAGCAGCCGCTGGTACTCGGGGTTCGGCATCGCGTCGATGCGGGCGCGCAGCTCGGCGCCGCCGGGCCGGGTGAACAGCTCTTCCAGCAGCCGCCCGTACTTCAGCGCCAGCACCTGCCAGCCGGCCGCGTCGAACATGCCCTGCAGCCGCCCGGCCGCGATGTTCGGGACGACCCGGTCGAGGGACTGCCGGTTGAGGTCGACGATCCAGACGATCTCGCCCAGCTCCGCGACGCCCGGGTCGAGGATGGCTTCCCAGATCGCGCCTTCGTCCAGTTCGGCGTCGCCGACCAGCGAGTACTGCCGTCCGGTGCCCGCGGAAGAGCCCCGGGCGGTCAGGTAGCGGCGGGCCAGCGCGCCCCAGATCGGGGCGGTGGCGCCGATGCCGACCGAGCCGGTCGAGTAGTCGACGGGGTCGGGGTCCTTGGCGCGGCTCGGATAGCTCTGCAGGCCGCCGAACTCGCGCAGCGTCGGCAGGTAGGCCTCGTCCAGCTCGCCGAGCAGGTAGTTGATGGCGTGGAGCACCGGGGACGCGTGCGGCTTCACCGAGACGCGGTCCTCGGGACGCAGGTGCCGGAACCACAGCGACGTCATGATCGACACCAGCGACGCGCAGGACGCCTGGTGGCCGCCGACCTTCAGCCCGGACGGGTTGGGCCGGACCCGGTTGGCCTGGTGCACGATCGCGGTGGCGAGCCACAGGACCCGTTGCTCGATCGCGGTGAGCGCCGGGGCGGTCACGGGGGCATGGGTCATCGTCGACACCTTTCGTGCAGGAAGCGCACACCAGGACAGCACTGGTGGACGCATCGCACAACCGATGCCACCGAAAGTGCGCAGAATGCGCACCGAACGCCGGAGGCTCAGGCCTCCGGCTGCGCAGAATGCCCGCGCTCCAGCAGGAGGTCGATGGGGCGTTCGAAGGTCGCGAATGACTCATTGGGGACCTCTGAGGTCTCGAATGAGTCATTCGCGATGTCGGCGACAGTCCGCAGCCACCTTTGGCCGCCGGCGGAGGACCACCCGTTCTTCTCAGCCGAGGTACTTCTGCAGGTCGTCGAGGACCTTCATCGACCCGATCGGGCCCAGGCCCAGGAACCAGACCTCGTCGGCGACCGGGATCGCGTGCTGCGCCTTGACCGCACCCAGCCCGGCCCACAGCCCGCTGCTCGTGACGGCCTTCTCGTCCGCGCTCGGGCCGGCGCCGTAGCTGGAGTAGAAGATCCAGTCGGCGTCGGCCTCGTCGATGCGCTCCTTGGAGATCTGCGCGGCGAGCTCGTCGATGTTCTGGTTCGCGGGCCGCGCGATGCCGGCGTCCTTGAGGATGACGCCGATGAAGGACAGGTTGCCGTAGAGCCGGACGTTGCCCGACAGGAACCGCAGCAGCGAGACCTTCGGCGTGCCCTTGATGCCGGCCTTCACCTCGTTCGCGCGCTTCTGGTAGTCGTTCAGCAGCCCGACGGCCTTCGTCTCGTCACCCAGCGAGGCCCCCACCAGCAGCAGGTTCTCCTTCCACGGGAATCCGGGCCGGATGCTGAACACCGTCGGCGCGATCTTCGACAGCTGCGGGTAGAGGTCCTTGGCGCGCAGCTTGCTGCCGACGATCAGGTCCGGGGTCAGCGCCGCGATCTGCTCGAGGTTGAGGTTGTTGATGTCCCCGACGGCCGGGATGCCCTTGACGCGGTCGGCGAGGTACGACGGCACGCCGCTCTGCCCGGCCGTGGTGGCCATGCCGACCGGGGTGACGCCGAGCGCGAGGACGTCGTCGAGCTCGCCGCTGTCGAGCACGACGACCCGCGTGGGCTTCTTGTCCAGCTTCGTCTTGCCCAGCGCGTGGGTCACCGTGCGCGGGAAGACACCGGGGCCGACGTCCGCGCCGAGCTTCGCCGTTTCACTGTCCGCGGTGGAGAACAGCCGGCCGCCGGTGGCGACGTCCTGGTCGCCGACACCCGAGCTGCTGGGCTTCGACGGCTGGCTGCAGGCGGCGAGGAGCGTGACCGACGCCAGGACGGCGGTCAGGCGCGTCCACTTAGGACTCACTGGGACTTCCTTTCGGGGTGGCCCGCCGCCGGCCGATCGGGACGACCAGGGGCGTGGCGGAAACCGGGTCTTCGATGACCTGGCAGGGCATGCCGAAGACGTCGGCGACGAGGTCGGCGGTGAGGATTTCGGCGGGCGCGCCTTCGGCGGCGATCCGGCCGTCCTTCATCGCGATCAGGTGGTCGCCGTAGCGGGCGGCCAGGTTGAGGTCATGCAGGACGATGACGATCGTCCGGCCGTCCTCGGCGTTCAGGTCGGAAAGCAGGTCGAGGACCTCGACCTGGTGGGCGATGTCGAGGAACGTGGTGGGCTCGTCGAGCAGCAGCAACGGCGTGCGCTGCGCCAGCGCCATGGCGATCCAGACGCGCTGGCGCTGCCCTCCGGACAGCTCGTCGACCGGGCGGGCGGCCAGCTCGACGGTGTCGGTCGCGAGCAGGGCGCGCGCCACCGCGTCGTCGTCTTCGGCGCTCCAGCGGCGGAAGACGCCCTGGTGCGGGTAGCGGCCGCGGCCGACGAGGTCGGCGACGGTGATGCCTTCGGGCGCGGTCGGCGACTGCGGCAGCAGGCCGAGCACGGTCGCGACGTCCTTGCTGCGCCACGTCGTGATGCCCTTGCCGTCGAGGTAGACCGCGCCGGCCGTCGGAGTGAGCAGCCGGGCGAGGCCGCGCAGGAGCGTCGACTTCCCGCAGGCGTTGGTCCCGACGATCATGGTGACCTTGCCGGGCGGGATCCGGACGGAGAGGTCCTTGACCACGCGCAGCGGCCCGTAGCCGAGGTCGAGGTTCTCGGTGTGCAGTGTCACGGCGTTCCTCACACTCGCCCGGCGCGGTTGGCGGTGGCCAGCAGCCACAGCAGGTACGGGGCGCCGACGGCGCCGGTGACGACACCGACCGGCAACTGTTCGCCGAGCAGGTGCTGGGCCACGAAGTCGCCCAGCAGCACGACGAGCGCGCCGGTCAGCGCGGCGGGCACGAGTCCCGCGCGGGCGCCGCCGACGAGCCGGGTGGCGATCGGGTTGGCCACGAAGGCGACGAACGCGACCGGCCCCGCGGCCGCCGTCGCGAAGGCGGCGAGGGCGACGGCGATCACCAGCAGCGCCAGGCGGCTGCGTTCGACGTGGAGCCCGAGCCCCGCCGCCGTGTCGTCGCCGAGCTGCAGCCCCATGAGGGCGCGGCTTCGGCCCAGCGCCAGGGGCAGCAGGACGACCAGTGCCGCGGCGAGCGGGACGACGTGGTCCCAGCCGCGGCCGTTGAGGTTGCCGGTCAGCCACACCAGGGCCTGCTGGGCGAGGGTGACGTCGGCCCAGGTCATCAGGTAGGACACGACGCTCGTCAGCACCGCGCCGACCCCGACGCCGACGAGCACCAGCCGGTAGCCGTGGATCCCGCCGCGGCGGGACAGGAGGTAGATCGTGGCGCCGGTGAGCAGCGCGCCGGCCAGCGCCGCGGCCGAAACCACCGGGCCCGCGGCGCCGAACAGCACGATCGCCACGACCGCCGCGGCGCTCGCGCCCTGCGTCACGCCGATGACGTCCGGGCTGGCCAGCGGATTGCGCAGGAGCCGCTGGAAGAGCGCCCCGGACGTCCCGAAGGCGGCGCCGACGAGAACGCCGGTGACCGCTCGGGGCAACCGGAGTTCCGTGACGACGTAGGCCGCGCGGCCTTCTCCGCCGAGAAGGAGGCCGGGGAGGTCGCCGAGGGGCACCGGGAAGTCGCCCACGGCCAGGGAAACCGCGAAGACGACCACGATCGCGATGGCCAGCACCGCGGACACGACCCGAGCCCGGACGGCGCCGCGCCGACGAGCGGCGGCGACCACCTCGACGGCGCTCACACCGCCACGACCTTCCGGCGCCGTACCAGGAACACGAACACGGGCGCGCCCACGAGCGCGGTGACGATCCCGACCTGCACCTCCGCCGGGCGCGCGACCACGCGGCCGACGACGTCGGACACCAGCAGGAGCAGCGGTGCGAGCAACGCCGAGTACGGGAGCAGCCAGCGGTGGTCGGGTCCGGTGACGAGCCGCGCGGCGTGCGGGACGGTCAGCCCGACGAAGGCGATGGGCCCGGCGATCGCGGTCGCCGAACCGCAGAGGACGACGACGGCGAGCGCGCACACCAGCCGGGCCACCGGGACGTTCTGGCCGAGCGAACGGGCGACGTCCTCGCCGAGCGCGAGCGCGTTGAGCTGACGCGCGGCGACCAGCGCGAGCAGCACGCCCACCACCACGAACGGCACCGCCTGGGTGATCGTCGCGGCGTCCCGTCCGGTCAGTGAGCCGACCTGCCAGAACCGGTACTGGTCGAACGTCGTCTGGTCGGTGAGCAGCAGGGCGCTGGTCACCGAGGCCAACGCCGCTGTCACCGCGGCGCCGGCGAGGGCGAGCTTCACCGGCGTCGCCCCGGCCCGGCCGAGGGAGCTGACGCCGTAGACGACGCCGCCGGCGGCCGCGGCGCCCAGGAAGCCGAACCAGACGTACCCGCCGACGCTCGTGATGCCGAACGTCCCGATGCCGAGGACGACGAAGAGCGCCGCGCCCGCGTTGACGCCGAGCAGTCCCGGATCAGCCAGGGGGTTGCGCGTGGCGCCCTGGATGACGGCACCGGAGAGGCCCAGCGCGACGCCGGCCAGGACCCCGGCGAGGGTGCGCGGGAGGCGGAGTTCGCGGACGACGAGGTGGTCGGGATTGCCCGCGTCGAAGTGGAAGAGGGCGTCCAGCACGGTGCCCGGGCTCAGGCCGCGGGTGCCGACACCGATGCTGAGCAGCACGGCGGCGGCCACGGCCGCGGCGAGGACCAGCAACCCGGCCGTCAGCGAGAGCGAGCGGGTCCGCACAGGTCATTACCTTTGCTAACAGGTGGTTAGGCATGCCTAATCTAGGTCGCCGGATCTTGAAGACTCGAGTTCCGTGAGCGAGCTCACCGGAACCAGGTTGCCAGCCGACCGTTTCCGATATATCGTGAACGTGTCGCAACAGTTCGAGAAAGGAACACGACATGCGTAGGCACCAACACCCCTTCGCCCACGAACGTGGGCGGGCACCTTTCGGGCCCTTCGGTGGTTTCGGCGAGTTCCCCCCGGGCTTCGGCCCCGGTGGACGCGGCCGTGGCCACGGACCGGGCCGGCGGGGTCACGGCGGACGGCGCAGCCGCCGCGGTGACGTCCGCGCCGCGATCCTGGCGCTGCTCGCCGAGCAGCCCCGGCACGGCTACGAGATCATCCGCGAGATCGGCGAGCGCTCCGGCGGCTTCTGGCGGCCCAGCCCCGGCTCGGTCTACCCGACGCTGCAGCTGCTGGCCGACGAAGGCCTGGTCATCAGCAAGGACGAGCACGGCAAGAAGCTCTTCGAGCTGACCGACGCCGGCCGCACCGCCGCGGAGGAGCAGGACAGCACCCCACCGTGGGAGCAGATCGCGCAGGACGTCGACCCGTCCGAGGTCGGGCTCGCGAAGGCGGGCAAGAACCTGGCCGCCGCCGTCGTGCAGATCATGCGTGCGGGCACCGAGAGCCAGCAGGCCCGCGCGGCCGAGGTGCTCAACGACGCCCGGCGCTCGCTCTACGGCATCCTCGGCGAAGACGAGGACGAGTCCTCTTCCGGTGAAGAAGCAGCCGAGTGACCTGGCAGGACGAGGCCGGTGGGCTTCACCCGCGTGTGGACGCGGTAGCCCACCGGCAGCGTCAGGTCCTGCGCGCGATTCCCGTTACGCTGCAAGGACTCCGCGATCGCCTGTTCGGCGACGGGCTTGCTGAACTCGATCTTCAGCACCGCTTCGAGGTCCACGGCGGTCGCGAAACGCCACTCGGTCGCGACGCGGCGGCAGCCGAACCCGGCCCGGGCGAAGAACCGTTCCACCGCGGCGGCGTCGTAGTGCGGTAGGTCGGCGCGCATCCAGCGACCGTAGGGCTCGCTCGTCACGTCGAGGTCGACGATCAGGATCGCGCCGCCCGGCCGCAGCACCCGCTCGGCCTCCGCCAGCCCCGGCTCGCACCCGGGCCCGAAGAAGTACGCCGTGCGCGCGTGGACGACGTCGACGCTCGCGCTGTGGACCGGCAGCCGCTGCGCGCGGCCCATCCGGACGTCCACGTTCGACAGTCCCTCGACGCGCTTCAGCGCGCCTCGCACCAGCGGCTCGTGCGGCTCGATCCCGAGCACCGACCGCGCGTCGCGAGCGAAGCGCGGCAAGTGAAACCCGTCACCGCAGCCGACGTCCAACACGTCCCGGCCGGTCCAATCGTGCTCCTCGCGCAGCACGCGCCAGATCTCTCCGCCGCTGTCCTGCGCGCGGTTCTCCAGCTCGTAATCGGCCTGGTAGTACCAGATGTTGGGGCTCGGCACGACCTCCGCGCGCCGCGACGACCACCGCACCCCCGCTGCTCCTTCCGGGTCCTCGTCGCCGGGCCGTGCTCGCACGGTGGCGAATTCTTGGCGGAAAACTCACGGATGACGCCTAGAATCCGGTGGGTATCGGGAGGAGCACCCATGGCAATCGGCCCGTCCAGTACCCCGTCCCCGGTTCCGGCCGGAATTCCGTGCTGGATCGAGCTGGCCTGCCGGGAGCAGGCCGTGGCGGAAAGATTCTACGGTGCCCTCTTCGGCTGGGAGTACACCACTCTGCGGGACCCGGCGACCTCCGACGGCCGCTACGCCATCGCGGGGCTCAACACCGTCCCCGTCGGGGGCCTCTACCGCGCGGCCCAGGGCGCGCCGCTGGGGTGGATGCCGCACATCTCCGTGCCGCACACCGCAAGCGCGGCCGAGTGGGTGGAGCACCTCGGCGGGCGGATCACGCTCGGGCCGGTGGCGATCCCGGACCGCGGCACGATCATGCACGCCATCGACGCGTGCGGCGCGCCGGTGGTGTTCTGGGAGGTGCCGCCGAACTGGGAGTTCGTCACCGGGATCCCGAACACCTTCAGCGGCGCGGACCTCAACACCCACGACGGCGTCGCGGCGGACCACTTCTACACCAAGCTGTTCACGTACGGGAGCCATCAGATCGGCGACGGCGAGATGCTCGACTACGTCGAATGGCTCATCGAGCACGAGCCGGTGCTGTACCGGTACGTGATGGGTTCGGAGTACAGCCGGGACACCCCGCCGCACTGGCTCGTGTACTTCGACATCGACCCGGCCCGCGGGGTGGACGCGGTCGCGGGCGAGTCGCTCATGCACGGCGGCACGGTGGTGATCCAGCCCTACGACACCCCGTTCGGCCGGATGTCGATCCTCGCCGACCCCGAGGGCGCGGTCTTCGCGGTGATCGACCACTCGCGCGTGGCCGAAGGCTGGGGCCGCGCGGAGGTCGACGACCCCTACGACGACTAGACCGGCACGAACGCCGAAAGCAGCAGCCAGGAGACGACGGCCGAGGGCAGCAGCGAGTCGAGGCGGTCCATGATCCCACCGTGCCCGGGCAGCAGCGTGCCCATGTCCTTGACGCCGAGGTCGCGCTTGATCAGCGACTCGACGAGGTCGCCGAGGGTCGCGGTCAGCACGATGGCGACGCCGAAGATCACGCCCTGCCAGACGTGGCCGTCGAGCAGCAGGCTCAGCGTCAGCGCCCCGGCCACGACACCGCCGATCACCGAACCCGCGAAGCCTTCCCAGGTCTTCTTCGGGCTGATGGTGGGCGCCATCGGGTGCTTGCCGCCGAGCACGCCGGCGATGTAGCCCCCGGTGTCCGAGGCGACGACGCCGATCAGGAAGGTGAGGACGCGCCCGACGCCGTCTTCCGGTGGCACGAGCATCGCCGCGAAGGCGGCGAACAGCGGCAGGTAGGCGGCGGCGAAGGTGGACGCGCTGATGTCGCGCAGGTAGCCCTTCGCCCCACCGGGCAGCCGCCACAGCAGGCAGGCGAGCACGGTGAGGACGAACGCGGTGAGCGCGCCTTCCCGGCCGAACGGCCAGGCGAGCCAGATCATCGCCTGCCCGCCGACGAGCACCGGGATCACCGCGACCCTGATGCCGGCGACCCGGCGCAGCACCCCGGCGAATTCGAAGGTGCCGACCGCGATCGCGACCGCGATGATCCCGATCATGAGGTAGCGCACGGTGAGCAGTGAAACGATGATCGCGGCGCCGAGCAGCAGCGCGACGCCGATGGCCGCGGGCAGGTTCCGGCCGGCCTTGGAGGCCTTCTTGACGACCTCCGGCGGTGCCGGCGTGTCCGACGCGCCCGTGTCCGAGGCCGCCGCCGGTTCCGCCGCGGCGGTCCCGGCGGCCGACAGCCGGGCCGCTTCGCCGGTGCCCGAGGTCTCCGGCACGACCGGCGTCCCCGCCGCCCGGCCGGTTTCCGAGGTCGCCGAAACCTCGCCCGGGTGCGCCGGTGTGGCCGGGGTGCCGGCGTCGCCCGGCTCCGGCGTCCCGGGCGCGGCCGCCGGGTGTGCTCCGGTGGCGTCCACCCGGTCCTCGCGTTCCTCGCTCACCTGTGCCATCAGACCTCGAGCAGCTCGGCTTCCTTGTGCTTGACCAGCTCGTCGACCTTGTGCGAGTACGTGTCGGTGAGGTTCTGCAGCTCCTTCTCCGCGCGCACGACCTCGTCTTCGCCCGCTTCGCCGTCCTTGCCGATGCGGTCGAGCTCTTCCTTGGCCTTGCGGCGGATGCTGCGGATGGTCACCCGCGCGTCCTCACCCTTGCTCTTGGCGACCTTGACCATCTCCTTGCGCCGCTCCTCGGTGAGCTGCGGGATGACGATCCGGATCACGTTGCCGTCGTTGCTCGGGTTGACCCCGAGGTCGGACTCGCGGATGGCCTTCTCGATCGCGACGAGCTGGGTCTGGTCGTACGGCTTGATCAGCGCCATCCGCGCCTCCGGCACGTTGACGCTGGCCAGCTGGTTCAGCGGGGTCGGCGCGCCGTAGTACTCGACCACGATGCGCGAGAACATCGACGGGGTGGCCCGGCCGGTGCGCACCGACGTCAGATCATCCTTGGCGACGGACACCGCTTTTTCCATCTTCTCCTCGGCATCGAGGAGGGTCTCGTCGATCACGGCTACTCCCGTTGTTGTGATGGGTGGCGCTTGCTGATCCCAGCAGGTCTAGGCCGGCACCCCGGCAGTGGGGGTGCTGACCAACGTGCCGATTCTTTCACCACTCACCGCGCGGGCGATGTTCCCCTCGGTGAGCAGGTTGAACACGATGATCGGCATGTTGTTGTCCATGCAGAGGCTGAACGCCGTCGCGTCGGCGACCTTGAGGTCCCGCTCCAGCACCTCGCGGTGGGTGATTTCGCGGAACATCTCGGCGGTGGGGTCGGCCTTGGGGTCCGCGGTGTAGACGCCGTCGACGGCCTTCGCCATCAGCACGGCTTCGCAGCCCAGCTCGAGCGCCCGCTGCGCGGCCGCGGTGTCGGTGGAGAAGTACGGCATGCCGACCCCGGCGCCGAAGATCACGACGCGGCCCTTCTCCAGGTGCCGCTCGGCGCGGCGCGGGATGTAGGGCTCGGCGACCTGGCCCATCGTGATGGCGGTCTGCACGCGGGTGGGCAGGCCCTCCTTCTCCAGGAAGTCCTGCAGCGCGAGGCAGTTCATCACGGTGCCCAGCATCGCCATGTAGTCGGCGCGGTCGCGGTCCATGCCGCGTACCGACAACTCGGCGCCGCGGAAGTAGTTGCCGCCGCCGATCACGACCGCGACCTGGACACCGGTGCGGGCGACGTCGGCGATCTGCTGCGCGACCGAGTGGACGACGTCCGGATCGACGCCGATCGAACCACCGCCGAACATCTCGCCGCCCAGTTTCAGCAGCACCCGCCGGTAGCCACCTTCGACCCGGTCACCCATCTATCGTCGCCTCCTAGGCCCTCGACCGTTTTTTGTCTTGTTCAGACCTGACAGTGCCCCGCCCCCGATGGACGGAGACGGGGCACTGGGTGGAACCTACGCCCGGACCTGGCCTCAGGCCTGGCCGACCTCGAAGCGCGCGAACTTGGTCAGCGTCACGCCGGCCTCGTCGAGCAGGGCCTTGACTGTCTTCTTGTTGTCCTTGACCGACGGCTGCTCGAGCAGGACGTTGTCCTTGTAGTAGGCGTTGACCTTGCCCTCGATGATCTTGGACATGGCCTGCTCCGGCTTGCCCTCTTCACGAGCGGTCTTCTCGGCGATGGAGCGCTCGTTCTCGACGATCTCGGCGGGCACCTCGTCGCGGGTCAGGTACTTCGCGCGCAGCGCGGCGACCTGCATGGCGGCCCCGCGGGCGGCCTCGGCGTCGTCACCGGTGAACTCGACGAGCACGCCGACAGCCGGCGGCAGATCGGAGCCGCGGCGGTGCAGGTAGGTCGCGGTCTGGCCCTCGAAGGCCACGACGCGGCGCAGCTCGAGCTTCTCGCCGATGCGGGCCGACATCTCCTGGACGACCTCGTTGACGGTCTTGCCGTCGAGCTCGGCACCCTTGAGCGCCTCGACGTCGGAGGTCTTGAGGGTCTTCGCGACCTCGACGATCTTCGCGGCGAGCGCCTGGAAGTCGGCGTTCTTCGCGACGAAGTCGGTCTCGGAGTCGAGCTCGATGAGGACGCCGCCGTCACCGGTGACCAGGCCCTCGGCGGTGGCGCGCTCGGCGCGCTTGCCGACGTCCTTGGCACCCTTGATGCGGAGGAACTCGACGGCCTTGTCGAAGTCGCCGTCGTTCTCCTCGAGAGCCTTCTTGCAGTCCATCATGCCGGCGCCGGTCATCTCGCGCAGGCGCTTCACGTCAGCGGCGGTGTAGTTCGCCATTCTGGTAAATCCGTCCTTTGCAGGAAATCTGTGGGTTGCTACGCC
Source organism: Amycolatopsis sp. lyj-109 (assembly GCF_046548995.1). Classification (NCBI taxonomy): domain Bacteria; kingdom Bacillati; phylum Actinomycetota; class Actinomycetes; order Pseudonocardiales; family Pseudonocardiaceae; genus Amycolatopsis; species Amycolatopsis sp. lyj-109. The sequence goes on from NZ_JAJPWR010000016.1 coordinate 230,180, forward strand.
CGTGCGGCCGGGCCCCGGGGGCACGGCCGCACGGACGGTGGAGCGTCAGGAAGAGGCGGTCGCCTGCTCGGGAGCGGCCTCGGCCGGGGCCGCCTCGACGGCAGCGGCGGCTTCGGTCGCGTCGGCGGCGGCGGTCTCGGAGCCGGCGAGCAGCTCCTTCTCCCACTCGGCCAGCGGCTCGTCGGCGGCGACGCCCGGCTCCGGCTTCGTGTCCGCGGACGCACCGTTGCGGCTGGAGCGCGCCATCAGACCGGCGGCCGCGGCCTCGGCGACGACCTTGGTCAGCAGCGCGGCCGACCGGATCGCGTCGTCGTTGCCCGGGATCGGGTAGTCGACCTCGTCCGGGTCGCAGTTGGTGTCCAGGATCGCGACGACCGGGATGTTCAGCTTCCGAGCCTCGCCGACGGCGATGTGCTCCTTCTTCGTGTCGACGATCCACACCGCGCTCGGCACCTTCGCCATGTCGCGGATACCGCCGAGGGTCTTCTCGAGCTTGTCCTTTTCGCGGGTCAGCGTCAGGATCTCGCGCTTGGTGAGACCTTCGAAGCCGCCGGTCTGCTCGCGCGACTCGAGCTCCTTGAGGCGGAGGAGACGCTTGTGCACGGTCTGGAAGTTGGTCAGCATGCCGCCGAGCCAGCGCTGGTTGACGTAGGGCATGCCCACGCGCGCGGCCTCGTTGGCGATGGCTTCCTGAGCCTGCTTCTTGGTGCCGACGAACATGATGGTGCCGCCGTGCGCGACGGTTTCCTTGATGAACTCGTACGCACGGTCGATGTAGGTCAGCGTCTGCTGCAGGTCGATGATGTAGATGCCGTTGCGCTCGGTGAAGATGTAGCGCTTCATCTTCGGGTTCCACCGACGGGTCTGGTGCCCGAAGTGCACGCCGCTGTCGAGCAGCTGCTTCATGGTGACGACGGCCATTGCCGGAATCACACCTCTTCTGTGTAGTGCGCGCTCGCGGGGCTGCCGCGGACGCGCTGCTCGGTTTGTCGCTCCCGGCCGGGTGACCGTTCGCCCTGGTGCCCGTGCCGGCGCCCGGACCCCGGGAGCGAGAACCCTCGAGGACCGCCGGACCCCGTGCGCTCCCTCGGCTGTTTCCAGAAGGGGGAACGCGCACGTGCACGCGAAGTCAGCCCGCTGAAACGGACTGCGCAGAAGATTCTACCCCCTCCCACCACCCCCTCCCCCACCGGCGGCCACCGGGCGACGCAGTTGTCCACATCGGCTCCGGTTATCCACAGATTCGGCATCGGCTCCCCACGCCGCGGCGAGGTGCCGCAGGCTGGAGTCATGGACTCGATCATGCAGGTCCGGCGGTGGTCGCCGGGGTGGCTGTTGGGCGCGATTGCGCTGGTCATGGCCGTTTTCGGAGGAACGTTTGCGAGTAGTGAGACGGGTGTCCGGGCACCGGGGGCGGCGGCTCGGGGAAGGGAGCTGCCGGCGTCGGCGGAGCTGGGGACAACTGCGGCCGGGGCGAACGAATCCCGGCCGCCACGAGCGGCGGCGGAGCCGTGGCCGAGCGGCCTCGCACCACCATCGCCGGAGGCCTGGCTCGCCGAGGCGGCGCCGGCTGAGCCTCGGTCTGACGGTCTTGTCGCGCGCCCGGTGGAGCCCGCCCAGCGGCCCTCCGGTGCGGCAGGTGCGGCAGGTGCGGCAGGTGCCACAGGTGCGGCAGGTGCGGCAGGTGCGGCAGGTGCGGCAGGTGCGGCAGGTGCGACGCCAGCCGAGCCTCGAGCAGGCCGACTCGCAACCGCCGATCGCCTGTCGCCGGCCGAGTCGGCGGCTTCTCCGGCGGCAGTGCCGTGGGCGGCAGTGCGGTGGGCGGTCGCGCTCATGGTCGTCCCACCATCGCCGCCGCCATCGCCGCCATCGGTTGGGGTCGGCCGTTCCCTCGCCGCGCGGCAACCGCGGCTCTCCTGGCCCCTGTCGCCCGTTCCGGTGATCACCAAGTACTTCGACGCCCCCGAAACGCCCTTCGGCCCCGGACATCGCGGAGTCGACCTGGCCGCCGTGCCGGGGCAGGACGTGCTGGCCGCCGATGCGGGCGTCGTCGTCTTCGCCGGTTTGGTGGGCGGGCGGCCCGTGCTCTCCGTCGATCACGACGGCGGGCTGCGCACCACCTACGAGCCCGTCGTCCCGAAAGTGGCGGTGGGCGAACAGGTCTACCGCGGCCAGGTGCTCGGCACCGTCCTCACCGGGCACCCAGGTTGCGCGGTCGCAGCGTGCCTGCACTGGGGCGTCCGACGGGGCGAAGAGTACGTCGACCCCCTCGCACTGACCGGCGAGGTGGGCGAATACCGGCTCAAGCCGTGGGGAGGAGGTCGCTGATCAGTTGCCGGTCTGCTCGACCAGCTTGGCGCGCAGCCGCATGACCGCCCGCGTGTGCAACTGGCTCACCCGCGACTCCGTGACACCGAGGACCTTGCCGATCTCGGCGAGGGTCAGGCTTTCGAAGTAGTAGAGGCTGACCACGATCTTGTCCCGCTCGGTGAGCTGCGCGATCGCCTGGGCGAGCTGGCGGCGGTTGTCCTGGTCGACGAGCACCGCAACCGGGTCGACGGCGTCGTCGTCGGGCAGCGTGTCGACCAGCGAGCCGCTGTCCTTGCCCGCGGCGACCAGGTCCTCCAGCGCGACGACGCTGGTGAGCTGCAACTGGCCGTAGAAGTCGCGCAGGTCGTCGAGGCCGATGCCGAGTTCGGCGGCGAGCTCCGCGTCGGTCGGGGTGCGGTGCAGGCGGGCGCCGAGGCGCTCCATCGCGCGCTCGGCTTCCTTGGCCTTGCTGCGCACCGCGCGCGGCACCCAGTCCTGCGAACGGAGGTCGTCGAGGATCGCGCCGCGGATGCGCTGCATCGCGTACGTCTCGAAGCGCAGGCCGCGCTCGGGGTCGAACTTCTCGATCGCGTCGACGAGCCCGAAGATGCCCGACTGCACGAGATCGCCGACGTCGATGTGCGTGGGCAGCCCGGTGCCGACCCGGCCGGCGACGTACTTGACGAGTGGGGCGTAGTGCAGCACGAGCCGATCGCGCGACGCCTGGTCCGGGCTGTCGGCGAACTGCTGCCACAGCGCCGCGATCCCGGCGTCGACGTCGTAGCCGGCCCGGGTCTCCGCGGGCGCGGCAGCCTCACCGTGAGTGGTCACTCCGGCGGCTTCGGTCACGTGCGGGCCTGCGGTCATTGCACAGTCGTTCTCGGCATGCGGCTCAGTGTCGTCTCCGTGCTCGTGCGGATGCGCGTGCGCCGCCGGGCCCGCTGGTGACGACCCCGGCGAGCCTCCCCGGGCCGCCTCAGGCCCTGGGGTGCGCTCGGTCATGGATCGCTTTCAACCGGTCGACGGTCACATGAGTGTAGAGCTGCGTCGTGGCAAGCGTAGCGTGACCAAGCAGTTCCTGAACGCTCCTGAGATCGGCACCCCCTTCGAGCAGATGCGTCGCGGCGGAATGCCGCAGGCCATGGGGCCCCATGTCGAGTGTTCCGGGCACCGCCGTGACGGCGTCGTGCACGACGCGCCGCACCGCGCGCGGGTCGACGCGTTTGCCCCGGACACCCAGGAAAAGCGCCGGCTCGACGCTCTCACCACCGCTTTCGGCGATGATCTTCGGCCGCCCCTCGTCGATCCAGTCCGAGAGCGCCTCCGCCGCCGGAACGCCGAACGGGACGACGCGTTCCTTGCCGCCCTTCCCCAGCACCGTCACGACACGACGGGAGAAGTCGGCCTCGCCGACGTCCAGCCCGCACAACTCGGACACGCGGATGCCGGTGGCGTAGAGCAGCTCGACGATCGCGCGATCACGCAGGGCGACCGGATCGCATTGCGCCGCCCCGGCGGCCGACGCCTGCATGACCTCTCCTGCCTGCCCGGCGCGCAGCACCCCCGGCAGGACCCGGTGCGCTCGCGGCGCCGCGAGCCGGCCACCCGGGTCCGTGGCCAGGACGCCGGTGCGGTGCGCCCAGGCGGTGAACGTCCGGATCGAGGCCGCCCGCCGGGCGAGCGTCGTCCGGCTCGCGCCGCCGGACTGCTGGGCGGCGAGCCACGCACGCAACCGGGCGAGGTCCAGCTCCGCGACCTCAGTGCCACCGTCCACGACGAACCCCAGCAGCGACACCGCATCACCCACGTACGCCCGGACGGTGTGCGCGGACAGGCCTCGTTCGAGCCCGAGGTGCCGTTCGTAGGCGGTGACGACGGCCCGCACGGGCTCGGGCAAGGCGGCCCGGAGCGCGCGCAGATCGGGACGGCGGGCCCGGCCGGAGCGTGGTGGCGGCATGGATGTCACGCTGCGCGAACAACCGCCTTCGGTCAAGGATCGCCACGCGGCCCCACCGGACCGGCCGAACGCGGTCGACGATTTCGCCCGGATTTCGTCGTCGTCATGCGCTTTCCTTCCGTCGTCGCCAGCCGGACTCCCCGCGAACGGCGAATCCGTCGATTTCCAGTTCGGGAAGCAGCGCCCGCACCTGCCGCAACGGGAGTCCGGATTCGGCCGCGACCTCGGCATCGGACCGGTCGGCGCGCACGGCCAGTGCCTCGAAGGCGCGCAATGCCTCGGGCCCCAGCCGGTCGGTGCGCCGTCTCGGCCGGGCCGGGCCGGTGTCCTCGGCGACGCCGAAACGTCCGACGGTCTCGAGGACTTCATCGACGGTCGAGACCAGCGTCGCTTTGGCGTCGCGGATGAGGTCGTGGCAGCCGATGGACATCCCCGACGACACCGGTCCGGGCAGGGCCATCACCACCTTGTCGAGAGCGCCGGCGGTGCTCGCGGTGTTGCGGGCACCGCTGCGACGCCCCGCCTCGACGACCAAGGTGCCCTCGGTGAGAGCGGCGATGAGCCGGTTGCGGACAAGGAAGCGGTGCCGCGCCGGCGTAGCGCCAGGCGGGTACTCACTGATGACGGCACCGCCGGAGCGGACGATCCGGTTCAGCAGCCCGACGTGTCCGGCCGGATAGCCGGCGTCGACCGCGCATCCCAGCACGGCGACGGTGACGCCATCGGCGGCGAGCGCGCCTCGGTGCGCCGCCCCGTCGATGCCGTAGGCGGCCCCCGAGAACACGGGCACGTTCCGACCCGCCAGCCCGTACGCGAACTCGGCAGCGTGGTGTTCGCCGTATTCGGTCGCGGCACGAGCGCCGACGATGGCCACGGCCTGATCGGCGGCGGTGCCGAGCGCCACGTCGCCGGCGACCCACAAGGCCAAGGGCTGCACGGCTTCGGCAACGCCGCGCCGAGCCGCGAGGTCCAGGGCGTGCAGCGGCCAGGCAGGCCACTCGTCGTCTTCGGGCACGACCAGGCGAGCGCCGGCCTCGGCGGCTCGGGCGAAGTCCTGGCTGACGAGGTCGTAGCCACGTCGCGCCTCGGTCGCGTTGAGCACTTCGCCCGGGCAATCGCCACGCCGGATCCGTGCGGCTGCCGCTGTCGGGCCGTGCTCGGCGACGAAGGCGACGACGGCGGGCGCCGGTGGCTCGGCCACCCGCAGCAGGTAGGCACGTGCCTGCCGCAACTCGTCGGTGCTCATGCCGCCACCCGCTCTCGGAAGGCCAGCGCTGCGCCGACCTGTTCGGCTCCGGGGCGGGGTTCGCCGTCCAGGTCGGCCAGGGTCCAGGCGATGCGCAAGCAACGGTCGGCGCCGCGGCCGCTCAGGGCGCCGCGCTCCATGGCTCTGTCCAACACGGCCGTTGCGTCCGTGGACAGGGCGAACTCGCGGCGCAGGGCCGGTCCGGGTACCTCCGAGTTCGACAGCCAGCCGTGCTCGCTCCAGCGTTGAGCCGCGCGTTCACGGGCTGCGAACACTCGCCGGCGCACAGCTTCCGACGGCTCGGCTGGGCCGGTGTAGTGGGCGCTGATCGCGCTCAGCGGGCGCAACCGGACCCTCAGGTCCACGCGATCGAGCAACGGCCCGGAAAGCTTGGCGAGGTAGCGGCGGCGGGCACTCGGCGAACACACGCAGTCCGCGTCCTTCGGCGGCGCACACGCGCACGGGTTGGTGGCCAGGACCAGCTGGAACCGCGCGGGGTAGGTGATCGATCCCTTGACCCGGGAAATGCGTACCTCGCCCTCTTCGAGGACCGTCCGGAGGGATTCGAGGCACTGCCCGCCGAACTCGCAGACCTCGTCCAGGAACAAGACGCCGCGGTGCGCGCGGCTGATCGCGCCCGGTGAGGCGATTCCGCTGCCTCCGCCGATCAGGGCCGGCACCGAGATCGAATAGTGCGGGGCGACGAACGGTGGGACGGTGACCAGCGGCGAGGACTTCGACAGCGAGCCGTCGACCGAGTGGACCGCGGTGACTTCCAGGGACTCCTCCGGGGTCAGCTGCGGGAGGAGGCCGGGCAGGCGCTTCGCCAGCATCGTCTTGCCCACTCCGGGCGGACCGGTGAGGAGGAGGTGGTGCCCGCCCGCCGCGGCGACCTCCACCGCCCAGCGTGCCTCCGGCTGGCCGACGACGTCCGCGAGGTCCGGCACTTCCGGCGGTGTCACCGGGCCGGGTGGCTCCGGGTGGGCCAGCTCGGCTTCGCGGTTCAGCCAGGCCACGAAGTCCCGCAAGTGAGGCGCGCCCACGACTTCGATGCCGTCCACGAGTGCGGCTTCGACGAGGGAGTCCGTCGGCACGACGGCTCGTCCGTACCCGGCTGCCCGGGCCGCCAGCAGGCCCGGGAGGATGCCGCGGACCGCACGGATCCGGCCGTCCAAGGCGAGCTCGCCGAGCAGGACCGTGCCGAGCAGTCGCGTGGCCGGGACCGCACCCGATGCCGCGAGCACCGCCGCCGCGATGCCCAGGTCGAAGGCCGACCCCATCTTCGGCAGGTTCGCCGGGGACAGGCCGAGCGTGACCTTGCCGTCCGGCCAGGGCTGCCCGGAGTTGCGGACGGCCGAGCGAACCCGGTCCTTCGCCTCGCGCAACCCGGCGTCGGGCAGGCCCACGAGGGTGATCCGGCTCAGCCCGCCGCCGAGGTCGGCCTCGATCTCGATCACCCGGCCGTTGATGCCCAGGAGACCCGCTGACCAGGCTTTGGCGATCGGCATCAGAACGCCGCCTCGATGTGCTGCAGCTGCGGGCGGGTGCCCGGCTTCGCCAGGATCACGACCACGTCGTAGCGGACCGGGCACCAGCCGAGGCGGAACTCGCGGAGCCAGCGTTGGGCGGCCCGGCGGACGCGGCCGGCTTTCTCCTCGGTGACCGTCTCCGTCGGGAGGCCGAATTCGGTGCCGGAGCGGGTTTTCACCTCGCAGACGATGATGCGGGTGCGATCGGTGAAGACGAGGTCCAGCTCGCCTTCGCGGCAGCGCCAGTTGCGGGCCAGCAGGACGAGGCCGCGGTCCCGGAGGTAGCCGAGGGCGATGTCCTCACCCCAGGCGCCCAGGTCGCGGCGGTGTCTCGCGAGCTCGTCGGTGCCCGTCATCGTGTTCGCCCCCTCGTCGGTGCGCAACCGTCACCGGGGCGGTCCCGGCGATCACGGTGCGTGCTTTCGACGATGCCAGCGAGTGGACGGGCTTCACCAGACCCGGATCGCGGACCTGTGGACAACCGGGGTGTTGTGGACAACCGGCCCGCGGACCACGACCGCCCGGCACGGACTGTCGGTGGGGTGTGCCGGCTGCGACGAGGGCACGAAAGAACCGCGCCGGCTCACCCAGCAGGGTGAGCCGGCGCGGTCGGCCTCAAACGGACTAGCCCGAGAACGGGCCGTCTTCGGGAAGGCGGAGGTCCGGCTTGTCCAGTTCCTCCACGTTGACGTCCTTGAACGTGATGACCCGGACGTGCTTGACGAAGCGGGCCGGGCGGTACATGTCCCAGACCCACGCGTCGGACATGCGAACCTCGAAGTACACCTCGCCGCCGCCGTCGCGAACCTGGACGTCGACCGCGTTCGCCAGGTAGAACCGCCGCTCGGTCTCCACCACGTACGAGAACTGGCCGACTATGTCGCGGTACTCGCGGTACAGCGAGAGCTCCATCTCGGTCTCGTACTTCTCGAGATCCTCTGCGCTCATGAAATCCGCGCCCCTCCTCGGGATCGTGCTGCTGCTCCGCCGGCGGAGCGTTCATTGTGACCCACACCCGCGGCCGGGGCATGCAGCGGCAGGCTGAGTTGTGGCTCTAATGCCTCGTCGAGGACCGCGGCCAGGCCGGCCGCACCGGGCGTCTCCACGGCCTTCTCCAGCGCCGCGTACGTCAGCAGGACCGGCCGCGCGGGACGCAGGCCGTGCTTGATGGCCACCGTGGCCACGTTGGTGTACGACCAGCGATGGACGTCGCTGGGGCCGTGTTCGCGCAGCGCCGTCAGGTGGTCCGACGTGCTGTACCCCTTGTGGACGTCGAACCCGTAGTGCGGGAAGTCGTCGTGGTAGCCCGCCATGATGCGGTCTCGCGTCACCTTGGCCAGCACCGACGCGGCCGCGATGCAGGCCACCGAACGGTCGCCCTTGATGACCGCCGTGTTCGGGGCCGTCAGGCCCGGGACACGGAAGCCGTCGGTGAGGATGTAGCCCGGGTGCACGCGCAGAGCCGCCGCGGCGCGGCGCATGCCCTCCAGGTTCATCACCCGGATGCCGTAGAGGTCGACCTCTACGGTCGGGATGACGATCACCGAGTAGTCGACGGCCCGGGCGAGGACCAGGTCGTAGACCCGGTCCCGCGCCTTGGCCGTCATCATCTTCGAGTCCGTCAGCTCGGTCAGCTTCGCCGCGTCGCCCTGCTTGAGCACGCAGGCGGCGACCACCAACGGCCCCGCGCACGCTCCGGCGCCGGCTTCGTCCACGCCGGCGACCGGGCCGAGGCCACGGCGATCGAGCGCGCCCTGCAGACCCCAGAAGAGGTCGCCGCGCACCACGGCTCGCGGTGGCCGGATCGGCTCGGCCGCCGTCAGGGGAACGGGAAGTGTCAAGGCTGGATCACCCGTCTGCCGGCAAGGGTCGGGTGCCTAGGGTTTCCGCCCGGCCGCCCGGCGCAGTCCGGACTTGAACTTGCGCCCGACGAACAACACCGGCCACGCCGCCGCTATCCCGGCGCCGAGCGGGAGCCCACTCTGCCAGGCCGGCGCACCCAGTGCCACCGGCTGCGCCGCATCCTGCGGGTTGTGGTCGGTGATCCCGCCCCACCGGCTCGGCGGCAGGACGATGATCCTCGCCTTGCCGATGACGTTCTCCACCGGGACCGCGCCGCTCACGCCGCCGCCGCCCTGGAACCGGGAGTCGTCGGAGTTGTTGCGGTTGTCGCCCTGCACCCAGAGCATCCCCGCGGGGACCTTGACCGGGTCGAAGGTCTTCTGCTCCTGGACGGACGGGTCTTCCCAGTGGATGTACGGCTCGTCGAGCGCCTTGCCGTCCACGATCATGCGGCCCCGCTGGTCGCAGCACTGGACGGTCTGCCCGCCGACCGCGATCACCCGCTTGACGAAGTCACGCTCGTCCGGCGGGGCGAACCCGACCAGCGAGCCGAGACCACGCAGGCCCTGGACGACGATGTTGCTCGACTCCTGCGGCGCGATCTCATTGTTGATCCACGCCTGCGGGCCCTTGAACACGATCACGTCGCCCGGGGCGGGCTCGGTGAAGTCGTAGGTGACCCGGTCGACCAGGATCCGGTCTCCGGTGCACCCGGGGCACCCGTGCAGGGTGGCCTCCATGGAACCCGAAGGGATCATGAAGACCTTCGCGAGGAATGTCTGGATCAGGATCGTGAGCACCAAGGCGATCACGAGCAGGATCGGCAGTTCCTTCCAGAACGACCGTTTCTTGGCGGGCTTGGCTCGCCGCCGACGGGATCCCCCGCGCTCCTCGGATCGGGACAGCCTCGGCTTGTCCTCCTCGGAGCGATCGGGGTCATCCTCGGGAGCGTTCTGGGACACGGGTTCGACCACGTCGTCAGGCTACCGGTAACCGCGTTGCCGCTTACTTGGCCGAGGCCGTCTCGCGGTTCTCGCGGCGCTCCTTGATCTTGGCCTTCTTGCCGCGCAGGTCGCGGAGGTAGTACAGCTTCGCGCGCCGCACGTCGCCGCGCTTGTGCACCTCGACCTCGGCGATGTTCGGCGAGTGCACCGGGAAGGTGCGCTCCACGCCGACACCGAAGGAGACCTTGCGAACGGTGAAGGTCTCCCGGATGCCGCCGCCCTGACGGCGGATCACGACGCCCTGGAAGACCTGGTTGCGCTCGCGGTTGCCCTCGATGACGCGGACGTGCACCTTGAGCGTGTCGCCCGGGCGGAAGTCCGGGATGTCGGAACGCAGCGACTGCTTGTCCAGCGCGTCCAGGGTGTTCATCGGTGGTCCGTCCTCGTCTTCGGTATGGCTTGCGTACAGATCCCGGGCGCGCAACGATGCCGCTGCAGGCGACCAGGGGGCTGTTGGTGGGCTGTACTCATGCCCACGGCACCGGTCAAGTTTACAGACTGGGATCGAGCCGGGAGAACCGGCCCTAAGCCTGCTCGGGATCCAAGCCCTCCAGGACCCCGCGATCGTGCTTGTCGAGGCTACCTTCCGGCAGCGCCGCCAGGAGATCGGGGCGGCGCCGGGCCGTGCGCTCGAGAGCCTGGTCACGTCGCCAGCGGTCGATCAGCGCGTGGTTGCCGGACCGCAGCACGTCCGGCACGGCCAGGTCCCGCCACACCTCCGGGCGCGTGTAGCTGGGCCCTTCGAGCAGGCCGTCGGAGAACGAGTCTTCGGCCGCCGAACGCGCGTTGCCGAGCACGCCGGGCAGCAGCCGGACGACGGCCTCGACGATGACCAGCACCGCCGCCTCGCCGCCGACCAGGACGTAGTCGCCGATCGACACCTCGTCCACCGGCATCCGGCGGGCCGCGTCGTCGACGACCCGCTGGTCGATGCCCTCGTAGCGGCCGCAGGCGAACACCAGGTGCTTCTCCGCCGCGTACGCGTGCGCCAGCTCCTGCGTGAACGGCCGCCCGGCCGGCGACGGGACGACGAGCCTCGTCTCGGGACGGCAGACGTCGTCCAGCGCCGGGCCCCAGATCTGCGGCTTCATGACCATGCCGGGGCCGCCGCCGTACGGCGCGTCGTCGACCGCGCGGTGCACGTCGTGCGTCCAGTTGCGCAGGTCGTGCACGCCGACCTCGATGAGGCCGCGGTCGATCGCCCGGCCCAGCAGCGCGGCGCGCAGCGGGTCGAGGTATTCGGGGAAGATCGTGACGACGTCGATCCGCATCAGGCGTCCAGGAGCCCTTCCGGCGGGTCGAGCACGACCCGGCCGCCCGCGACGTCCACGGTGGGGACGATCGCGCGGACGAACGGCACCAGCACTTCGCGGCCGTCGACGTCCAGCTCCAGGAGCTCCCCGGCGGGCGAGTGGACGACCTCGACCACCTTGCCCACGACGGTGCCGTCCGCCAGCTCGGCCCGCAGGCCGGCCAGCTCGTGGTCGTAGAACTCGTCGGGGTCCGAAGTCGGCGGCAGCGTGTCGGTGTCGGCGAGCAGAAGCGCGCCCCGCAGCGTCTCGGCGACGTCGCGGGTCAGGACCTCCTCGAAACGCACCAGCAGCCGCCCGCTGTGTTCGCGGGCGGCTGCGATGGTGAGTTCCCTTTTGCTGCCGTCACGCAGCTTCGTCGTGACGGCCACACCGATCTTGAACCGCTCTTCCGGCGAGTCCGTGCGCACGTCCACCGCGAGTTCCCCGCGGATTCCGTGCGCCTTCGCGATGCGGCCGACTACGACGTCCATCCTGACCGTTTCCGTGAAGGCCGTGAAGGCTCAGCGGTCCGTGTCGACGACGTCCACGCGGACGCCGCGGCCACCGATGCCGCCCATGACGGTGCGCAGGGCGGTCGCCGTGCGACCGCCCCGGCCGATCACCTTGCCGAGGTCGTCGGGGTGCACGTGCACCTCGAGCGTGCGACCACGACGCGTGGTCAGCAGCTCGACCCGGACCTCGTCCGGGTTGTCGACGATCCCGCGCACCAGGTGCTCGAGGGAGTCCGCGAGGAAACTCACTCGGACTTCTCGCCCTCAGCAGCCTCTGCCTTCTCGGCCTCGGCCTTCTTCGGGGCGGACTTCTTCTTCGGCGTGGTGGCCTCGGTGGAGGGCTCCTCGCCGGCCGCGGCCAGCGCCGCGTTGAACAGGTCCTGCTTGGACGGCTTCGGCTCGGCCACCTTCAGGGTGCCCTCGGCGCCCGGCAGGCCCTTGAACTTCTGCCAGTCACCGGTGATCTCCAGCAGGCGCTGGACCGGCTCGGTCGGCAGCGCGCCGACACCCAGCCAGTACTGGGCGCGCTCGGAGACGACCTCGATCAGGCTCGGCTCTTCCTTCGGGTGGTACTTGCCGATCGTCTCGATGGCCTTGCCGTCCCGGCGGGTGCGCGCGTCGGCAACGATGATGCGGTAGTACGGCGCACGGATCTTGCCGAGGCGCTGCAGCTTGATCTTGACGGCCACGGGTGTGGGTTCTCCTCGAATCTCTCTGGTGCTGGGCTGGGCGCACGCGGTCCGAGTGGGGACACGGACGCGGGCACCCGAAGGTCAGGAGCTTTCGCACGGTGAGAGGGTCCGGCGGAAGCAGGCAGTGTGCCATTCTGCCAGACGGCGCTCCCGGGACCGGAAACAGGCCTAGAAAGAGGCCACCCCGAGCGCCCCGAGCAGGATGGTCAGCGCCGGCAGGAAGTTGTTCACCTGGTGCGCGACGATGCTGGCCGGCAGCCGGCCGGTGACCAGCCGGGCGAGGCCGATCGGCACCGCGATGACCAGCAGCAACGTCGTCCGCAGGGGCTCGAGGTGACTGGCCGCGAACACCGCCGTCGACAGCAGGAACGCCGCGACGCGGCCCCAGCGCTCGCTGCGCCACTGCAGCTGTTCCGCGGCGCCCCAGAGCAGGCCGCGGTAGATGATCTCCTCGCAGATCGGGCCGAGGAGCCAGAGGTAGACGAACATCACCAAGGCCGCCGACACCGACATCGTGCGGTCCTCGACCAGCGCGCTGATCGCCGACGTCGCCTTGGCGTCGCCGACGAGCCGCGTCCAGAAGTAGGCGCCGAGGGTGGTGAAGACGAGCCCGATGCAGCCGTACCGCAACCCGGTCTTCACGTCGGCCCAGCGCCACTCCAGCCGCAGGTCGGACACGGGCCCGTTGCCGCGGACGTAGGTGACCAGCACCGCGACGCCGGCCGCGATCATCGTCGGCAGCATGGTGCCGAGCAGCACGACGCTCATCGGCAGCGGACCGGGGCCGGTGTCGCCGACGAGGGCCGACACGAAGGCCGCGGAGGACAGCAGCACGGCCTCGACGAGCAGGAAGGCCCCGAAGCCCCACCGGTGCCGCGGCGCGGGCGGCAGGAAGGCCGCCGCGGCGGGGTCCTCGGGCTCGGGGAACGGTGTGGCGTCGGCAGCCTGGTCCCGGGGCTGGGAAGTGGTCACGCCTTGCCCTCCGCGTCGGTCGGCTCCAGATGCCGAGCCTAGTCGCCGCGATGTGATCTCACAGTATCCGTCCAGCTACTGTCCATCGAACTTCGCAACGTTCAGTGCGCGACGAACAGCAGCACCGCGGGCGGCAGGTTGTTCGCCGCGTGGGCGATCACCCCGGCGCTGACCCGGCCGGACAGGTACCGGGCCAGCCCCATCGCGATGCCCTGGCCGAACAGCGCGATGGTGCGGGTCGGCTCGCCGTGCAGCTGGGCGAACACCAGCGACGTGACCACGAGCACCACCCACGGCGGCACCCGGTGGATCGACAGCGCGTTCCACAACGTGCCGCGGACCAGCAGTTCCTCGGTGATCGGCGCGCCGGCGATGACGATCACCGCCGCGAGCACCAGCCACACCGTGTCGCCGTCGAAGGTGTCGGCGAGGTCGGTGAGCGGGCTGTCGGAGACGTCGTCGGCGCCGTAGACCGCGATCAGCATCAGGTTGAGCAGGTAGCCGACGACCAGCGCGAGCACCCCGCAGGCGAGGCCGATCCGGACGTCGCGCCAGGTCGGCTTGAGGCCGAAGTCGGTGCGCAGCCCCTGTCCCCATCGCCACGAGCCCGCCGCCGGGCCGAGGCCGAGCAGGAGGTTGGGCACGAACGCCAGGAGCAGGAGCGGGCCGATGTCGTGCAGTTCGAGGGGGTCGAACTCGCCGACGTTGCGGTTGACCGCCGCCGCGATGATGAGGTTGGCCAGGTAGTAGCCGGCGATGCCCGCGAAGAACGCCACGAAACACCAGTGCGCCCCGAGCACGCGCCGTGCGCCGTCGTCGTCCGTCACGCGTCCCACGCTAAAGTGCCGACCCCGCAAGGAAATCGGCGGGGGTCTAGTACTACAGGGACACTTGTGTGCGTGACCTGGGGAAACAAGGTCACCGTTTGCCGTGGCTGGTGGTCGTGAGTGGTAATTCGGGTTCTAACCCGAATTACCACTCACGACCAGCCGCGGCAGACCGGCGTCCAGGATTGTCCTGGCAGGCTGTCTTCGGCCGCACCGAACAAAGATCTCGCCCTGCAGTACTAGGCGTACACGACCCCGCCGAGCACGATGTGCGAAGGATGCCGGAGGACGCCCAAGTCCTCGCGCGGGTCGCTCGGGTAGACGAGCAGGTCGGCGGGTGCGCCGTCGTCGATGCCGGGGTGGCCGAGCCAGTCGCGGGCGGCCCAGGACGCGCTCGCGAGGGCCTGCTCGCGCGTCATGCCGGCGCGGTGGAGCGCCTCGATCTCGTCGACGAGCCTGCCGTGCTCGACCAGGCCACCGGCGTCGCTGCCCGCGAAGACGCGTACGCCGGCTTCGATCGCCGAAGCGACCATCTCGCCGACGCCGGCGTGCAACGCGCGCATGTGCGCGGCGTACGCCGGGTACTTGCCGGCCTTGTCCGCGATGCCCGGGAAGTTCTCGATGTTGATCAGCGTCGGGACCAGGGCGACGTCGTGGCGCGCCAGCTCGGCCAGCTGATCGGCGCTCAGGCCGGTGCCGTGTTCGAGGCAGTCGATGCCGGACGCGATCAGGCCGGGCATGGCCGCCTCGCCGAACACGTGGGCGGTGACGCGGGCGCCGTGGTCGTGCGCGACCTTGACGGCCTCGGCCAGGACGTCGTCCGGCCACAGAGGTGCCAGGTCACCCACGCCGCGATCGATCCAGTCGCCGACGAGCTTGACCCAGCCGTCGCCGTCCCGGGCCTGCTCGGCCACCGCCTCCGGCAGCTGTGCCGGATCGTCCAGCTCGATGCCGAGGCCGGGGATGTAGCGCTTGGCCAGGGCGAGGTGCCGCCCGGCGCGGATGATCGCCGGCAGGTCGGCCCGCTGCTGCAGCGGGCGGACGTCGATGGGCAGGCCGCAGTCGCGGATGAGCAGCGTTCCGGCGTTCCGGTCGGTCAGCGCTTGCTGCGCCGCCTCTTCGAGCGACACCGGCCCGCCGACGCCGATGCCGGGGTGGCAGTGCGCGTCGACCAGGCCGGGCACGAGGAAGACGTCCCGGCCGAGACTCTCGGCGTCCGGCACCGGCTCGAACGAGATCCGGCCGCCGGTGATCCACAGCTCCCCCGGCTCGCCGCCGGGCAGGATCACCCCGGCGGCGTGCAGTGACTTCTCCAAAGCGTGGCTCAATTGTCCTTGGGGTTCTTCGGCAGCTTGAACTTCGTCGGGTCGAAGCCCGGGACGTCGTTCATGCCGCCGAGCTGCGACAGGTCGGGCATCCCACCCGGCATCTGGCCGCCCGGGGGCAGCATCGGCATGCCGCCGGGGAAGCCGCCGCGAACCTTGGGCTGGGTCGGGCCGCGCCCGCCCTTCTTGCCCTTCTTGCCCTTGCGGGACTTGGAGCCGCCCCCGCCGCCGAAGCCGAACCGGCCGGCCATCTGGGCCATCATCTTGCGGGCTTCGAAGAACCGGTTGACCAGGTCGTTGACCTCGCGGACGGTGACGCCGGAGCCGTTGGCGATGCGCAGCCGCCGCGAGCCGTTGATCATCTTCGGGTCTTCGCGCTCGGCCGGGGTCATGCCGCGGATGATCGCCTGCAGCTTGTCGAGGTGCTTGTCGTCGACCTGGGCCAGCTGGTCCTTCATCTGGCCGGCGCCCGGGAGCATGCCGAGCAGGTTGCCGATCGGGCCCATCTTGCGGACCGCGAGCATCTGCTCGAGGAAGTCCTCCAGGGTGAGCTGGCCGCTCGACAGCTTCTCCGCGGCCTTCTCGGCCTGCTGCTGGTCGAAGGCCTGCTCGGCGTGCTCGATCAGGGTGAGCACGTCACCCATGCCGAGGATCCGCGACGCCATCCGGTCCGGGTGGAAGGTGTCGAAGTCCTCGAGCTTCTCGCCGTTGGAGGCGAAGAGGATCGGCTGGCCGGTGACCTCGCGGACGCTCAGCGCGGCGCCACCGCGGGCGTCGCCGTCGAGCTTGGTGAGCACGACGCCGCTGAAGCCGACGCCGTCCTGGAAGGCCTGGGCCGTGGTCACGGCGTCCTGGCCGATCATCGCGTCGACGACGAACAGGATCTCGTCCGGCTCGACCGCGTCGCGGATGTCCGCGGCCTGCTTCATCAGCTCTTCGTCGACACCCAGGCGGCCCGCGGTGTCGACCACGACGACGTCGTGCTGCGCGTGCTTGGCCTCGGCGATGGCGCGGCGGGCGACGTCGACCGGGTCGCCGACGCCGTTACCCGGCTCGGGTGCGAACGTCACGACGCCGGCGCGCTCGCCGACGACCTGCAGCTGCGTGACGGCGTTCGGGCGCTGGAGGTCGCAGGCGACCAGCATCGGCGCGTGGCCCTGCTTCTTCAGCCACATCGCGAGCTTGCCGGCGAGCGTCGTCTTACCGGCACCTTGGAGACCGGCGAGCATGATCACGGTCGGCGGGGTCTTGGCCAGGTTCAGCCGGCGCGTCTCGCCGCCGAGGATCCCGACGAGCTCCTCGTTGACGATCTTGACGACCTGCTGCGCGGGGTTGAGCGCCTGGGAGACCTCGGCGCCCTTCGCGCGCTCCTTGATCTTCGCGATGAAGGTCTTGACCACGCCGAGGGCGACGTCGGCCTCCAGCAGCGCGATGCGGATCTCGCGCGCGGTGGCGTCGATGTCGGCGTCGGACAGCCTGCCCTTGCGCGTGAGCGTCTGCAGGGCGGCGGTGAGCCGATCGGAGAGGGTGTCGAACACGGGTGTGCACGCTCCAGCTGGGTCGATGGTGGCGCGCCGGACGCGGCCGGCCCTGTCGAGGGTAGTCGCTCCGGGTCTCCCGCCTCGCGCGGTACGCGCACGTACTACACATAGGAGTACTAACATTGCCTCCACATCGGGAAAAAGACTGGAAAACACCTCCGGATTAAGTAAACCTACGTGTATGACTTCTGCGCCTGTCCTCCGTGAACCGGCCACCGACGCCGACGAGCCGGTCCCGCTCCGGCGGGTCGCCGGCCTGTTCCGCCCGCACCGCGGGCCGCTCGCCGCGCTGTTCGCGCTGATCGTCGTGCAGGCCGGCCTCGGCGTCGTCTCGCCGTTCCTGCTGCGCGAGATCCTCGACGACGCCTTGCCGCACCGCGACACGCTGCTGATCAGCCTGCTGGCGGCGGGGATGATCGCGTGCGCGGTCGGCAGCGGTTCCCTCGGCGTCGCCACCACCGGCCTGTCCAACACCATCGGGCAGCGGGTGATGAACGAGCTGCGCGTCTCCGTCTACGGCCACCTGCAGCGGATGTCGCTCGGCTTCTTCACGCGGACGAAGAGCGGCGAAGTGCTCTCGCGGGTCTTCAACGACATCGGCGGCGTCGACAACGTGATCACCACGACCGCCGGGTCGATGGTGCAGAACGCGACCACGACGATCGCCATCACGGTCGCCCTGGTCGCGCTCGACTGGCAGCTCGCGGCGCTGTCCCTGGTCGTCGTGCCGCTGTTCCTGCTGTTCACGCTGCGCCTGGGCAAGAAGCGCCGGACGCTGGCCCGCGGCCGGACGCGGCGGCTGGCCCGGCTGACGACCATGGTCGAGGAGTCCCTGTCGGTCACCGGCGTCCTGCTCGCCAAGACGATGGGCAACGAACGGGCGGTGCGCGAGCGATTCGGCGCCGAATCGTGCGAGATCGCGGCGCTGGAACGCGCGGCGGCGCTGGCCGGCCGCTGGCAGACGGCGTCGCGGGCGATGAGCCTGACCGTCATCCCGGCGCTGGTCTACTGGATCGCCGGACTGTCGCTGGCCGGCGGCGCGTCGCCGATCTCGCTCGGCACCGTCGTGGCGTTCACCAGCATGCTCAACCGGCTGGTCGCCCCGGCGAGCGCGATGCAGACGATCGGGCAGAACGTGGCGACGTCGAAGGCGCTGTTCGGCCGCATCTTCGAGGTCCTGGACCTACCGGTGGAGATCGCCGACAAGCCCGGCGCCCGGGTGCTGGAGGTGCGCCGCGGCGACGTCTCGATGCGCGGCGTCTCGTTCCGGTACGACGCGTCGGACACCGCCGGGCCGCTCACCCTGGATGGCATCGACCTCGACGTGCCGGCCGGGACCACGACCGCGCTGGTCGGCTCGACCGGCTCGGGCAAGACGACGCTCGCGTACCTGGTCGCGCGGCTGTACGAGGTGAGTGAAGGATCGGTGAAGATCGACGGCACCGACGTCCGGGACGTCACCCTCGCCTCGCTGGCCGCCGGGGTCGGGATGGTGTCGCAGGAGACCTACCTCTTCCACGACACCGTGCGGGAGAACCTGCGCTTCGCCAAGCCGGACGCGACCGACGAGGAGGTCGAGGCCGCCGCGAAGGCCGCGCACATCCACGACACCCTGGCCGGCCTGCCCGACGGGTACGACACGGTCGTCGGCCAGCGGGGCTACCGGTTCTCCGGCGGCGAGAAGCAGCGGATGGCGATCGCCCGGATCCTGCTGCGCAACCCGCCGGTGCTCATCCTGGACGAGGCGACCTGCGCGCTCGACACCCGCACGGAACGCTCGGTGCAGGCCGAGCTCGACCGGCTCGCCGCGGGCCGCACGACGCTGACGATCGCGCACCGGCTGTCCACTGTGGAGCACGCCGATCAGATCGTGGTGCTGCACGAGGGCCGGATCCGCGAACGCGGGACGCACGCCGAGCTGCTGGCGCGCGACGGGCGTTATGCCCGGCTGGTCCGCGGGACCACCTAATCTGGACGACATGCAGCCCGAGACCATCCACGCGGACGCCGAACTCGCCGATCTGTCCCGGCGGGTGCGGGAAGGCGTCGGGCGGCTGAACTGGCGGATGCGGGCCGAGGCGGACCAGAGCAGCCCGGGCCCGGCGGTGCTCGCGGTGCTGAGCAGGCTCTACCGGGCGGGCACGCACACACCGACCGAGCTGGCCGAGGCGGAACGGCTGCAGCCGCAGTCGATGACCCGGATCCTGGCGTCGCTCACCCTCCGCGGGCTGGTCACGCGGACGCCGGATCCCGACGACGGGCGCCGCTCGCGGGTCAGCATCACCCCGGACGGCCTGGCGGTGCTGCGCGAGTACACCGGCCAACGCGAGCGCTGGCTGGCCGACGCCCTCGAGGCGACGCTGTCGCCGACCGAGCGTCAGCTGCTCCGGCTGGCCGCCGACCTGCTGATCCGGGTCGCGGACGCCTGAAAGCTGCCGTGGAGACCCCTCGATCCCTCCACGGCAGCCTTCGGACACCCCCTTCGGTTCCCGCGCCGCCTCCCCGCGGTGCGGGACGGGTTCCGGAAACGGGCCGCTCCTCCTTCGGCCCGCCCCGGAACCCTGGCGCCCGGACGGCTCACCTCCCCAGGGGCCGTCCGGACTTCCCCCCTCCGCCAGCGATCCGGTATCCGCTGACAGGAGGAAGTCTGCCGCGCCGAGAGGGTGCGGGTTGAGTGTGAGAACCCTCAATTACCCGTGGGTAGTAATACTCAAGACGTCTTCGTGCGACTGCGCGTCGCGGCTCGCTTCGCCGTCGTACGCGCCTTCGCGGCCCTCGAAGCAGCCGCCTTGGCCTTCGTGACGGCCGCGTTGCGCGCGTCCTCCGCTTCGGCGGCGCTCTCCTGCAACGCCGCCAGCAGGCGGGTGACGCCCTCGGCCTGTTCGGCGGCCGTCGGCTGGACGACCTCGGCTCCGTCGATCTTCGCCTGGACCAACGCCTGGAAGGCCTCGCGGTAACGGTCCGGGTACCGGCCGGGGTCGAACTCGCCGGTCAGCTGCTCGACCAGGTTCACCGCGCGCCGCAGCTCGCCGGGGCGGATGTCGACGTCGGCGTGCCGGAACGGGAAGTCGGGGGTGCGCACCTCGTCGGGCCACCGCATCGTCTCGAGCACGATGACCTGATCGCGCACGCGCAGCGCGCCGAGCGTCTCGCGGCGGCGCAGCGCGACGGTGACCAGCGCGAGCCGGCCCGACTGCTGGAGCGCCTCGCTGAACAGCACGTACGGCTTCGTGCCCGCCGGGTCGGGTTCGAGGTAGTAGCTCTTCGCGAACCAGAGCGGATCGACGTCGGGTACCGGTGCGAACCCGCGGATGGCGATCGTGCGGCCCGCCATCGGGAGCGACGCCAGCTCGTGATCGGACAGCAGGACGACGTCGCCGCCGGGAACGGGGTAGCCGCGGATCATCTCCCCGGGCGGCACCTCGGCGCCGTCGATCTCGCACACGCGCTTGACCCGGATACGGCCGCCGTCGGTCTCGTGCACCTGGTGGAGCGGGATTTCCCGCTCTTCGGTGGCGCTGTACGCCTTCACCGGGATGGCGTAACTGCCGAACCCGATCGTGCCCGTCCACACTGCGCGCATCCGTGCCACCTCCGCAGCTCCAGGCTAGACAGCGCCCGTGGCGGATCGACAGCTACAAACGGGTGTCAGGCGCGACGGATTCGCTCACACATTCGAACGACGGCGTGACCTCGTCGAGCGCCTCGGCCGAGCACCGGGAGGCGCACGCGGCCGCGCGGAGCACCTCGGCGACCACCTCGACGTCCAGCGGCGGGGCCGCGGCGAGGGCGTCCGAACCGCCTTCGACCCGGGCGGCGAGGCCGGCGAGCGCGTGGGAGATGGCTTCCTGCCCGGCGACCAGCTGGGCGACGACGTCGGTGAGCTCGGCCGTCGTGGCGCCCGGGCCGCCGCAGCGCAGTCCGGCGGCGAGTTCCTCGGCGCAGGAGCGCAGGTGGGTGGCGACGACGGTCGGCGGCAACGTCAGCCGATCCTGCATCGTGCACCCCCCTCGAGCCGGTCGAAGCAGCCATAGTGCCACCGCACGCGCCGTGACCGGACGCGACACACCGCCGCCCGCATATTTGACCGACCGTTCTCGATACGGCTAGGGTTTCGATCATGTCCCGGGTCAAGGAGTTCGACGTCGGCGAAGCCTGCGACGGCGCGCTCACCCTCTTCCGGCGCCAGGGGTACGAGGCGACGTCGGTCAGCGACCTAGTCACGCACCTCGGCGTCGCGAAGGCCAGCCTGTACGCCACCTTCGGCACGAAGCACGACCTCTACGTCGCGGCGTTGAAGCGCTACGCGGAACGAACCGACGCACGGGTGATGGCGCAGTTGTCGGAGCCGGGTTCCGGGGTGGCCGCGGTGCGCCGGCTGTTCGACGGCTACACCGCGGAAATCCTCGGCGACGAGACGAGGATGGGCTGCTTCGTCGTCAACGCGGCGATCGAGCTCCTCCCCCGCGATCCCGAAGTCGCCCGGGTGGTGGAACGCAGCTGGGACACCCTCGAGGTCGCCCTCACCATGGCGCTGGAACGCGCGAAGGCCCAGGGCGAGCTCCCCGGCGGCAGCGACCCGGCGACGCTGGCGCGTTTCCTGCTCACCGTGCTGCAGGGGCTGCGCGTCCTGGGCAAGGGCACGGACGCGGCGAGCCGGGTGAACGCGGCCGTCTCCCAGGCCTTGCGCCTGCTCTTTCAAGAATGATCGGACCAGAAAGAAGGTACACGATGGGGGCACGTTTCGCGGGCAAGGTCGTCCTGGTGACGGGCGGCGGCTCGGGCATCGGACGGGCGACGGCGGGGGCGTTCGCCGGCGAAGGCGCGACGGTGGTCGTCGCCGGGCGCGACGAGCGGCGGCTGACGGCCGCGGTCGCGGAGATCGGCGGCGACGCGAGCGCGGTGACCGTCGACGTGACCGACTCCGCGGACGTGGCCCGGATGGTGGAGACGGTCGTCGCGCGGCACGGCGGACTGGACGTCGCGTTCAACAACGCGGGCATCCTCGGGTCGCCGGCGGCGGCCGCGGACCTCGGTGAGGACGACTTCGGCGCGGTGCTGGGAACGAACGTCACCGGGACGTGGCTGTGCCTGAAGCACGAAGTCACCCACATGCGGGCGCACGGCGGCGGCGCGATCGTCAACATGGCGTCGAACATCGGCGCCCACGGCAGGCTGCCGAACATGGCGGCCTACGCGGCGTCGAAGGCCGCGGTGAGCGCGCTGACCAGGACGGCAGCACGCGACCACATCGCCGACGGCGTCCGCATCAACGCCGTCAGCCCGGGTGCGACCGACACGGACATGTCCCGGCGTCCGGGCGAGACGGACGCCGATCGCGCCGCGCGGTTGAAGAACGCGATTCCGCTGGGCCGGGTGGGTGCCACCGCCGAGGTGGCCGCCGCGGTGCTGTGGCTGGCTTCGGACGAAGCCGCCTTCACCGTGGGGCACGACCTGGTGGTCGACGGCGGCGCGACCGCCTGAGCGGCCCCACCCGGGCCCGCGGAGGGGAGTGGGCCGGATCCGCCTCCGGCGGGGATTCACGATTCACGGTTGCGCATGGTGACGATTCCTCTCTCGGGCGGAAACGGGCGGGATACAGGCCGGGGTCAGGACTCGCGGTTGCGCACAGCGGTCTCCTTCCGGGCGCGGAGGAACGGGGGCACGGCGACTCAGGACTCGCGGTTGCGCACGACGGCTCTCCTTCCGGACGCGGTGAGCAGGGATCGCCTCGATTCAGGACTCGCGATTGCGCACGACAGCTCTCCTCTCGGGCACGGACGGACGAGGGTCGTAGCTGCTCAGGACTCGCGGTTGCGCATGACGGCCTCCCTCCGGCGGTTCGCGCGGACTTCGGGACTCGGGGGCCTCAGGACTCGCGGTTGCGCATGGCGGCGGCCTCCCTTCACTGCTCCGAACGTGTGGCAATCATCGATCGCGGCCGCCCGGTGTGGTGGGGTGGACACGGATCGTCGGATCACCCAGGGGAGTTGCACCGCCTTGAGTATGGACGGCGCCCGTCCGGCCCAACCCCGCGCGGGACGGATCCGTGGGGCGCTGAATCCTGCTCACTGGACCCTCTGGCAGCAGCGCGGGTCGCTGATCTTCTACTGCTTCCTCGTCGAGCCGATCGCGCTCGCCGCCACCCTCTGGGCCGCCGTCACCGTGCCCACGCACCGGTGGGACCTGGCCGTCTTCGGCATCCTCAGTTGCCTCGGCGTCCTGCAGGCCGAGCTCGGCCGCAAGATCGAGCGCGTCCGGCGGCTGGTGTCCGACACCCCGCACATCAACCTGACGTCGGTCTGGACGTTCGCCGGCGTGCTGCTCCTGCCGCCCGCGCTCGTCACCGCGCTGATCGCCGTCCTCTACCTGCACCTGGCGACGCGCAGCCTCGCGCGGATCAAGCGCGTCCCGCCGTTCCGGACGACGCTGAACGCGTCGCTGGTCGTCATCACCTGCTACGCGGCCGAATTCGTCCTGGTCCGCCTCGGCGTCCCGGACATGTACGGGGCGCTGACGGCGGGCTGGCGCGGCGTCACGGCCATCACGCTGGCCGCGGTGGCGTACTTCCTGGTCTCGGCGATCACGATCGTCCCGGCGCTGACGATCACCAAGCGCACGATCAAGGCGTTCTTCGGCGGCCTGGGCGACAACCTCCTCGAGGTCGCGACGCTCTGCCTGGGCCTGCTCACGGCGTTGACGCTGGCGACACTGCCCGCGCTCGCCGTCGCGATCGTGCCGCCGCTGCTGGTGCTGCACCGGGCCGTGCTGATCAAGCAGCTGGAGATCGCCGCGACGACCGACGAGAAGACCGGCCTGTTCAACACGACCGGGTGGCACCTGCTCGCTTCGCGCGAGCTGGCCCGCGCCCAGCGCAGCACGCGCAGCACGTTCGGCGTGCTGATGATCGACCTGGACTACTTCAAGCTGATCAACGACGAGCACGGTCACCTCGCGGGCGACACGGTGCTGCGCGCGGTCGCGGCGACGATCAAGAGCGCGGTCCGCGACTACGACTCGGTCGGCCGCTTCGGCGGCGAGGAGTTCGTCGTCCTGCTCCCGGACATCGGCCCGGCGGCGGTGCTGGCGGTGGCCGAGCGCATCCGCTCGGCGATCGAGTCCCTGAAGGTCGAGTACGAGGACGGCACCGCTACCCGCGCGATCGGCGGCCTGTCCGCCTCCATCGGCGTCGCCACCTACCCGGACGGCGGAACCGCCGTCGACCGCCTGCTGCAGGCCGCGGACAAGGCCCTGTACCGAGCCAAGGACGCGGGCCGCAACCAGGTGGTCGACGGCACGGCGATCGCCTAGCGGCTCACGTCAAGCGCCCCAAGGCGGGGTGGATTCATGTGGTTGTTGCAACATGCTCTACATCGGACAGTAGCATGTTGATCTTTTCCTGCGGGGTAAGCCAGTTCAGAGTCTTGCGGGGACGGTCGTTGAGCCGGGCAGCGACAGCAGCGA